>JAEMQS010000030.1 GCA_016463765.1 Solirubrobacteraceae bacterium | reverse complement strand
GGCCGGGCGTACGGCATCCGGGCGGGGCCGGAGCGGCGCGACGTCGGCGGGTGCCGACCGCGGGCGGGCCGGCGAGACGAGGACCCGGGCCAGGACCTCCTCGGTGACGCTCACGGCCGTGCTCGCCGCGAACCCGGCGACACCGGTGGTCACGCGCCAGCCCAGGCGCAGGGGAGACAGAAGGATCATGCGGTGCGTCTGCCCGCGCGACCGGACCGGCCAAACCCCGGGTCAGCCGAAGCGGCGCAGCGCCACGCGCGCCAGGACGCCGTAGGCGGCGGTCAGGCCGAGGAGGTGCAGCACCGAGGGCCACATGTCCCCGGTCTCGTTCAGCGCGGCGTCCATCGCCAGGAGTGACGGCTTGAAGGGGAACGCCGCGCTCACCACGCGGATGACCTCGTACAGCGGGTCCGCCACCGTCCCCGCCGGGACCAGCGCGAGGAACGCGATCGGCAGGGAGAGCCCGAACGCCAGCAGGGACGCCGCGCGCACCTCGCGCGCGACCGCCCCGATGGCCACGCCCAGGGCGCCGAACGCCAGGCCGGTCGCGAGCACACCGACCGTCCACAGGGGCGCGCGTCCCCAGTCGAGGTCGGCCAGGAGCGCGACGACGACGAGCATGACCAGCCCGACGGGCAGCGCGCACAAGGCGGCGAGGAGGACCTTCTCGGCCAGGAGCTTGCCGCGGCTGACCAGGCCGCGGACCAGGCGGCCGTAGGCGTGCTCCTCGCGCTCGAGCGCGAGCATCCCGGCGGCCAGCAGGACGCAGACGAACATCAGCGAGAAGACCACGGACGCCGAGACGGCGAACGACTCCAGCGTCGTGCCGCCGCTGCTGCCGACCGGGGTCTCCTTGACGTCGATCGGGTTGCTGATGGACGACAGGATCTCGTCGGAGAAGTCGAGGTTCTCCACCGCCAGCTCCGCGAACCGGCGGATGCGCTCGAGCTCGGCCCGCTCGGTCGACCCCGCCGGAAGCTGCGCGGCCTGGCGCCCGAGGATCCGCTCGGCCTCGGCCAGGCCGAGGATGTCGAAGTCCTGACCGAGCAGCGAGAAGGACCCGCCGTCGAGCAGGATGTTCAGGTAGCCGGCGGAGACCTCGGTGATCCGCTCGCCGATCGCGACGTTCGCCTCGGCGAGCGTGCTGTCGACCAGCGACTCGACGAGCTGGCCCTGCAACGGACCCGACGCGTCGTACAGCACCTCGACCGTCGGCTTCTCGGCGCTGCCGCCCAGCGCGACGGCGGTCTGCAGCTTGCGACCGGCGTCCTCGGGGATGATGAGCGCGCCCAGCACCTCGCCGTCCTCGACCATCTGCAGCGCCTCCTCACGGGTGGCGGCCGGGACGGGGTCGACGCGTTCGAAGAGGCGGTCGCTGTAGCTGGCGATGTCGATCTGATCGCCGCCGACGTTGATCGTCTGCTGCAGCTCGGGGACCTCGTTGACGAACGCGATCTTCGGCTTGTCCGGCCCGCGCGACAGCGCGAAGCCGATGAGCAGCGAGATGACGACGGGATAGACGACGAGCAGGCCGATGAGCAGCGGCGAGCGGCGCAGGATCTGCAGGTCCTTGAGCAGCAGCCAGCGCATCAGTGGCCCTGGGCCTCGAGGACCCGGACGAACGCGACGACGAGGTCGTCGTCCCCGCCGGCGGCATGCAGCTCCGCGGCGGTCCCCGTGAAGATGAGTTCGCCGTCGCCGAGGACGAGGATGCGGTCGGCGTGGCGCTGGGCCTCGTCGATCTCGTGGGTCGCGAAGATGACGGCGGTGCCGCCTGCGGCCAGGCCGTCGATGAAGTCCCACAGCACCGCGCGCTGGCGCGGGTCCAGCGAGGAGCTCGGCTCGTCGAGCAGCAGGACCGGGGGATCGGCGAGCAGGCCGATCGCAATGTTCACGCGCTGCTGGTTGCCGCCCGACAGGGTGCTCAGCTCGTCCTTGGCGCGGTCGGCGAGCCCGGTCAGCTCCAGCGCGCGGTCGACGGCCGCGTCGGGATCGGCGACGCGTTCGAGGCGCGCGAACAGCCGGAGGTTCTCGCGGATGGACAGCCGGCGGTAGAGCGCCGCCTGCTGCGGGACCCAGCCGATCTCCTCGGGCGGGCGCGACACGGTTCCGGCGGTGGCGCGCTGCAACCCGGCGAGGAGCGACAGCAGCGTCGTCTTACCCGCGCCGTTGGGCCCGATGACGGCGACCCGTTCTCCCTCGGAGACCTCGAAGCTCACATCGCGCAACGCGCTGCGTTCGCCGAAGTCCTTGCTCAGCCCATCGGCGTGCAGCGTGACCACGCCCCGCATCGTAGGGGGGACAGGCTCGCCTGCGGCTCCCTTGTCCCGGCCGGGGTCGATAATGGGTGGGCATGAGCGACCCCGCCGTCACCATCCTCTTCGTCGGCGACGTCGTCGGCTCGCTCGGGAGGCGCACGCTGCTCGCCCTGCTGCCGTCGCTGCGCGAGCGCCACGCGCCCACGTTCGTCGTCGTCAACGGCGAGAACAGCGCGGGCGGCCTGGGCATCACGCCGAAGATCGCCGACGAGCTGTTCGCCAACGGCGTCGACGTCATCACGCTGGGCAACCACACGTACTTCCGCCGCGAGATCTTCCGCTACCTCGACGAGCACGACGAGATCCTGCGGCCGGCCAACTACCTCAAGAGCCAGCCCGGCCACGGCACGTGCGTCGTCGAGCGCGACGGCGTGCGGCTCGGCGTCGTGAACCTGTCGGGCAACGTGTTCCTGCAGGCCGGCCGCCCGGCGTTCGCGGAGGCCGACGCCGCGCTGCACGAGCTCAAGGGCCGCTGCGACCACATCCTCGTCGACTTCCACGCCGAGGCGACGAGCGAGAAGGTCGCCCTCGGCTGGTATCTCGACGGGCGCGTCACCGCCGTGGTGGGGACGCACACCCACGTCCCGACGAACGACTTCCGGGTGCTCCCCGAGGGGACGGCCTACATCACCGATGTCGGCATGACCGGGCCGCGCGGCGGCGTCATCGGCGTCAAGCGCGAGCAGGCCGTGGCGGGGTTCGTCACCCACATGAAGCAGCACTTCGACACGAGCGAAGAGGACCCGTGGCTCATGGGGGTCGTCGTCCGCTGCTCGGAGGCCGGGCGGGCGGACAGCATCGAGCCGGTGCTCGAGCCGGCGACGGTCTCGCGGTAGCTACGCGTCCAGCTTGGGCGGCAACCCGAACAGCCTGAACAACGACCCGTCGGTTTCCAGGAAGGCCGTGACGTCCACGATCTGCCCGTCACGCCAGACGGGCACCTGGATCGCCCAAGGCGTGTCGCCACCATCGCGGTACTGCGCGAACCCCGGCAGCCCGTTGACCTCCACCGCCACGAGCTTCGAGCCCGCGCACCCCGCACCCGGGCCGAACCACCACGCGAGGACCTCGTCGCGGCCGCGCAGCCACATCGGGTAGGGCGGCATCGACTGCGTGGCGTCCTCGTGCAGCAGCGCAGTGAGCGCGTCCATGTCGTAGCGCTCGAACGCGTCGACGTAGCGGGCGAGCAGCTCCTCGCTGACCCGGTCCGCGGTGGACGCGCTGAGCTCGGCGACCTCGAGATCGCGTGACGCGAGGGTTGCCCGCGCGCGCTGGAGCGCGCTGTTGACCGCCGCAACACTGAGGTGCAGGAGCTCGGCGACCTCGGACGCCTGCCAGCGCAGCACGTCGCGCAGGATGAGGATCGCGCGCTGGCGCGGCGGCAGGTGCTGCAGCGCGGCGACGAACGCCAGGCGCACCGACTCGCGGGCCTCCGCGAGGGCCGCCGGGTCGCCGACGCCGTCGAGGACCAGGCCGTCGGGAGCGGGGCCGATCCACGTTGTCTCCGCCAGCGGCGGCTCCAGCGGACCGGACGCGCTGCTCGGCTGACCCGGGCTCATGTCCATGGGCATCGCGCGCTTCTGGCCGGCGGCCAGCGCGTCGAAGCAGACGTTGCTCGCGATCTTGTAGAGCCAGGTGCGCAGCGCCGCGCGGCCCTCGAAGCGGTCGATGTTGCGCCAGGCCCGCGTGAGCGTCTCCTGGACCGCGTCCTCGGCGTCCGTCGCCGAGCCGAGCATGCGATAGCAGTAGCCCGTGAGCTCCTTGCGATGCTGCTCGAGCTGGTCCTCGACGGGGCGGGTGAGCGTCTCGGAAGCCATGCGACGAGGCTACCCAAGCAGGCGCGTTTGGCAAGACCGATGAGTTCTCGAATCGTGCTGGGTCTACCCCTGTATGCCCACCTCCCGCCTCATCTTCATCAACCTCCCCGTCGCCGATCTGCACGCCTCGATGGCGTTCTTCGGCAAGCTCGGCTTCGCGTTCGACGAGAAGTTCACCGACGAGAGCTGCGCGTGCATGGTCGTCTCCGACCAGGCCTACGTGATGCTGCTGCACCGCGACCGCTTCGCCGACTTCACCACGAAGCAGGTGGCCGACGCGACCACGGCGACCGAGTCGATCCTGTGCGTCTCGGCCGAGAGCCGCGCGGACGTCGATCAGCTCGCCGACAGCGCGCTCGCGGCAGGCGCCGCCACCGCCGGCGACCCCATGGACCACGGCTTCATGTACGGCCGCAGCTTCCACGACCTCGACGGCCACCTCTGGGAGGTCATGTGGATGGATCAGGCAGCGGTCGAGGCCGGCCCGAGCGAGTTCGCCGGGCAACAGGCCTGACCGGACCGCTCAGCCTGACGAGGAGGACGAGCAGCGCGGCCACCAGCGCCACGTTGCGCAGGGCCACGGTCCAGATCACCCAGTCGGTCTCCTGCACCAGCGCGACGTAGTGGCGCGGGAACCACACGTGCGTCAGGACGATCGCCACCGCGCACAGGACCGCCACCGCGCGTTCGCCCCAGACCCACGCCAGCGCCGCGAAGGGCGCCAGCCAGATCATGTACTGGGGCGAGAGCACCTTGCCCAGTCCGACGAACGCGAGCAGTGCCGCGAGCGAGCAAAGGCCCAGCCAGCGCGGGTCGGGCCGGCGGAACGCCAGCAGCACCGCGGCGGCGAGCGCCGCGATCTGCAGGACCGCGAAGAGCGCCGCGACCGGGCCGGCCGCGCCGCCGTCGAGCCCGTTGGACTTGAAGCGGTCGGGGCGCAGGTTCGTGCCGGTCACCTCCGAGCCGCCGACGGCGAACAGCACGGTCGCGGGCGCCGACTCGATCTGCACCGGGCGCTCGAGATGGAACGTGAACATGTCGGTGAAGCCGCTCGACAGGAACGGCACCGTCACGACCACGAGCACCGCGACGAACGCCGCCGATCCCCGCACCGCCGCGCGCAGCTCATCCCGGCCGGCGAGCCACACCGCGCTGACCGCCGCCAGCAATGCCGGGAAGAGCTTGACCAGGGTGCCGACACCGAGCAGGACCATCCCGGCGATCGGCCTTGCGCGGGCGAGGAGCAGCAGGCCGAGGACCGTGACCGCCACGGGGAGCAGGTCGAAGTGCGTGCGCAGCGACGCGCCGATCACCAGCGGCTGGAGCGCGAGCAGCCACGCGACGACCTCGTCGGCCCGCGGGCCGTCGCTCGTCTCGCGCGCGAGGAGCGCCGCGGCGCGCTGGCCGGCGAGCGCGCAGATCAGCATGAGCGCGCCGAACGCCCAGTCGAACGCGCCGCCCTCACCGCCCTGCCCCGGGAACGGGACCCCGGCGATCGCGATCGGGACGATCCCCAGCGGCGGGTACTCGAAGCCGAAGTCCAGATACGGCACGTTGCCGTCGGCGAGCAGCTGCGCGTACTGGCCGTAGAGGTAGAGATCGCTCACGCGGGTGTCGGCCATCGGGCCGACCGTGGTCAGCACGAGGAAGCCGACCACGAGCGCGACGTAGGGCGCGGCCGCCCTCACCGCAGCTCCGGCTCCCCGTCGCGCCCCAGCAGCGCGACGAGCACGAGCGGGATCCACCACACGACGTAAAGGAAGAACCAGTACCCGAGGCCGAGCTGCAGCGCGATCAGCACCGCGGCGCTCAGCGCCGCGAGCCCGACGACGTCCTGCCGGCGCGGCAGGAACGCGACCGCGACGCCGAACAGGACGCCGAGGACCTGCACGACGGTCTGCACGGTGTCGAGCCCGTCGTACAGGCCCCACGGCGTGAATGGCGACAGGCGGTCGGCTTGGAAGCTGAGCGTCGCGTCGTAGAACTCGCGCAGCGAGCCCTGGTGCAGCAGCGCGGTCGCCAGCGCGAGGATCGTGGCGATGAGCAGCCCGAGACCGAAGAGCACGATGGTGCGCACCCGGTGCTCGGACCACCGGTACGTGGCGAACACCGGGATCAGCCCGAGCTGGGCGAGCTTCGTCAGCCCCGCCATCCCGATGAGGATGCCGCGGCCCCCCGGACTGGTCGCCGCGACGAGCGCGGCGATCGTCAGCGCCGCCGGCAACGCGTCGTTCGCGTTCGTGTTCGTCGCGAAGGTCGTGAACGGGAACGCCACCCACGCGTAGACGAGCGTGATGCCCATCGCCGTCCCGCGCAGCTGGCGACCGAGCTGGAACAGCAGCCCGACACAGAGCAGGTCGAAGACCAGCGCCGCCGCATGCGCCGCCGGCAGCGTGTCCCACCGCCCGCTCCAGCCGAAGATCTGCTCGAACGGGACGTACAGGAGGTAGTTCAGCGGGCCGTACGTGTCGCCGCTCGCGTTGTCGTCGGGGAACGCCCCGTAGAGCGGCAGCCCGTTGGCGAGCTTGTCCGCCCCGATCACGCCGGAGTACCCGACGTCGATGACGTTCGAGCTCAGGACGTTCAGGCCCAGGCGGAACCCGAGCAGGAAGACCGCGGCGACACCGAGCCAGAGGGCCGGGACCAACAGGGGCAGCGGGCGGTCCGGTGGCCGGTCGGTGTCCTTCGGGCGCAACCCGATCCACAGCATGCGGGCCAGGACGTAGAGGAGCAGGGGCGTCGTCAGGGGAGTCGAGATGTCGATGTCGCCCTGGTTGAAGAACGCGTACGCGACGCTGAACCCGGTGAGCACGAGCAGGTCGAGATGCAGCATCCGCAGCGGCCGGCGCCAGTCGATGAACGGCAGGACGAAAAGGATCGCGAGCGGCACCCACACGAACGGCGAGTTGATCTTCCGCCCGAACGCGCCGTCGTAGCCGCGGGCCATGGTCCACGGAACCTTGTAGTCGGTCCACACCTCCAGGACCGCCCCGGTCGCGTCGTCGATCTGCACCTGCGCGATCTCGCTGCGATCGCGCTTGGCGTCGTAGTAGCTGACCTGCCAGCGGCGGACGGGCTTCAGGAACGCGCTGCGGGTGGACCGCCCCGCCTCGGCCCGCGCCTCGCGCACCTCGGGCAGGCGGTCGGCGATGCGCAGCGCTTCGCGCTCGGTCAGGCGATACCCGCCGGCCGGCACCTCGTCCAGGGCGGGCGGGCTGGTCAGGTCATTCGCGCTGGCGGCCCCGGCGAGCGCCGCGGCGGCGGCGAGCGCGATGAGGAGGGCCGCGAACGCCGCGGCCGCGCGTCTCACCGGGCGAAGCTCCAGAGCTTGTTGCCGATGAAGCTCAGCGGCGTGGCGGCCACGATCGCGATCGCCTGGGCCGGGACCTCGGGGAGCCCGAACCGGCCATGCAGCAGCCACAGCATCGCGAGGTTGAACGCGAAGGCCAGCACGCTCACCGACAGGAACCGTGCGGCCTGGGTGTTGCGGTGGCCGTCCCGGGCGCGGAACGTCCAGCGGCGGTTCCACAGGAAGTTGTTCGTGACCGCGACGAGGAACGCGCCCGTGGCCGCAAGCCGGTAGTCGAGGCCCGCGGCGTGCACCAGGAGCGCAAACGTCACGAGGTTGACGACGTAGCCCGAGGCGCCGACCGCCGCGAAGCGGACGAGCTGGAGCCAGTTGTGCGGCTTGCGCAGGCCCGCGCGGACGCGGAGATGGACCGGCGTGGTGGTGGAGTGGGCCGACATCGCGAGCCCGGGAGGCTACCGAGCCCCGAAGTGGGCAACCGCCATCGGGGCGACATCGGTGATCGACCAGGCGCCGTCGGCCTCGCGCGCCGACAGCACCCCGGTCGGCGCCAGGCCGCTGAACAGCAGCGCACCCTCGCTGTCCACACGGTGCAGCGAGCCGTGGCTGCCGCCGCCGACGTGCGCCTGCCCGCCCCAGTCCGGGAACTCCCAGCTCGGCGCGGCGCTGAGCAGGACGTCGCCGCTGGTGGGGCAGGTCAGGGCCGCCCACACGCGCGAGAGGGCGTCGGGGTAGACGGGCGTCGTGATGCGGCCGTCGGCGATGTCGGCCTGCACGGCCCCTGGCTCACCGTGGACCTCCCACGCCCGGCCGCGCGCATCGGTGACGTCGTCCCCCGGCGCGAACCGGAGTTCTCCCCCGTCGCCCGCGATCACGGCCCGGCCCTCGGCGTCGAGCCACATGGCGAGGTCGACGCCGTCGGTCTCCTGTGACGCGTGCACGAGGGGCGCGAGCGCCTTCTCCCGCGCGTCGGGCCGCAGGACGTAGAGCATCGCCGAGCGCTGGGCGGGGCAGACCGCGATCTCCGCATCCGCGGCCCGGGCGCCCGATGGCCGTAGGACCGTCCAGTCGGCGGCGACCGCCTCGGCGAGGTCGATGGTCGCCTCGACCGGCGCGTGCGAGTGGTCCGCGACGATGATCACCGCGTGCTGGTCGAGGTAGGCCTCGGTGCCGCCGAACGGATGGAACAGGCGCTCGAGCTGGCGGTCGGCCGCCGCGATCGACTCGACCTGGGCGTGCGGCCCGTGCTTGTGCGAGTAGGCGTCGTTGTCCGGCAGGCTGAACAGCAGGAAGTCGAAGAGGTCGTGCTCGGCGAGGTACGTGCTGACGCAGCCGGTGTGCTGGTCGCGGACGCCGGGCATGCCCATCTGGCCGAAGCAGCCGGTCTGGCGGCTGGCGAACAGGTCGGCGTAGAAGAACTCGCGGGGCCCGAGGATCGGCTTGCGGAACATCGTCGACGCCGCGACGCGGGAGAGCGCGAACTCCTTGCTCGGCTTGTGCTCGTGCCGGCCGCGGTACATGAGGTACGTCGTCCCCGCGGTGCGGATGTCCTGGTCGTCGAGCGCCTCGAACACCGTGAGCGCCGCCGGGTTCAGGTGCTCGGCGTTCATGTTGTAGACGGTGTCGGTGAGCTGCTTGCCGATCCCGAAGCGCCACGAGGCTGCGAACGACGACCCGTACTCGACGTACCGGCTCTCCGCCCGGGAGTACCAGTTCATCGACGGGATGCGGTGGACGTCCTGCAGCGTGCCCGTCGCGATCGACGCCGCGCAGACCGGCGTGACGCTGGGGAACGCGGCGACGCAGCTCTCAGGGTTCGTGCCCCGTTCCTCGATGGCCTTCAGCGCCGGTGCGCGCCCGGTGTCGATCGCCCGCCGCAGCATCGAGGGCTTGCACCCGTCGATGACCGCGAGGACGAGCTTGCCGGTCACGGGCGGTTCAGGATCCGCAGGCCGGCGTACTTCTCCCCCGCGCGCTTGCGCGAGGCGATCAGCAGCCAGGCGCCGGCGATGAGCGCGACGAGCGCCAGGGGCGGGAACAGGAGCGAGGCGCCGGTGACGAGCAGCGCCGTGCCCGCCGAGTAGAGCAGCAGGAACGACTGCTCGTCCTCCTCCAGGCGCTGGCGGACGCGGCCGAGCAGCTGCCGTGAGGCGATCCCGAGCAGCGCCGCGGCGGCACCGCCGACGAGCAGGCCGGGCCACCAGATGTCGAAGCGGTCGTCCAGGGACCCGGCGGCCAGGAGCGCGCCGAGGATGATCCCGATCGCGAGCAGGCCCTGGCCCAGCGGCTCGCCGATCGCGCCGCGCTGCTCGAGCGCGACGGTGACCGCCGCGGCGAACACGAGGACGATGAGGAAGACCGGCGACTCCAGGAACGCGAACGCGGTGCCGTCGAAGTCGACGGCGATGTCGCTCGTGGCCAGCCCGCCCGTGACGAGCGCCGGGAGGAAGGGCCGAATGCCGGAGGCGCCGCCGATGCCGGCGCCCTGGAGGAGGTCGAAGAAGAAGTTCATGGGTTCGATACCGTGCGGCCGGTGACGATAGACGACAGGGACCGTCCGACTCGTGGCGAACCGGTGTCCATGAACCGGAGCTCGTCACGCTCGTCGGCGCGCGACCTCGAGCGGTACGCCGGGCTGTTCGCATCTCGCACCCGCGTCATGACGTCCTCGGCCATGCGCGATCTCATGGCGATCACCGAGCGGCCCGAGGTCATCTCGCTCGCCGGCGGGCTGCCGGACACGTCGACGTTCCCGCCCGAGCTGTTCGCGAAGGTCACCGCCCAGATGGCCGCGACCGTGACGGCGCGCGCGCTGCAATACGCCCCCACCGAGGGGCTGTCGGCGACGAAGGAGGTCATCGCCGAGGTGATGGCCGCCGAGGGCACCGACGGGATCGACCCCGACGACGTCCTCGTCACCACCGGGGGACAGCAGGTCATCGATCTCGTCTGCAAGACGCTGGTCGACCCGGGCGACGTGATCATCGCCGAGGCCCCGACCTACCCGGGCGCGGTTCCCGCCTTCAGCGCCTACCAGGCCGACGTCGTGCAGATCGACCTCGACGAGGACGGGATGAAGATCGACCTCCTCGAGGAGACGCTCGATCGCCTCGAGGCCGAGGGACGCCGCCCGAAGTTCATCTACACGATCCCGAACTTCCACAACCCGGGCGGCGTGACGATGTCGCTCCCGCGCCGCCAGCGCCTGGTGTCCATCGCCCGCGAGCGCGAGCTGCTGGTGCTCGAGGACAACCCGTACGGGCTGCTGCGCTACGAGGGCGAGCCGCTGCCCACCCTGCGGTCGCTGGACGGCGGCGACTTCGTCATCTACCTCGGGACGTTCTCGAAGATCCTGGCGCCGGGCCTGCGGATCGGCTGGGCGGTGGCGCCGCGCCCCGTGCTGCAGAAGATGAACGTCGGCAAGCAGGGCGCCGACCTGAACTCGTCGTCGATGACCCAGCTGTTCGTCGCCGAGTACTTCTCGATCCCGGGACAGTGGCGCGCGTACCTCGACTCGCTGCGCGAGCTCTACCGCGGCCGCCGCGACGTCATGCTCGAAGCGCTGACCGAGCACTTCCCGCCGGAGGCGACGTGGAGCGTGCCGCACGGCGGGCTCTTCCTCTGGGTGACACTCCCTGACTACATCGACACCACCGACCTTCTGGCGCGGGCGCTGCAGGAGAACGTCGCGTTCGTCCCGGGACGCGCGGCGTACCTCGACGGGCGCGGCGGGTCGTCGATGCGGATGAACTTCAGCATGGTGGGCGACGCCGACATCCGCGAGGGCGTCCGGCGCATCGGCGAGGTCATCCGCGAGCAGGTCGAGTTCTACGGCACGCTGACGGGCACGCACCGCGCGGTCCCGCCGCCCGCCGAGCCCGCGCCGGCCGAGGTCGACCCCGCGCTCGCCGACGTCCTGCATCTGCCGCGCCGCGAGGGCGAGCGCGGCACGGGTTCGAGCTCGGCGTGAGCCGCGTCGCGGTCCTCCAGGGCGGGCGGTCGCTGGAGCGACAGGTCTCCCTGCGATCCGGCGCGCGGGTGACCGACGCCCTGGAACGCCTGGGCCACGACGTCGTGGTCATCGACGTCGGTCCGGACCTCGTCGACCGTCTGCGCGACGTGCGACCGGATGTCGCGTTCATCGCGCTCCACGGCCGCGACGGCGAGGACGGCACCGTGCAGGAGCTCCTGGAGCTCGTCGGGGTGCCGTACACGGGCTCGGGCATCAGCGCGTGCATCCGGAGCTTCGACAAGGTGCTCGCCAAGCACGCGTTCCGCGACGCGGGGATCCCGACGCCGGACTTCTTCGCGTTCACGGAGACCGCGTTCAAGGCGCTCGGGGCGGCGAACGCGCTGCCGGAGATCGAGGAGCGACTCGACTTCCCGATCGTCGTGAAGCCCGCCGGGCAGGGGTCCGCGCTGGGGATCAAGTTCGCCGACAACGCGGGTGCCGTGCCGGCCGCGCTGCTCGCGGCGTTCTCGTACGACGACAAGGTGCTGCTGGAGCGCTTCGTGCACGGGCCGGACCTGGCGATCTCGGTCCTCGACGGCGAGGCGCTGCCGATCGTCGAGGCCGTCCCCGTCGGCGAGCGGTACGACTTCGAGGCCCGCTACACCGTCGGGCAGACCGAGTTCGTGTGCCCGGCCCAGCTGCCCGACGGCGTCACCGAGGCGGCACAGGAGCTGGCCGTCCGCGTGTGGGACGTGCTGGGGATGCGCGGGATGGCGCGCGTGGACGTGATGCTCTCCGAGGAGACCGGGGACCTCCACGTGCTCGAGGCCAACGCGATTCCCGGTCTGACGGACATCTCGCTGCTGCCCCAGGCCGCCGAGGCGGCGGGCATCAGCTACGACGAGCTCATCCAGCGGCTGCTGGACCTCGCGGCGTAGCCGCGTCGATCGCCTGCTCGGCCAGGTACCGGCTCACGCCGCGCGCCTTGGCGTACTCGGCGATCGCCCCCGCGCGGTTCCCGCGGTCGAGCTGGGCCTGTGCCTGCGGCGGGATCTCAGGCTCAACGGGCGGCGTGTACCCGGTGTGGGCCACCACGGCCGACAGCGTGGCCTCGAGCGCGGTGACGCGACGGCGGAGATCGGCGATCTCCTGGGCCCAGCGCTGCTGCTCGGCTTCCGCCAAGAGCGTCCTACTCGCCGGCGAAGTCCTCGGGGGAGACCTGGTCGAGGAAGTCCTTGAACTTCTCGACGACCTCCTCGGTGTCCTCGACCTCGTGCTCGAACTCGATCGCGGACTCGGCGATGACGTCCTCGGCGGCGAAGATCGGCGCGCCGGAGCGGACCGCCAGCGCGAGCGCGTCCGACGGGCGGGAGTCGATCTCGATCTCGCGGCCGTTGATGGAGAGCGTGATCTGGGCGAAGAACGTGTTGTCCTTCAGCTCGGTGACGACCACCTGGGTGCACTTCGCCTCGAGCTCGCCGAGCATGTCGACGAGCAGGTCGTGCGTCATGGGCCGGGGCGTGCTCGCGCCCTGCAGCTTCATGAGGATCGCCGCCGCCTCCGGGTGCCCGATCCAGATCGGGAGGAACTTGTTGGAGTCGACGGTCTTCAGGAGCACGATGGGCTGCTTGCCGACCATGTCGAAGCTGACGCCGTAGATGACCATCTCCTGCACGCGCTGAAGCATAGCCGTCGGGGTGGGCCCCCAATCCCGGCCTCCGCGCACGTCGCGCTCAGCGTCCGACCGTGATCCCGAGGCGCCCCGGGAGGCCCGCCACGAACCGCTCGGCGGCACCCGCGCGACGGCCCGCGGCCTCGTCGTCGTCCTTGCGGATGAGCGCTGCACGCACCAGGGTCGCCCCGAGCCAGCGGATCGGCTCCGGGGGCACGCTGCCGCGCGCGGGGCCGACGATCGGCAGGCGGGTGCGGTCGTCGGCGTGCCCGAGCGCGCGGGCCGCGAGGATCTCCCCGACCAGGCGCGTGGGGCCGACGCCGCGCCCGGTGAAGCCGTAGGCCGCGTCGACACGCGGGCCGAGTGGCACGACAGAGGGCAACGTCGAGGGTGAGATGTCGATCGGCCCGCCCCAGCCCTGCTCGATGGTTCGGCCACGAACCTCCGGCATCAGCTCCAGGAGATGCCTTGCGGCGCGGTCCAGTGCCGCCGGGTCGCACCACACGGGGCCGTGCAGTCGCGCGCCGGCCGCGGGGCGCCCGCCGCCCCAGCCGGAGACGATCCGGCCGTCGGGCGTCGTGCGCAGGTAGTCCAGGAGGGTGCGGCGGTCCACGACGGCCTCGCCGCCGGTCCAGCCGTAGTGGGCCAGGACGTCCGGGACCGGCTCCGTGACGATCGCGTGGCTGGACCCGATCGTGAGCCGGCGGCGCAGCGGGCGGGTGCTGCCGAGGGCCGGGCCGGCGGCCAGCACGGCGCGGGCCGCACGGACCGTGCCATGCACGGTCCGGACCAGCACGCGGTCGGAGAACTCGTCGACCGCGAGCGCGGGGCTGTGCTCGAACAACGCGACGCCCTGGTCGATCAGCCGGTCGCGCAGGGCCCGCACGAGCCGCGCGGGCTGGATCGTGGCGCCCGGCACCAGGACGCCGCCGCGGACAGCGGGACCGGCGAAGCGGGACCGCGTCGCGTCCGGATCGAGCGCCTGTGCCTTGTCGGGCACCCCGAGGCGCCGGGCCTCCGCGACGGTGTCGGCGTGGACGGGATCGAGCAGCGGGCTCGTGGACACACTGAGGAACCCCCCGGTGCGAAACCACGCGTCGACGCCCTCGTCCCGGCACCAGCCGCCGATGGCCGTGACCGCGTCCTCGCACGCTTGGGCCACGGCGAGCGCGCCGTCGTCGCCATGGTGCGCGACGAGCGCGGGCAGGTTCATCCAGAGTCCCTTGCAGAAGCCGCCGTTGCGCCCACTCGGACCGTGGCCGCACCGGTCGCGCTCCAAGAGGACGATCCGGCAGGCGGGATCGAGCTCCAGGGCCCGCCACGCCGTCCACAGCCCCGTGAACCCTCCCCCGACGATCACGAGGTCGGCGTCGAGCGGTTCCCTCAGGGGCGGCCGAGCCGGGCTGAACCCGGCCTCCTCAGCCCACCAGCCGTCAGCGGTGTGGCGCATGCGGGAAGGGTACGCGTCGAGGAGTGCCGCTACCCCGACGGGTCAGGGCGCAGCGGGTGGGGCAGCAGCGGGCGGAAGAACTCGACCGAGCCGCACCGGGGGCACGCGTAGAGCTCCAGCACCATGGCCGAAGGTCGCGCCATCGCCAGGTGCTCACCGGTCCGGCCCAGCTCCTCTGGTGCCCCGGCGATCATCAGGTGCTGGCGGCCGGTGTGCTCGCGCGGGACGCCGCACCGCGGGCAGTCCAGGGAGATGGTCGCCGCAACCTCGTCGCGCTCGGCGAGCAGTTCTTCTCGTCGTCCCCGCTGCTCGGCGTCGAGGCGCTGATGACGGCGCTGAAGCTCCTCGACCTCGGCGAGCCACGCCTCGGCTTCCTCGCGGGTGAGGCGTCGCTCGTCGGTCTTGCCGCTGAGCCCGGTCGTCCGAATCTCGGCGTGGGTGGCTTCGGACCGGCGGGCGGTCCGGTAGCCCGGCGCCAGGCCGCCGCGCGCCGCGAGGAATGTCACCGTCGCCTCCAGGGCGTTGCCGGGCAGCGGTGGCTGGAAGGCGAGGCGCTCCGGATCGTCCATGCGCGCGGACCCTAGCGGCAGCGACTGTCAGCGATGCGACACATCGGTGTGCGCCGGGCTGACACTCCGTGGTGCGCGCGGTGCCGATTCTCTGGACACGATGCCCTACCGACGCAAGAGCGTTCCGAGCGAGCGCCCCGGAGACGCGATCTGGCCGTCTCGCGCCTGGCGGCGGCGCAACGCGCGGCCCAGAACGCGCAACGGCCCCGCGATGCGGAGCCGCTACATGGGCGATCCAGGATTCGAACCTGGGACCTCGTCCTTATCAGAGACGCGCTCTAACCAACTGAGCTAATCGCCCGGGGCAGGGCATGATAGCGGCCGCGCGACGAACGTCACGCGGGGGTGCGAGCGCCGAGCCTCGAGGCCAGTTCCAGCGCCTCGTCGACGTCGGCCACGGCGAGCTCGATGCGGTAGCCGGTGCCCTTCGGGCGGACCCGGACCTCGGTGCCCAGGGCGGCGCCGAGCGCGTCCTCGATCTCCGTCGCGGCGGCCGCCTGATCGGGATGCACGCCGCCTCGCGCGCCGGACCGTTTGGGCCCAGGCCCCGTGGATACGGGCTCATTCGCCTGCCGGGCACGCTCCTCGACCACCCGCACCGACCATCCCTCGGTGGCCGCGGTTCGCCCGAGCCGCTTGCGGTCGCTGTGATCCTCGGCCAGCAGGAGCGCGCGTCCGTGGCCTTCGGTGAGGTCTCCGCGCTCGAGCAGATCCAGGACCTCGTCGGGCAGGTCCAGCAGGCGCAGCAGGTTCGAAACCGCGACACGGCTGCGACCGACACGACGGCCGACCTCCTCGCGGGTGAGCCCCAGCTCCTCGACGAGGGCGGCGCAGGCGCGCGCCTCCTCGACCGGGTTGAGGTCCTCGCGGGCCATGTTCTCGATGAGCGCGACCTCGAGCGCCTGGGCGTCGTCACGCTCTCGGATGAGCGCGGGGATCTGCTCCAGGCCCGCGAGCTTCGACGCGCGCCACCGCCGCTCGCCGGCCACGAGCTCGTAGGTCCCGCCGGCCACCGGGCGCACGAGGACCGGCTGCAGGACGCCGCGGGACTCCAGGGAGTCAGCCAGTGCCTGGAGCGCGGCCTCGTCGAAGTGCCGGCGGGGCTGGTTGGGGTTCGGGACGATGAGGTCGGTGGGCAGCTCGCGCAGCTCGTCGCCCTGGACCTCACCCTCCTCCGAGACGGCGAGGATCGCCGCCAGGCCGCGGCCCATCCCCCGGGACTTGCTCATCGCGCGACGACCTCCTTGGCCAGCTCGAAGTACGCGTCCGAACCGACGCAGTGCGGGTCGTGATGAATCACCGGGCGGCCGAAGGACGGTGCCTCGCTGATCCGGATGTTCCGCGGGATGACGGTGTCGAAGACCAGGTCGGGGAAGTGCGACCGGACCTCATCCTCGACGTCACGCGCCAGACGCGTGCGCCCGTCGTGCATCGTCAGGAGCATGCCGGCCACGGTCAGCCGCGGGTTCAGCGTGCGCTGGATGAGCTGGAGGGTCTCCAGGAGGCCCGCGAGGCCCTCGAGGGCGAAGTACTCCGTCTGCACGGGCACGATGACGCGGTCGGCCGCCACCAGCGCATTGACCGTCAGCGGCCCGAGCGATGGCGGGCAGTCGAGGAAGATGTAGGCGAAGCGCTCACGCAGGGGCGCGAGCGCATCGCGGAGCAGGGTCTCCGAGCCGGGGCGGCGCGGCAGCTCGACGTTCGCGCCCGCCAGGTCGGGATGAGACGGGAGGAGCTGGAGATTCGGCACCGCGGTGTCGCGGACCGCCTCGGCGGCGGTCGCCTCGCCACTGATGACCTCGTAGAGGCTCGGCGTCCCGTCCTTCGGAAGACCCAGCCCGACGGTGGCGTTGGCCTGCGAGTCGGCGTCGACGAGCAGGGTCGGGTACCCCGCCTCGGCCACGCACGCAGCGAGGTTCACGGCGGTGGTGGTCTTGCCCACCCCGCCCTTCTGATTCGCGACTGCGTAGACCGAGCCCATGCGCCCGCCAGCGTAGCCGTCGGTCGGGTCCCGACGCAGGGCGCGTTGCACTCTTGGTGCAGAGTCGGGCGCAATATGCGGCGAAACGTGCGCCGTCCGCGTCAGGCGGCGCGCAGGGGGCGCTTCCGGGCCATGCCCGGGCGGCGGGGATACCCGGGCGGTGTCTCGCGGACCTTGCGCAGCACGTAGAGGCTCCGGCGCTCGGCCCCCGGCCAGGGCGTCACCGGCCGGCGTGGCTGCAGTTCGAGCCCGAGGATGTCGGCGGCCGCAGCTGCGTCGGCCTCTTCGGAGGCGTCGGGCTGGCCCTTCCACGCGACCAGGTGGCCTTCGAGCGCCAGGAGAGGCGCGGCGTACTCCGCCAGGACAGCCAGGGGCGCGACGGCGCGCACGAGGATCAGGTCGTGGCGGCCCAGACCCTCGGGCCAGCTCTCGGCGCGCGCCACCGCGACGTCGGCGTTCGTGACCCCGGTCACCTCGATGGCGCGACGGAGAAAGGCGCCCTTGCGCTCCAGGCTGTCGACCAGGGACACGTGCGCGTCGGGGCACGCGACGGCCAGCGGGATCCCGGGAACGCCGGCACCCGACCCGAGGTCGGCCATCCTCCGCGCACCCCGGACGACATCGAGCTCCAAGGCCACCAGCGCATCGGCAAGGTGCTCGTCGATGGCCCGCCGGGGGTCGGTGACGGTCGTCGGGGCGGTCGGGTCGTTCGCGAGCAGTTCGAGGTACGCACCGAGCGCCGCGGGCGCGGTGGCAGGCAGGTCGAAACGCCGGGCAAGGTCGGCGAGGTGGTTCTCCACGCTCATGACGCGCGGCCCCGCGAACGGGCGATGGCCTCGGCGTAGCGCGTGGTCATGTCGGTCAGTCGCTCATGGGCAGGCGGGTCGAGCTCAGGCGTCAGTGTCTCCTCCAGGAGCGGAAGGAGATGGTGGACGAGGGCGTCGCCTCGCGCCATCCACTGGAAGTACTCCCGCCCGCCGTGCGCGTACGGGCCGTAGAGCTTGCTACCAGGGACCTGGTCGGTGATCCAGCGCAGGAGATCCTCGTGTCGGACATGCATGCGCAGCGTCACCTGGGGCTGTTTTCCGTCGCCCCCGAACGAGCCGGAGCTGAGGAGCACGCCGGCGAGCAGCCCGCGATCACGGTCGGTCATCACGCCCCGTAGTGTTTCACGGGGGAGAAAAACGTGAAACGTCGGGTCAGGTCGTAGCGTTGCCCGCGGGGGCAACCACGAGGTGGCGATCGGGCTCGTCGCCCTCGCTGTACGTCTCGACGTCCCCGCGATCGCGCAGGTACTCGTGCACGAGCTTGCGCTCGCTCGCCGTCATCGCGTCGAGCGCCACCGCCTGACGGGTGCGCAGGGCGTCGTGCGCCGCGCGGTCTGCCTGGCGCTCCAGCGCGTTGCGCCGGCGCTCGCGATAGCCCTCTGCGTCGACGACGATCCGCACGCCGGTGCTCCCGGCCTTGTGCGCCACCCGCTGCGCGAGATGCTGGACCGCGTCGATCGTGGATCCGTGCCGGCCGATGAAGAGCCCAAGGTCCTCGCCATGCAGCGTCGCGACGATCTCCTCCTCCGTCTCGACCACCTCGACCGGGCCAGCCAGCTCCAGGCCGGCCGCCACGCGCTCGACCAGCTCCCGGACCGCATCAGCAGGCGCGCTCATCGTCGTCTCCCCGATCGCTTCTTCTTCTTCCGTGGCGACGAAGGTGGTGGTCCGGCGGGCTTCTTCGGCCCGCTCGTCGGCTTCGCGCTCGAGCCGTTGCCGCCACCGCCCGCCGTGGCCGCCGCGGGTTCCTTCTTCTCGCCCCGGATCTGGTCCATCAACCCACTGAACGGGCTGTCCCCAGGTTCGGGTGGCTTCGGCGCGCCGTAGATCTTGCGCAGCGCGACCTGCTGCCCGACGGTCCACAGGTTGGTGGTGATCCAGTAGAGGATCAGACCGGCCGGGAAACCGATGATGAACGGGACGAAGATGAACGGCAGCGCCATGAAGATCATGCGCTGCGTCTTGTCCACCGTCGACGGCATGAGGATGCTCGACAGCAGCTGCGACGTCACGTACAGGACGATGAGGATGATGAGGACGCTGCCCGTGGCCTTCGCGGTGAGATCCGGGATGAACAGGAACGTCTCCGGATTGCCGGGCGGGTTCAGCGACCCACACGTCGTGTTCTTCAGCGCGTCGCCGGTCGCCTTGCCCGCGGCCCGCAGCTGATCGCCGCAGATCTCCAGCTTGAGGTCCTGCTGGAGCAGGTAGAACAGCGCCAGGAACACCGGCAGCTGGGCCACCAGCGGGAGACACGAGGCGAACGGATTCACCTTGTTCTCCTGGTAGAACTTCATCATCTCCTGCTGCTGGCGCTGCTTGTCGTCCTTGTACTTCTCCTGCAGCTTCTTGATCTCCGGCGCGAGCTCACTCAGCGCGCGCATGGAGCGGTACTGCTTGATCGCGAGCGGCAGCAGCAGCGCTCGGATCGCGACGGTCATGAGAACGATCGCCCATCCCCACGAGCCGACGATGCTGTGCATGAACACGAGCACCGGCTCGAAGATGTCGATGAGCGGCTGGAAGATGTTGGCGAGGATCACGGTCTAGCTGCGCGCGGCGCGACGGGGATGGGAGAACACGCGCTGGGCCTCGACGGGGTCATAGCCGCCGTGGCTGAACGGGTTGCAGCGCAGCACACGCCACGTCGCCAGCACGAGCCCGCGGAGTATGCCGTACCGCTCGATCGCCTGCGCGGCGTAGTGCGAGCACGTCGGCTCGTACTTGCAGCGCCGGGGCAGCGCCGGCGAGATCACCCGCTGATACAGCCGGATGGGTGCAACCACGACGCGGCGCGCCGGGCTCACGCGTCCGCCGCGGGCAGCCCGGCCTTGTCCAGCAGCTCGCTGATCGCGCCGCGGACGCCCTCTAGGCCGTCGCGGTCGCAGAGCTCCAGGGCGCCGGGGCGCGCCACGATGACGACATCGTGGTCCGCCGGCACCCGCTCGGCCAGACCGGCAAAGGCCTCCCGGAGCAGACGCTTGACGCGGTTGCGCTCGACGGCGCCGCCGACCTTCCGGGAGACCGAGAGGCCGAGCCGCGCGCTGTCGGCGGGTTCGCGGGCGTCGCGTGGGAACACGTGCAGCACGAGATACCGCCCGCCGTGCGAACGACCCTGGCGGTACACGCGCTCGAACTCGGCGCTGCGCGACAGGCGTCCGCGCTTGGCGCGACGGGGTGCGGCGATCTTGTGCGGCAGCTGGTCCACCGCAGCCGACCTCAGACGGTCAGACGCTTGCGGCCCTTGGCCCGGCGGCGCTTCAAGACGACGCGTCCGGCCTTCGTCTGCATCCGCTGGCGGAATCCGTGCGTGCGAGCGCGCTTGCGCTTCTTGGGCTGATAGGTGCGCTTCATGAGTTTCCACAGGGTAGTCCACTCGGCCGTCCACAGGCTCGCACGGACTTGTGCACACCCTTTTTCCGCTGTGTGCGGGACCGTCTCGCAGACCCGTCCCGCGCCCTCTTACCGCGTGCTAAGTTCGACGCCCTCCCGGGTCCTCGCGGCCCTCCATCGTCCCGCTGCACCTGCTCGTTCCGGAGTCACCCACGCCTGCTCACGACCCCCATCTCGACGCCGCCTGGCGCCGCATTCGCGAAGAACTCCGGGACGCCGTCGGGGATCAGGCCTTCGACATCTGGCTCGCACCCGTCCAGCCGATCGAGCTGCGCGACACCGTCCTCGTCCTCGAGGTCCCCGACGCCCTGCGCTCATGGGTCGCCGACCGCTTCGACCGCGTCCTGCAGGCCTGCGCCGCCGCCGTCCTCGGGCCCGAGGCGACCGTCGATCTCGCGTCGGCATCCTCAGGCGCTCCGCGGCCACGCCCCCAGCATCCCCCGGCGGGCCGGCACCACACCGCCCACACGCGGGACGACGACGACGCGCCGCTCGCCGATGCCGACGATCGCTTCAACCCCAAGCTGAACTTCGACCAGTTCGTCATCGGCACGTCGAACCAGCTCGCCCACGCCGCCGCCCTCGCGGTCTCCGAGCTCCCCGGCCAGGCCTACAACCCGCTCTTCCTGTACGGACCCCCGGGTGTCGGCAAGACCCACCTCCTGCACGCCATCGGCAACTACATCCGCGCGTTCGGCGCCGGGCTGACGGTGCGGTACACGACGACGGAGCGCTTCACCGGGGATTTCGTGGCCGCGTTGCGCACAGGCCGTGTGGATGACTTCAAGGGCCGCTTCCGCCGCGCGGACATCCTGCTCGTCGACGACGTGCAGTTCCTCGCGAGCAAGGCGCGCACCGAGGAGGAGTTCTTCCACACCTTCAACGCGCTGCACGATGCCGGCGCGCAGCTCGTGCTCACCTCGGACTCCCTCCCGCGCGACCTCGAGTCACTCGAGGACCGCCTGCGCGAGCGATTCGAGGCAGGCCTGGTCTGCGAGATCGCCCGGCCCGACCACGGCATCCGCCTCGCGGTCCTCCGCAAGCGCGTCCAGCACGACGGCATCGAACTCGCCGATCCTGCGGCGCTCACCGTCATCGCGGACCGCATCACCGACAACATCCGCGCACTCGAGGGTGCGCTGATCCGCGTCGTCGCCTACCACTCGCTCACGGGGCGGCCCATCGACACGGCCTTGGCCCACGAGGTCCTCGACGGCCTCTATCCCGAGTCGCGGCGCCCGACCCCCGGGACGCCGAGCGCGCTGCTCTCCAACCGGCCGGCGCCCACCGTCGACGACATCCAGCGCGCGACGTGCGAGGCCTTCGGCATCACGCTCGACGACCTGCTCTCCACCAGCCGGACCGCGACCATCGCGTGGCCACGTCAGGTCGCGATGTACCTCGCACGCGAGCACACCTCCGAGAGCCTGCCGTCCATCGGGCGGGCGTTTGGCGGGCGCAACCACACGACCGTCATGCATGCCTGCAAGCGCACCACCGAGCGCATCGCGGCCGACCCCGAGGCCTACGACACCGTCCGCGCACTGGCCGCCCGGCTGTGCACATCGCCGTCGTGACCGCGGTTGCTGGCAGACTTGCGCACTCGCGCGCACAGGCGGGATGTGCATCGTCCCCCCGCACGTTGCGGCACTTTCGGGGCATGTCCACATCTCCACACCCCCTACTACTTCTTCCTATTCATTCCAGGAGAGCATCGTGAAGCTGCAGACCTCCAGCGCTGACCTGCTCGCGCAGGTCGGAGCCGCCGCGCGGGTGGCCTCCACCCGTAGTGCGGTCCAGGCGCTCTCGGGGGTGCAGGTCGTGACCGCCGACGGCCGCGCCGAACTCCGCGCGACAGACATGGAGGTCGGGCTCCGGGTGCCGCTGCCGGCCACCGTCGAGCGCGACGGCTCCGTCGTCCTTCCGGCACGCCTGCTCCTCGATGTCGCCCGGGTCCTTCCCGCCAAGGACGTCTCGCTCGAACTCCGTCCCAGCGAGGGCGACGTCGAGATCGTCTCCGGCAGTGCCCGCTACCACGTCCGCACCCTGCGGGGCGAGGACTTCCCGCCGTTCCCGGATGCCAGCGACGGCACGATCGTCCGCGTGCCCGCGAACGCGTTCGTCGCCACGGTGCGCAAGGTGGAGCGCTCGGCGTCCAAGGACGAGACGCGGCCGATCCTCACCGGCATCCTCGTCTCCGCGTCGGGCACCGACCTGAAGATGGTCGCGACGGACTCCTACCGGCTCTCGGTGAAGGAGACGAAGCTCGAGGCGCCGCTGGACGGCGAGTTCGAGGCCAACGTCCCGGCGCGTGCGCTCGGAGAGCTCGCGCGGCTGGCTGAAGGTGCCGACGACGCAGAGCTCACCGTCGCGCGTCAGGAGAACCAGGTCGTCTTCAGCGTCGGTGGCGCGGTGCTCGCATCGCGGCTCATCGATGGTCAGTTCCCGAACTACCGCCAGCTGCTGCCCGACAGCTACGAGCACGACCTCATCGTCGACAGCGAAGAGGTCCGTGCGGTCGTCCGCCGTATGAGCCTCATGGCGCAGAAGAACGCGCCGCTGCGACTGCGCTTCAGCGAGGGTGAGCTGACGGTGTCGGCCCAGACCCCCGATGTCGGCGAGGCGTCCGAGTCGCTGCCCGTGCCGTTCGCCGGCGAACCGTTCGAGATCGGCTTCAACCCGGAGTTCCTGCGCGACGGCCTGGAGAGCGTGGACTCCGAGCAGGCGAAGCTGCGGCTGATCAGCCCGCTGCGTCCCGGGCTCATCGAGTCCGCGGACGAGAGCGGGTTCCTGTACCTGATCATGCCGATCAGGCTGAACGTCTAGGGCGATGCGGGTCCGGCGGCTGCGTGCTCGCGAGTTCCGGACCTACGCCCGGCTGGACGTCGCGCTCGGCGCCGGCCTCACGGTGGTCCACGGCCGCAACGGCGCGGGCAAGACGAACCTGCTCGAAGCGCTGTACTTCGGCTGCACGGGTCGGTCCTGCCGGACGTCCAACGAGCGTGAGGTCGTGCGGTTCGGGGCGCAGGCGACGCACATCGACCTGGACCTCGAAGCGGCGGACGGGGTCGAACACACGCTGGCGGTCGGGTTCCAGCCCGGTGAGCCGAAGCGGCTGAAGGCCGACGGCGCGGAGGTCGAGCGCCTGATCGACGTCCAGGCGCGCCCGCTCGTGTCGGTCTTCCTCCCGGATCGCCTGGACCTCGTCAAGGGTCCGCCGGCACTGCGGCGCGGCCACCTCGACCAGGTCATCGCCGCGGCATGGCCCGCGCGCGCCGAGACCCGCCGGGTGTACGGCCAGGCCGTCGCGCAACGCAACGCGCTCCTCGCGCGGATCCGGACTGGTCGCGCGTCACGGGCGTCGCTTCCGGCGTGGGACGCCGAGGTCGCGCGTCATGGCGTCGTCCTCCGCGACCACCGCGCCGAGGCGTGTGACCTCCTGGCCGAGCCGTTCGCTCGTGCCGCCGGCGATCTGGGCCTGGCCGGCGATGCGACGCTGCGCTACCGCCCGCGGACCCAGGCGGCAGACGCTGACGCCTTCGCGGCCGAGCTGGCCGAACGCGTGGACGGCGATCTCGAGCGCGGGTTCACCGGCCACGGCCCGCATCGCGACGAGATCGTCCTGCAGCGCGACGGCCGTGAGCTGCGGGCGTACGGCTCACAGGGCGAGCAGCGGCTGGGTCTGCTCTCGCTGCTGTTGGCCGAGCGCGAGGCCCTCGCCGACGCGCGTGGCGCCGTTCCGCTGCTCCTGCTCGACGACGTCATGAGCGAGCTTGACCCCGTGCGCCGCGGCAAGCTCGCCGCGCGGCTCGACGGGCCGGGTCAGAGCGTCATCACGACGACAGACCTCGCGCACGTGCCGGGAGCGGCAGCGGCATCGGTTTGCCGGCTCGCCGTCCGTGACGGCGCGGCGCTGGCGGACCAGGCGGAGGCCGCCTGATGAGATTCCGCCGTGTTCCCCGTCCCCTGGGCACCGCCGTCGAGGCACTCACCGCGAACCTCGCGCCGCTCACCGGCCTGGCGAGCGTGCAGCGGGTGTGGCCGGAGGCCGTCGGCCCGGCCATCGCCGAGCAGGCCGAACCGGTCGCCGAACAGGGCGGCGAGGTGACGGTTCGGTGCCGATCGGCGGTCTGGGCGCAGGAGGTCGAGCTCATGGGCCCGGCCCTCGTGGCAGCCCTCAACCAGGCGCTCGGGGCCGAACGGGTCCGGTCACTGCGCTGCACGGCGGGCGCGGGGCGGTCCGGGGACCGGCGCCATCGCTGAAAGTCTCCGCTGTTTTCCCGTAGTTCCGGGCGATTTTGGGGTTGTGCACAGGGAGTTCTGACAACCCCGACTGGTAGACTGACACCTCAATCGACGGACGCGCCCCGGACGTCAGTGGACACCGTCCACAGCCCGGGGCGCTCGTGTGTTTCGGAGGAACATTGGCCCAGGACGATCCCACCAGCGGACGCCGCGGCTCAGCTGACTACGACGCCCAGGACATCACCGTCCTGGAGGGTCTCGAGGCAGTCCGCAAGCGGCCCGGCATGTACATCGGCTCGACCGGTGTGCGTGGCCTGCACCATCTCGTCTACGAGGTGGTCGACAACTCGGTGGATGAGGCGCTCGCCGGGCACTGCAGCGAGGTCCAGGTCATCATCCACCCGGACAACTCCATCACCGTGAGCGACGACGGGCGCGGTATTCCCGTGGCGATCATGGAGAAGGAGCAGAAGCCCGCGGTCGAGGTCGTCCTCACCGTCCTGCACGCCGGCGGCAAGTTCGGCGAGGGCGAGGGCTACAAGGTCTCCGGCGGTCTGCACGGCGTCGGCGTCTCCGTCGTCAACGCGCTGTCCGAGCGCCTGACGGTCACCGTCAAGCGCGACGGCTTCTCCCACAGCCAGGACTACGCGCGCGGCGTGCCGCAGGGCCCGCTGGTCAAGGGCGAGCCCACGAAGGAGACGGGCACGACCATCCACTTCATGCCCGACGCCGAGATCATGGACGAGTCGGAGTTCGACTTCTCCATCCTCGAGCAGCGGCTGCGGGAGACCGCGTTCCTCACACGCGGCCTGAAGATCGGCATCAAGGACGAGCGCGCCGAGGGCAAGTCCGCCGACTTCCAGTACGAGGGCGGCATCGAGGACTTCGTCGGATACCTCAACGAGAACAAGGACCCGATCGGCAAGAAGGTCATCTTCTTCGAGGGCGAGTCCGGCGACGGCGCCGTCGAGGTCGCGATGCAGTGGAACACGACCTATCAGGAGTCGGTGTTCAGCTTCGCGAACAACATCAACACGCACGAGGGCGGCACGCACCTCTCCGGGTTCCGCTCGGCGCTGACGCGCACGATGAACCGGTTCGCGCTCGAGAAGGGCATGCTCAAGGAGAAGGACGCCAAGCTCGCCGGCGAGGACATCCGCGAGGGTCTGACCGCCGTCATCAGCGCGAAGCTCGGTGAGCCCCAGTTCGAGGGTCAGACGAAGACCAAGCTCGGCAACCCGGGCATGGCGGGATTCGTCGAGAACATCGTCAACACGAAGCTCGCCGAGTTCCTCGAGGAGAACCCGCAGGAGGGCACGGCGATCGTCAAGAAGGCCGTCGCCGCGGCCCAGGCACGCTCAGCGGCCCGCAAGGCCCGCGATCTCGCGCGCAACAAGTCGGGCGCCCTGGCGAACTCCGCGCTGCCGGGCAAGCTCGCCGAGTGCTCGGTGCGCGACCCCGCGCTGCGCGAGATCTTCATCGTCGAGGGTGACTCCGCGGGCGGCTCGGCCAAACAGGGCCGCGACCGCAACACGCAGGCGGTGCTCCCGCTCCGCGGCAAGATCCTCAACGTCGAGAAGTCGCGCATCGACAAGGTGCTCCAGAACGCGGAGATCCAGGCGCTCATCACGGCACTCGGCACCGGCGTCCGCGACGAGTTCGACATCGAGAAGGCGCGGTACCACAAGATCATCCTCATGACGGACGCCGATGTCGACGGCGCCCACATCCGGACGCTCGCGCTGACGTTGATCTTCCGCGAGATGCCCGAGCTCATCGAGGCCGGTTACATCTACATCGCCAAGCCGCCGCTCTACAAGATCAAGCGCGGCAACCAGGTCCGGTACATCGAGCGCGAGTCCGAGCTCGAGGAGATCCTGCTGTCGGACAAGTGGGACAAGTTCCAGATCACCGACCGCGACGGCAAGGCGTTCAGCATCACCGAAACGCGCTGGCAGAAGTTCGGCCGGCTCGTCAAGCAGTACGAGGGCTGGGCCGCGGCGCTGCGCGCCGAGCACGGCAACGACATCGTCACCTTCCTCGAGGAGTCGGCGATCCTCGACGAATCGGTCGCCGGGTCCGTTGCGGCGATCGAGCTGATCGGCCGGGCCGGCATCGAGGGCTCGCCCTACGAGACCTCCATGGTCGACGAGGACGAACTGGACATCGTCGTCCGCGCGGTCGAGACCCGTACGGGTCTGGCCCGGACGCTGCGCATGCGGCGCTCGCTGTTCGACCAGCCCGAGTACAAGTCGCTCGTCCGCGTGCACCAGGAGCTCCTGCAGCTCGCGGGCATCCCGCCGTTCTCGATCGTCCTCGGGGACGTCGAGGAGGAGGCGCTCTCGTTCGCCGCACTGCGCCCGGCCGTCCTGCGCGTCGCGCAGAAGGGCGTGACGATGAGCCGCTTCAAGGGCCTCGGCGAGATGAACGCCGACCAGCTCGGAGAGACCACCATGAACCCCGCGACGCGGACGCTCGCGAAGGTCAACGTCGAGGACGCGGCCGAGGCCGACCGGATCTTCTCGATGCTCATGGGCGACCAGGTCGAACCGCGGCGCGAGTTCATCGAGACCAACGCTCGCCTCGTGGCGAACCTCGACGTCTAGGAGAGAAGCGCACCCATGGCATCCAGCGACGTCATCGGCGGCGGCAACATCGAGCCGCGCGCACTCGAAGATGAGATGCGGTCCGCGTACCTCGACTACGCGATGTCCGTCATCGTCGGGCGCGCGCTGCCCGACGTCCGCGACGGCCTGAAGCCCGTCCACCGCCGCGTCCTCTACGGCATGTCGCAGATGGGCCTCGGCCCGACGCGGCCGTACTCGAAGTCGGCGAAGGTCGTCGGCGAGGTGATGGGCAACTATCACCCGCACGGCGACTCGTCGATCTACGACACCCTCGTCCGCATGGCGCAGGACTTCTCCCTGCGCTACCCGCTCGTCGACGGCCAGGGCAACTTCGGCTCCATCGACGACGACCCGGCTGCCGCCATGCGGTACACGGAGGCGCGCATGACGCGCCTGGCGATGGAGATGCTCCGCGACATCGACGCGGACACCGTCGACTTCACGCCGACCTACGACGGGTCGAGCCAGGAGCCCTCGGTCCTGCCGTCGCGCTTCCCGAACCTGCTCGTCAACGGCTCGTCGGGCATCGCGGTCGGCATGGCGACGAACATCCCGCCGCACAACCTGCGCGAGGTCTCCGCCGCGGTCATCGCCTACATCGACGATCCGAACATCGGCGTCGACGGGCTCATGCAGCACATCCAGGGCCCGGACTTCCCGACCGCCGGCATCATCCTCGGCCGCCAGGGCATCCGCGACGCGTACGACAGCGGCCGTGGCCGCGTCCGGATCCGCGCGATGGCGCACACCGAGGACATCGGGCGCGGCAAGGAGGCGATCGTCGTCACCGAGCTGCCGTTCACGGTGAAGAAGGGCGGCGACACCGGCCTCATCCGCAAGATCGTCGACCTGGTCAAGGACGGCAAGCTCACCGACATCGCCGACGTCTTCGACGAGAGCGACAAGCGCGGCATGCGCCTGGTCATCGAGCTCAAGCGCGACGCCATCCCCGAGGTGGTGCTCAACCAGCTCTACAAGCACACGCCGATGCAGACCACGTTCGGCGTGAACATGGTCGCGCTCGTCGACGGGGTGCCGCGGACGCTCGGGCTCGTCCCGATCATCCACAACTACGTCCAGCACCAGCGCGACATCATCGTCCGCCGGTCCAAGCACGAGCTCGGCGTCCTCGAGCGCCGCGTCCACGTGCTCAAGGGCCTGCTCATCGCGCTGGACCACCTCGACGCGATCATCGACCTCATCCGCAAGTCGCGCGACCGCGACGCCGCCCGGACCGAGCTGATGGCGCGGTTCGATCTCAGCGAGATCCAGTCCTCGGCGATCCTCGACCTGCGCCTGTCCCAGCTCACCGCACTCGAGGCCGACGCGGTGCAGACCGAGCACGACGACAAGGTCGAGCGCATCGGCGAGCTGCGCGAGCTGCTCGGTGACGAGACGAAGGTCTACGGCGTCATCAAGGACGAGCTCAACGAGATCGTCGAGCGGTTCGGGGACGAACGACGCACCCGGATCACCGACTCGGAAGACGAGATCGACATCGAGGATCTGATCGTCGACCAGCAGATGGTCATCACGATCACGCACTCGGGCTACATCAAGTCCCTGCCGCTGCACACGTACCGCCAGCAGCACCGCGGCGGCCGCGGCGTCATCGGCATGGACATGAAGGACGGGGACTTCACCGAGCACCTCTTCGTGTGCTCGAGCCACGACTTCCTGTTGTTCTTCAGCAACCGCGGCAAGGTCTACCGCAAGAAGGTCTACGAGCTCCCGGAGGCCCAGCGCACGGCGAAGGGCCGGGCGCTCGTGAACATCCTGCCGCTGCGCGAGGGAGAGCGGATCCAGTCCGTGCTGTCGACCCGCGACTTCACCGAGGGCCAGTACGTGATGTTCGCGACGAAGGCCGGCGTCGTGAAGAAGACCGAGTTCCTGGCGTACAACACGCCGATCAAGGCCGACGGCATCATCGCGATCAAGATCCGCGACGACGACGAGCTCATCAGCGTCCAGCGCACCAGCGGTGACGACGACATCCTGATCGTCTCGCGGGAGGGCCTCGCGGTCCGTTTCCACGAGAGCGACGTCCGCGCGATGGGCCGCGACACCTCGGGCGTGCGCGGCATGAACATCACCGGCAAGGACAACGCCGTCCTGACGATGGTGGTCGCCCGGGACGACCAGGAGCTCCTGGTCGTCACCGAGGGCGGCTTCGGCAAGCGCACGAGCGTCGCCGAGTACCGCAAGACGAACCGCGGCACGAAGGGCGTGCAGACGATCAAGTTCAGCGAGAAGCGCGGCGGCCTGGCCGCGGCGCTGGTCGTCCGGCCGCACGAGTCGCTGCTGTTCATCTCCCGCGACGGCATGGTGCAGCGCACGGGGGTCGAGGGCATCCGCCAGACCGGCCGCGCCGCCCAGGGCGTCACGGTCATGAACGTGCGCGGCGACGACGTCGTCAGCGCGGTGGCGCTGGTGGTCGAGTCCGACGAGGAGGCCCAGCGAGGAGCCGAGATCACCGGCCTCGGAGAGGCGCCGCCCGAGGAGGGCGAGGCCGTCGTCGAGGCCGATCCGCCGGCCGACGAGCCGGAGGCTGAGACGGACGAATAGCGCACGCGCGCCGGGAGGGGTCGAGACCGTCCCGGCAGTTCGCTATTTTTGGATCACCAGCGAAAGGAGGTGGTCCGTATCTGTAGTGACAGTACTTGCGGGACCCTGGAGGTGCCCGGCCGCTGAGGCCGGACGTGCTGGCTGACCCCAGCGAATCCACCCGGGCCACCGCCGCGCTGAATGCCGGATCTGGTCCTCCCGGTCGTTAGTCCGTTTGGCGCGGATTTTCCACCAGCAGTTCTCGAATCGAGGGGCGTCCCATCTGGGGCGCCCCTCGTGCGTTGTGCCGCACGTGTACGCTCCGCCGCGCATGGAAGCCACTCAGCTACGGCTGACCGCCGTCCCGCCGGTCCTCGTACGGTGCACCGTCGCCGCGCTGGTGCTCGGCGCGTGCACCGCCGCGGCCATGGTCGCGATCAGCCTCGATCTCCTCGCGTGGACGGAGTCCGACGTCGAGGCGCTGCCCACCAGCGGGGACCTCGAGGTCCCCGCGCGCCTGACGACGATCACGGTGTGGCTCGCCGCCGGGGTGCTCTGGGCGGTCTGGCTCTGGCACGCGCTCGCCCGCGCGTCCTCCCTCGGCGCGCTCCGCGCCCAGCCGGCGGTAACGCTCACCCTCCTGTTCGTCCCCGTGGTCTCCTGGGTCACAACCAAACGCGCCCTGAACGACCTGTGGCGGATCACGGCGTCACCGCCGGCCCGCGGCCTTGCCTTACAGGCGCTGATGCAGGCGTGGTGGACGATCACGGTCCTCTTCATGGTGGCGTTTGGCGTGGCGTTCGCGCTGATCCCCCCGACCGACGCGGACGTGGACGCGTACGCGCGGTCCTACCGCGCCGATGCCGTCGCCTTCGCGCTCGGCACCGTTGCCGCGGCGCTTGGCGCGACGGTCACGTGGGCCCTCTCGCACCGTCTCGCCGCGGTCCTGGCGTCCGTCAGCCCCGCCGACGCTCCACTTACCCGGCCCGAAGAGCCGCCCGCGATGGTCGCTGCCCGGCGTGCCCCGCTGGCCGTCCGCGCGTGCGGCTGGATCGCGTGGGGGTCGGCTGCCCTCGCGGCGATCTACGCGGTGGTGGGCGGCTGGTTCGCGGTCGCCGATCCCAACGCCGACGCCCTCACGGCGTTGGAGCTCGGGCTGACCGGCCCGCTGTCGATCGCCCTCCTCGTCCCGGTCGTCCTCTGGGTGGTCTGGTTCCACGCCGCCGTGCGGGCCCTCCACGCCGCGCGCGGCGGTCCCGGAGCCACCTGGGTGACCGCGGCGTGGTTCGTCCCGCCCTGGTGCTTCGTCACTCCGTGGCGCGTTCTCGGGCGCCTGGTCGACGACGCCGGGCACCCGGAGGCACGGTCGTCGCTGCATGCCGCGTGGGTCACTTGTTGGCTGGCGGTCGCGGCGATGGTGCCCGCCGCCATCGTGACCGGCACGACGGACCCCGGCACCTTGCAGTGGTACGCGCCCGTCGCAGCCGTTTCGTACGCTTTGGGCGCGGTGTGTGCCATTGCTCTTCGCCGCGTCACCCGCGCGGCGACATCAGCCTGACCCTACGCCGCTTCCGCGACCCCAGCCTCAGGCAGCCACGGCTTCCACGCCCCCGGGATGTGGGGGCTCGCGACATGGATGAACACCTGCGGGTGCGGGACCCGCGGCACGCGCTTCGGGATCATGTTCGCCTGCTTGGGCAGCTGGTCGCCCTTGCGCCGGTTGCACGGCGCACACGCGGCGACGATGTTCTCCCACGTCGAGCCGCCGCCCTTCGACCGCGGGATGACGTGATCGACGGTCAGCTGCGAGCGGGCGCCGCAGTACTGGCACTCCCACCCGTCGCGGGCGAAGACGGCACGCCGCGTGATCTTCCGCTGGTGCGTGTCGCGCGGCACCTTCACGTAGGTGACGAGCCGAATGACGACCGGCCGCGCCATGGAGGTGTTCTCCGACCGCAGCTCCCACGATCCGTGCTCGACGACCTCGGCCTTCTCCTTCAGGAGCAGGACCGCCGCGCGCCGCACGGTGCAGACGTTGATCGGCTCATACGTCGCGTTGAGAACGAGCACCCTGCCATTGGCGCCACGGCTTGCGCCGCCGCCAACATCCGGTCCGTACCGCGGGTGCTCAGAGAGCGGTACGGACCCTGGTGGGCCTGGTGGAGTGAGGACGTCACCTGGCATGGCCTGGCCGAGTCTACTGACCGGATCCCCGAACCCAGAAGGAATGGCGTCCCGCCGCGCCAGCTTCCGGTGCTACGCGGGGTAGCTGCCGAGGACCCGCACGTGCTCGCAATGGGTCCGCAGGCCGTCGACCGCGGCGCGCGCATCGTCGGCGTCCAGCCCGAGTGCCAGGTCGACGAAGAAGCGGTAGTGGCCGAGTTGGCCGCGCAGCGGCCGGGACTCGATCTTCGTGAGATTCACCCCGCGGCGAGCGAACTCCGACAGGCAGTCGGCGAGCCAGCCCGGGGTGTCGTCTCCCGACCCCCAGAACACGAGCGACGTCTTCGTCGGGGCCTCGACCGGCGCGTCGCGGTGCCCGATCCAGACGAACCGCGTCTCATTGCCGGGGACGTCCTCGATGCCCTCCGCGAGGATCGTTCCCCCGTAGAGCTCAGCGGCGCGCCGCGTGCCGATCGCGGCCCACGGCTGTCCGGGGGCGGCGGCGATCTCCCGGACCGCGTCTGCCGTCGACGACGCCGCCACCAGCTCGGCGCCCGGGACGTGCGCCCGCAGCCAGTGCGCGCACTGCCCGAGCGGCTGCGGATGCGAGACCACGCGGCGCAGGTCGGCCTCGTCGAGCGGCCCCGCCGCGACGAGCAGGTGGGAGACGGCCAGCACCTGTTCGCCGACGATGGTCACGTCGGTCCGGTCGGCCAGCGTGTCGAGCGTCTGGGCGACGGAGCCCTCGATGGAGTTCTCGATCGGCACGGCCGCCTCGTCGGCACGCCCATCGCCCACCGCCTCGATGGCGTCGGCGATGGTCGCCTGCGGGACGAGCTCCGCGCCGGCCGCGCGTGGCGCCGTCGCGGCCGCCTCCTCGGAGAACGTCCCGGCCGGGCCGAGGTAGGCGACCTTCACGGGGTGTCCGGGTCCTCGAGGACCGGCTCGCGCTCGGGTGCGGGCTCGGCCGGCGGCGCCGGTTCGGGCTCCGGCGCGGGGGTGCTCGACCGCGCCAGCCGGATCGCCTCCTCCTCCTCCGGGGAGAGCTGGAGCTCGCCGCGCCCGGAGATCACCTGCTTGGCGTACAGCCGCGCCTGGTCGCGGTGGTGGATCGACGACAGCACGACGCCGCACTGGCGGTCGTCGAGCAGCGCGATCGAGGTGGACTGCCGCCCCGACATCTCGTTGTACGCGTCGTAGCGCAGCAGGCCCACGCGGGTGACGGCCCCGTCGACCCGCTCCTCGACCACGTCCAGCCGCCGGTCCAGTCGCCCCGCCGCGTCGGTGATGAACGCGTGCAGGGCCTCGAACTCGTGGTGCAGGTGCGCGGCGTGCGCGATGAGGTCCTGCGCGCCGTAATCCCCGAGCACCTGCGTCTGCGCCAGGCGCATCCGGCGCAGCGCGCGCCACTGGAGCACCGCGAGCACGACCGCGAGGAGCGCGGCCGCGGCGGCCGCGACCGCCACGATCCCCACGGTGGAGGTGATCTCGTCCATCGCCAGCGGACGGTAGCGAGCGCGCGGGCGGCGCGACGGCTACCGCGTGAACAGCGCCGTGTACTCCTGGCGGTTGTTGTCGGTCTTCTCCTCGCCGGGGACCTGGAGGACCTCGACGGTGATCGTCGCCGGCGTCCCGATGGGCGGGGCCTCCCCGAGGGGGACCGCGACCTCGGCCTCGGCGCCGGCGGTCGTCTGGTCGACGGTCTTCGTGGCGCTGACCGACTCGCCCGTCTGTGGCTTGACCGTCACCCGGACCCGCACGTTCTCCTCGTTGTTGTCGCCCTGGTTGGCGAACGTCACGTTGAACGTGGGGTTCCCGCTGGCGGGGATGCGGTTCGGCGTCCCTCCGGGTTGCAGCGTGGTGTCGCCGACGCTCGTGCTGACGAGGCCGTGGCCGTGGAGACCGGGCGCGACCTCGCCGTCCTCCTGGCTCGCGTTCTCGTTGCTGTCCTCGGAGGCGGTCCCGCCGATGCGGCCGGCCACCGTGCCGGCGTCGAGCCAGCTGAGACTGGTCAGGACCCGGCTCACGGTCACCGGGTCGCCGATGTCCTGCGCGGTGAGCGCCTCCTTCATGAACGGCTCGACCCGCTGCGACCAGACGACGTCGGACGCCAGGAGCTTCTCCATCTGCCCGGCGATCTGGTTCGTCGCCTCCTCGGCCGCGGCGCGCTCACTGCCCCGCGCCGTGGGGATGCGCTGGGCGATCCGCGCCATGGCCTCCTCGCGGAACTGCAGGGCGAGCAGCAGGTTGGCCTGCGCGGGCTCCATGTCGCCGGGCACCGAGATGTCGCGCGCCGCCTGGACCTGACGTTCGGCCTGGGCGCGCAGCGTGTTCAGCTCGGTCTGCTGGTCGGCGGGGGCGAGGTCGCCCTGCACGAGGGTCTCGAAGAACGCCGCGGTCGTCTCCCCCGAGTTCTGGGCCAGACCGGTCACGTCGCGGTTGTAGTCCTTCAGCGCGTTCTCCTTGCGGCTGTCCAGGCAGCCGCGGATGCCGAAGAACAGCAGCAGGAGGATGAGCAGGCCGAGCCCCGCCGCGACCGCGCGGCGCACGAGCAGCTGCTGGTGATCGGGCATGCCGCCGCCAGGACCGGACGGTGCCGGACGGCGGGTGCGGGACTGCTGGGTACGGGGCTCGTCGCCCTCGTCAAAGAACGACACAGGGACGCTCCGGGCGGAGGGAAAGAAGGCGCGCACTATCTCCGAGGGAGAACATGCACCATGCAAGTTTGCCGTCACCGTCGGTCTTCCTGCATTTTCAGGCAGGCGGGCGGGGTCATCCGGCGAACGTGAGAGGCGGTGCACCAGGCCCGTTCCGCCCCCGTCACCGTCGATGACGACGACCTGCTGCTCGGCCGCTATCGCCTGCTCTCGCGGCTGGGCGAGGGCGGCATGGGCGTCGTCTGGCTGGCCGAGGACACCCGGCTGCACCGGCGCGTCGCGGTCAAGCGGATCGGCGGCGGCGCCGAGGTCGGCGGCCCCAAGCGCGCCGGGCGCGAAGCGGTCGCCGCCGCGCGGCTGGCCCATCCCGCGGTCGTCGCGCTCTACGAGGCGGGCCAGGCCGAGGACGGCGACTGGATCCTCGTCTGCGAGCTCGTGCGCGGGCCGACGCTTCAGGTGCTCATGCGCGACGGCGCGCTGTCCGACCGCGACGTCGCCGAGATCGGGATCGCCCTGTGCGACGCCCTCGAGCACGCGCATAGCCGCGGGGTGGTCCATCGCGACATCAAGCCCGCGAACGTCATCTGTCCCGACGCCTCCGACGAGGCCGGCGCGGTCGCGAAGCTGACGGACTTCGGCGTCGCGCGGCTGGCGGGCGATGACACGCTGACCCGCACCGGGGACGTGCTCGGCACCCTCACCTACATGGCGCCCGAGCAGGCACGGGGTCGCGCCGCGGGGCCGCCGGCCGACGTCTACGCGCTGGGGATCGTCCTGTACGAGGCGCTGGCGGGCGTCAACCCGCGCCGCGGCGCGAACGCGGCGGAGACGGCCCGTCTCGTCGACGTGGACATCACGCCGCTCGAGCGCGTGCGGCGCGACCTGCCCGAAGAGCTGTGCGCGGCGATCGACCGGGCCGTCGCCGTGGACCCGCGGGCCCGCCAGAAGCCGGGCGCCCTGCGGGCCGCGCTGCGCCGCGCGATCCCCGACCTCGACGACGAGCCGGGTCTCATCACCGGCGGCGCGATGGAGACCGTCACGCACGTGCTGCGCGCCGGGACGCGGTTCGCCCGGGATGTGACGCAGGTCGCGCACGGGCGCTGGCAGCCCGGTGATGAGATGCCGGTCCACGCCGCGGGGGTGCTCGACCCCCAGGACGCGCCGCCCCGCCGCACGACCGCGGTGCCCGCGCGCGCCGGGGCCGCCGCCCTCGCGGGGCTGCTCGTGGCCGGTGCGCTGAGCTGGGCGCGCCCGGAGGGGATGCCGTCCCCGTGGCTGCTGGCAATCGGCGCCGCCTGCGCCGTCCTCCTGCTCCCCCGGCTGGGGTGGCTGATCACCGCGTGCGGCGTCGTCGGCGCGGTGGCGCTCCGCGAGCCCGGCACCGCGATCCTGCTCGGCGCCATGCTCGCTCCCGTCCCGCTGCTGGTGCCCCGGGCCGGCACCGCGTGGTCGGTGCCGGTGCTCGCGCCGCTGCTGGGACTCGCGGGGCTGGCCGGTGCGTTCCCGGCGCTGGCAGGCCAGGCGCGTGGAGTCGCGGTGCGTGCGGGCCTGGGAGCCCTCGGCGCGTGGTGGGTGCTGCTCGCCGCCGTGCCGCTGGAGACGGCGCTCTATCTCGGTGATGGCGCCGGCGCATGGACCGGCACGACCTCCGCGGCGGCGGACGTGCTCGCCGATGTGGTCTCCAGCGGCGCGGTCGCGCTGGTCGCGATCTGGGCCATCGCCGCCGCGCTCCTGCCGGTCCTCGTGCGCGGGTGGAACGCCGCGGCCGACATCGCGGCGGCGACGGGCTGGGCAGCGGGAACGGCCGCTGCGACCGACGGCGTGGCGACGGCACTCGCCCTCCCGCGGCCGCACGGCCTCGTCGCGGGCGCGGTGGTCGCGGGCGTCGTGGCGGTCGTCGCCCGCGCGGTGGCGGACCCGCCACGATGACGCCGGACTACGATTGCCCTCAGCGATGAGCGTCCTGCGCAATCTCGAACGCACGCTCTCCGAGCTGGTGGAGGGCACCTTCGGGCGGGTCTTCCGCTCCGAGGTGCGTCCCGTGGAGCTCGCGCGCAAGCTCGTGCGCGAGATGGACGACCACAAGACGGTGTCCCTGTCGCGCACGTACGTCCCGAACGAGTACGTCCTCTACCTCTCCGAGGCCGACCGGGCGAAGTACGAGGGCGTCGAGCAGGAGGTCGCCGGCGAGCTCTGCGCGTATCTGCTCGAGCACGCGCGCCGCGAGAAGCTGGCGCTCGTCGCACGCCCAGTGGTGGAGTTCCGCACCGACAGCCGGCTGTCGCTCGGCGAGTTCGGCATCCAGGCGCGGCTCGTGCGCCCCGCCGAGCCTGAGGCCGGAGGCGCCGCCGCCGTCCAGGCCGACCACGGGCACACGATGGTCTACTCGACCGCCGACCGGGTCCGCGGTGCCGTCGAGTCGGCGCAGGTGAGCAACCCCGCGCCGGTCAAGCCGCTGCTGCTGGCCGAGGGCCGCCGCCATGTCGTCCCGCCCGGCGGCGCGCTGCTGGGCCGCAGCCGCGACTGCGACGTCGTGTTGTCCGACCCCAACGTGTCCCGCCACCACGCCGAGGTGCGGCCGGGCGGGGAGACCGGGTGGACGGTGCGTGACCTGGGATCGACGAACGGGGTGCGGGTCAACGGCCGTGACGTCCGCGGCGAGCAGCCGCTGCACGCCGGCGATCAGCTCGAGCTGGGCACGGCGCCGGTGACGTTCGAACTGTCGTAGCGGCCCTCGCGCCGGTTCCGGCGGGCGATCCGCGAAGATGCATCCGTGGTCGAGCCCGCCTCTGTCGCACTGAAGTTCGCCTTCCTGGCGATCCTGTACCTGTTCCTGCTCTGGGTCGCTCGCAGCGCGCTCAAGGATCTGCGGCGCGAGACCGTGGTCGCGGGTCCCTCGGCGACGCCGCGTTCCCCCGTGCCGCCGCCGGACGCCACCGGCCTGCACTCGGCCGCCCAGGGCGTCGGGATGGGCGGCGACTCCCCGCGCCTCGTCATCACCTCGGTTCCCGGGCACCAGCCGGGCGCCGCGTACGATCTGACGGGTGACTGCACGCTCGGGCGCGGCGACGTCGAAATCCACCTGGAGGACCCCTTCGCGTCCGGCCGCCACGCGCGGCTGACCCGGCAGGGGAGCGTCATCGTGCTCGAAGACCTCGGTTCCACCAACGGCACCTACCTCAACGAGGAGCCCGTCCAGGGACCGCAGCCGCTGCATCCCGGCGACCGGATCCGCATCGGCGACTCCATCTTCACCTTCGAGGACTCGTGAGCATGCTCCGGGTCAGCGAATACGCGTCGGTCACCGACACCGGCCGTCAGCGCCGCGCCAACGAGGACGCGCTCTTCGCGCGCACCCCGGTGTTCGTGGTGGCCGACGGCATGGGCGGCGCGCAGGCCGGCGAGGTCGCGTCGACCACCGTCATCGAGGCGTTCGGCGAGGGGATGCCGGAGCTGTCCCCGGAGCAGGCGCTCACCGAGGTCATCCAGACCGCCAACGCCCGGATCCACGAGATGTCCCGGACCGACGTGCACCGCGCCGGGATGGGGACGACCGTCACCGCGGCGCATGTGGGCGAGCACGACATCGCCGTGGCGCACGTCGGCGACTCACGCGCGTACCGCTGGCGTGACGGCGAGCTCGAACGGCTGACCGAGGACCACTCGCTCGTCGAGGAGCTGCGCCGCCAGGGCAAGCTCACCGCCGAGGAGGCCGAGGAGCACCCGCAGCGCTCGATCATCACCCGGGCGCTGGGGCCCGAGCCCGATGTCCTGGTCGACACGGCATCCTGGCGCGCCCAGGCGGGCGACCTCTACCTGCTGTGCAGCGACGGCCTGACGTCGATGATCAGCGAGGAGGCCGTCGCGGAGGTCCTCGCCACGCAGACGCCGGGCGAACCGCTGGAGGCCGTGGCGCGCAGGCTCGTCGCCGCCGCGAACGAGGCCGGCGGCCGCGACAACATCACCGTGGTCCTGTTCCGCATCGAGGAGGTCGGCGGCGCCACGGCGGCGCCGGACGACCAGGCGACGATGGCCGGCGGCGACGCGCCGACGGCCGCGCAGATCCGCGCCGCGGTCCAGGACGCCGACAGCGCCGCCGCCGAGGCACAGGCGCGGCGCCTGCAGCCGCGCGCGCCGCAGGAGGCTCCCGTCGACCAGACGCTCGGGCGGACCCGCGGCCGCCGGTTCCTCATCGCCCTGGGCGTGGCGGTCTTCCTGGGGATCCCGATCCTGTTCGGCGCGTACGCCGCGTCGCAGGCCGTGTATTTCGTCGGCAGCAGCGACGGGTTCGTCGCGATGTACCGCGGGCTGCCGTACGAGCTGCCCCTCGGACTGGACCTCTACACGCTGAACTACACGAGCGGGGTGCCGGTCGACGCCGTGGCCGAGGCCCGCCGGGAGGAGCTGCTCGATCATTCGCTGCGCTCCCGCGAGGACGCCGCGGACCTCATCAACCAGCTCGAGCGAGGCGAACTGGCGACTTCGCCGGCCCGATGAGCGCACGTAATCGCGAGCTGCTGGCGCTGATCCCCGCCTCGCTCCTGGTCACCGTGGGGTTCGCCGCGGTGTTCATCCAGGAGGACGACCTCATCAGCGACGCATCGCTGACGTACGGCGGCGTGTTCCTCGGGTTGTGCTTCGTCGCGCACCTCATCATCCGCTTCACGCTTCCCGACGCGGACCCGTACCTCTTCCCGCTCGTCGCTCTGCTCGCCTGTTTCGGCCTGGTGATGATCTACCGGATCGACGAGACCCTGGCCCGCGAGCAGGCGCAGTGGTTCGTCATCGGGCTGATCGTGTTCGCGGCGACGATCCTGCTGCTGCGCCGCGACTACCGGGTGCTCGAGCGCTACCGGTACACGATCGCGCTCCTCGGGATCGTCCTGCTGCTGCTGCCGCGCGTGCCGGGGATCGGCGCGCAGGTCAACGGCGCGTACCTGGGGATCGACCTCGGTCCGATCGCCTTCCAGCCCGCGGAGCTGGCGAAGATCTGCATCATCGTCTTCCTCGCGTCGTACCTGCGCGACACGCGGCAGATGCTCGTGCAGGGCGCGCGGCGGTTCGCGGGGATCACGTTCCCGCCGCTGAAGCACCTCGGGCCGCTGCTCGTGGTGTGGGGCGCGGCGATGGTCCTGCTCGTCTTCATCCGCGACCTGGGGTCGTCGCTCATGTTCTTCGGCGCGTTCCTGGCGATCCTCTACGTCGCGACCGACCGCGCCTCCTTCGTCGTCATCGGCTTCTCGATGTTCGCGTTCGGGGCGTGGTTCTTCGCGTCGACCGTCGGCCATGTCGCCGACCGCATCGACGCGTGGCAGCACCCGTTCGACGACGAGCTCTACGACCAGGTGGGCGGCAGCTACCAGATCGCGCAGTCCCTCTTCGCCCAGGCCGACGGGGGCGTGGCGGGAGCCGGCTTCGGGCAGGCGCTGATCGAGACCCCCGGTGGCGGGCCGATCCTCCCGGCCGCGCAGACCGACCTCATCTACGCGCTCATCACCAACGAGCTCGGCCTCGCGGGCGCGTGCGGCGTGCTCGTGGTCTACCTGCTCATCACCGAGCGCGGGATGCGCATCGCGATGCTCGCGCAGGACTCGTTCAGCACGCTGCTCGCGGCCGGGCTGAGCGCGGTCTTCGCGCTCCAGGTCTTTGTGATCGTCGGCGGCGTCGTCAAGCTCATCCCGCTCACCGGCGTGACGCTGCCGTTCATCAGCTACGGCGGCTCGTCGATCGTGGCGAACTTCCTGCTGGTCGCGCTGCTGCTGCTCATCTCCGACCGGGCCCGGCGAGAGGCGGTCGGCGGATGAACAAGCCGATCTTCCGGGTCTACCTCGTGGTCGTCGTGCTGTTCGCGCTGCTCGTGGCGTGGACGTCGCGCTGGACCGTGTTCGAGGCCGAGGCGCTGCGCGACAACGCGAAGAACCGCCGTGAGCTGCTCGACCAGCAGCGCATCGACCGCGGTCCGATCCGCGACCGCGATGGCAACCTCATCGCGCGCAGCGTCGCCGGGCCGCAGGACACGTACTCCCGCCGCTACCCGGACGACCCGCTGTTCCCGCACGCTGTCGGGTACTCGTTCGTCGACCGCGGCCAGGCCGGCCTCGAGCGCTTCTACACCGACGCGCTGGTCGGCGACCACGGCGAGATCACGACGCTGCTCGACCAGTTCCTGGCCCGCAAGCGCGAGGGCGACGAGCTGCGCACGACCCTGGACCCGGGCGCGCAGCGCGCGGCGATCGACGCGCTGGCCGGCCGCAAGGGCGCCGTCGTCGTCATGGAGCCCGACACCGGCAAGGTCCGGGTGCTCGCCAGCGTGCCCGGCTACGACCAGAACGCGATTCGCGACCAGGACACCTTCGAGGCGCTGAACGGCGACGAGGAGAACGCGCCGCTCCTGAACCGCGCGACCCAGGCGCTGTATCCGCCGGGCTCGACCTTCAAGGTCGTGACCGCGGCCGCGGCGCTGGACAGCGGCGAGTTCACCCCGGACTCGACCATCGACGGCAACAGCGGCAAGGAGATCTCCGGCGTGCCGCTCGCGAACTCCGGAGGCCAGGATTTCGGGCCGATCACGCTCACGACGGCGCTCACGAACTCGGTCAACACGGTGTGGGCCGAGGTCGCCGAGGACCTGGGGAAAGGCACGATGGCGCGGTACATGGAACGCTTCGGCTTCGGTGTCGACCCTCCGATCGATCTCCCGGCCGATGAGAAGGCCCCCAGCGGCGAGTACGTCGAGGGTCGCGTCGTGCCGGCGACCTCGGGTGCGGTCGACGTCGGGCGCATGGCGATCGGGCAGGACAAGCTGCTCGTGACGCCCCTGCAGATGGCCACCGTCGCCGCCACCGTCGCCAACGACGGCAAGCGCATGAAGCCCTGGCTCATGGACCGGATCGTCGATCCCGACGGGCGGACCCGCGAAGATGCAGACCCCGAGCAGGAAGCCCGGGTGATGAGCGAATCGGCCGCGAGGGAGCTGCAGCAGATGATGGGCAACGTCGTGCGTGAGGGGACGGGCACCGCGGCCGCGCTGCAGGGCATCGAGGTGGGCGGCAAGACGGGCACCGCGGAGATCGACCCGGACACCGACCTCAACCAGCCCTGGTTCATCGGCTTCGCGCCGTTGGATGACCCGCAGTACGCGATCGCCGTGACGGTCGAGCGCTCGCAGGGCGGTCAGGGCGGCGACACCGCCGCACCGATCGCCCAGCGCGTCCTCCAGGAGCTGCTGCGATGAGTACGCCGATCGACGCACCCGACGAGGGGACGGTCATCGACGGCCGCTACCAGGTGATCTCGCGCCTGGGCGCCGGCGGCATGGCCGAGGTGTTCTGCGCTGAGGACCTCCAGCTCGGGCGCAAGGTCGCGCTGAAGCTCCTGTACCGGCGGTTCGCCGAGGACGCCGAGTTCGTCGAGCGCTTCCGCCGCGAGGCATCGCACGCCGCCGGCCTGCAGCACCCGAACGTCGTCAGCGTGTACGACCGCGGCCAGTGGGACGGCACCTACTACATCGCGATGGAGTACCTCGAGGGGCGGTCGCTGAAGGACCTGATCACCGAGACCGGGCCCTTGCCCCTCGCCGAGGCCATCGACGTCACGACCCAGGTCCTGCGCGCCGCGAAGTTCGCCCACAAGCGCGGCATCGTGCACCGCGACCTCAAGCCGCACAACGTCATCGTCGACGAGTCCGACCCCACCCATCCGCGGGTGAAGGTCACCGACTTCGGCATCGCCCGCGCCGGCGCGTCGGACATGACCCAGACCGGGTCGATCATGGGCACGGCGCAGTACCTGTCGCCCGAGCAGGCGCAGGGTCACCCCACCGGCCCGGCCGCCGATCTCTACTCGATCGGCGTCATGCTCTACGAGCTCGTGACCGGTCGCGTGCCGTTCGAGGGGGAGTCCGCGGTCACGATCGCGCTCAAGCAGGTCAGCGAGGAGCCGCGCCCGCCGTCGCAGCTCAACCCGGCCGTCACCCCGGAGCTCGAGGACGCGATCCTGCGGGCGCTGAGCAAGGACCCGGCCCACCGCCAGGCCGACGCCGAGCAGTTCATCGGTGAGCTCGAACACGCGCAGGCGCTGCTCCCCGATCCCGATGCGATCCCGCCCGGCGAGATCATCCCGCCGCCCGAGGAGTGGCCGGCCGACGCGCCCATCTCCGGCGAGCACGCGGCCGAGCCGTGGGCGCCGCCCGAGGAGGAGGAGCGCGACGGCACGAACCGCACGTGGCTGTGGGCGCTGGGCCTCGGCCTGCTCGTGGCGATCGTGGCGGTCGCCGCGCTGCTGCTGAGCGGCAACGAGCGTGTCACCGTGCCCAGTGTCGTCGGCGCGTCGCTGGCGTCGGCCACCGATCGCCTCGAGGACGAGGGCTTCGAGGTCGTCACGGTCCGGGAGAACTCCACGCGCGAGCGCAACGAGGTCATCGGCCAGGACCCATCCGGCGGCACACGCGCCGAGCAGGGCTCGCGGGTGCGGCTGACCGTCTCCGACGGGCCGGGGACCGCGACGGTGCCGGACGTCGTCGGTGAGGGGCGCAACGCCGCGCGCCAGGCGCTGGAGGACGCCGGCTTCGAGGTCGAGGAGGACCGCGAGTCCAGCGACGAGGTGACCGAGAACCGGGTCATCGAGCAGCGGCCGTCGGGCGGCCAGCAGGCCACCACGGGCGCCACCGTGACGATCGTCGTTTCCACCGGTGCAGAGCGGGTGGACGTCCCGAACGTCGTCGGCCAGTCCGAGGACGCCGCGCGCAGCGCGCTGCAGGACGCCGGGTTCACGGCCGTCGTCACCGAGGAGGAGACGTCCGACGCCCAGGCCGGCACGGTCCTCAGGCAGTCGCCCGCCGGTGGCGCCCGGGCGCAGCGCGGCAGTCGCGTGAGCATCGTCGTCGCGGCCGAGCCCGCCGAGGTCGCGGTCCCCGACGTCACCGGCCGCTCGCAGGCCAACGCCACGAGCACCCTGCGCAATGCCGGCTTCGACGTCAACGTGACGACCACCGAGGTCGACTCTCCCGACGAGGACGATCGCGTGCAGAGCCAGTCGCCCAGCGGCGGGCGGGCCGAGCGCGGCAGCACGGTGACGATCACGGTCGGCGAGTTCGACCCGGACCTCAACCCCGATCCGGAGCCCGAGACGACGCCGCAGACCACCCCCCAGACCACGCCCGCGGAGCCGACGGGATGAAGGTCGCGATCCTCGCGGGAGGGCGGTCGTCCGAGCACGACGTGTCGCTGAAGAGCGCGGCCGCCGTGCGCGAGGGCCTGCACCGCGGCCACCACGAGACGGTATGGGTGCTGCTGGGCCGCGACGGGTCCTGGCAGACGGAGGACGGCGAGCCCGTGACGCTCACGCCCGGCGGCGGCCTGCTGGGCGCCGACGTCGCGTTCCCGGTCCTGCACGGGCCGTTCGGCGAGGACGGCACGGTGCAGGGGCTGCTCGAGCTCCTCGACGTGCCGTACGTGGGCTCGGGCGTGCTGGCGTCGGCGGCGTGCATCGACAAGATCGTCTTCAAGGACCTCATGCGCGCCGCGGGCATCCCGCAGGTCGACTACGAGGGCGTCCATCATGCGCAGTGGCGCGAGGACCGCGACGCCGTGCTCGCCTCCCTGGAGCGTCTGGGCCTCCCCGTGTTCGTCAAGCCCGCGCGGCTCGGCTCGTCGGTCGGGATCGTGAAGGTCACGGCCGCCGATGACCTGGGCGGCGCGCTCGACGAGGCGTTCGGCCACGACCCCCGCGTCGTCGTCGAGGCGATGGCCGCCGGGCTGGAGATCGAGTGCTCGGTGCTCGGCACGCCCGAGGAGCCGGAGGTCTCGACGCCGGGCGAGATCGAGCTGCTCGGCGACGCCGACTGGTACGACTACGAGGCCAAGTACGCGGCGGGCGGCATGAATCTCGTGGTGCCGGCGCGCATCACCGACGAGCAGACCGCGCGCGTCCAGCAGCTCGCCGCCGAGGCGTTCACGCGAGCGAACTGCCACGGCCTCGCGCGGGCCGACTTCTTCGTCGACGGGGACGACGTGCTCGTCAACGAGCTGAACACGATGCCCGGGTTCACCGCCACGTCGGTGTACGGCAAGCTCTGGGCGGCCAGCGGCCTGAGCTACCCGGACCTCGTCGAGGACCTGTGCCGCCTCGCACTCCGCAGAGCGGAGGCGGCACAGAGGTACTCGTTCTAGGCGGCACCGCCGCCTGGGGCGAGGCGTCCTAGACGTACGGCAGAACCAGATTGCACGGCAGGGCGCGGTTGCGCCCGTCGAGCAGGTTCATGACCTTCGTGTGGACCCGGGCCGAGTAGCTGAACTGCAGGTGCTCGGAGGCCTCGAGGATGCACCCGTTCTGGGCGGTCCAGGCGGTGCCGCCGGGCAGGTAGGCGCTCGTGTACGGCGTGACGACCTGGTCGCCGTTGGTCGCGAGCATGTCGTACTTGACGCTGAACGGCGTGGGGTCGCCGGCATTGAGGTTCGTGATGAACGCCGAGCCCTTGATCTGCTGGGCGAACGCCGGGCCGACCTGCTCCACGATCCCCGTGATGCCGAACACCTTCGCGAGGTTCGCGATGCCGCTCAGGGTCGTGCCCTGGTTCGAGGGCGCGAGGCCGATCAGGCGGTTGACCTTGTTCTGGCCCCCGAGGAACTTGATGTAGTAGCGCGGCATCATGCCGCCCTGGCTGTGGCCGACGAGGTCGACCTTGGTCACGCCCGGGTACTTCGCCAGGACGCTGTCGACGTAGGCCGAGAGCTCCGCGGCGTTCTGCTCGATGTAGTTGAGCGCCGGGATGTTGTTGTAGTAGCCGTAGTTCGGCGCGAAGACACAGAAGCCCTCGTTGGCCAGGCGCGGGCCGAGGCCCGACCAGTTCGCGAGGCGGTTCTCGGTCGTGCCGTGCACGAGGATGACCGGCCGCGGCTTGGCGGCGGTGAGCTTGCAGTCGTCACGGTTGACGCCGGGAGGCGTGCCGTTCGGATCGGCCAGGCCGAAGCTCAGGCCGAGTGCGAAGCTCGGGGTGACGGTGTAGGCGGACGCGCTGCTGGCGCCAGCCATGAGGGCAACGACGGCACAGGTGGCCGCCGCCGCATAGCGACGAATACTCATGACTCTCCTCCCAGAGAGGTGCTGCGTGGACAGGACACAACGCCGCTCTCGTTCCCCAGAAAGCGGCGCGATCTTCTACCTGACCGGATGACGCCGCGTCAAGTCGGCCAACGTGCCCAGAACGACCGCGGGCCGGCCGGAGTCAAGACTCCGACCGGCCCGGGACGCCTGGGGACAGGTCCAGGACTGCGTCAACTCGGCCGCTTCCCCCTCGCTACAGGCGGCCGAGGACGTGGGTCGCGCCGTTCGCGCGACGCGGCTCAGACGTAAGGCAGCACCAGTCGGCAGGGCAGGCTGCGGTTGCGGCCGTCCAGCAGGTTCGCGACCTTGGTCTGCACGCGGGTCGAGTAGCTGAACTGCAGGTGCTCGGAGGCCTCGAGGATGCAGCCGCTCTGGGCGGTCCAGGCCGACGCACCCGCGATGAAGGCGCTGCGGTAGGGCGTGACGACCTGGTCACCGTTGGTGACGAGCACGTCGTACTTGACGTTGCCCGGAGTCGGGTCGCCGGCGTTGAGGTTCGTGATGAACGGCGAGCCCTTGATCTGCTGGGCGAACGCCGGGCCGACCTGCTCGACGATCCCGGTGATGCCGAACACCTTCGCGAGGTTCGCGATGCCGCTCAGGGTCGTGCCGTTGTTCGACGGCGCAAGTCCGACGAGGCGGTTGACCTTGTTCTGGCCCCCGAGGAACTTGATGTAGTACCGCGGCATCATGCCGCCCTGGCTGTGGCCGACGAGATCGACCTTGTCGAACTGCGGGTACTTGGCCAGGATCGAGTCGACGTACGTGGAGAGTTCTGCCGCGTTCTTCTCGATGTAGTTGAGCGCGGGGATGTTGTTGTAGTAGCCGTAGTTCGGGGCGAAGACGCAGAACCCGAGGTTCGCGAGGAACGGCCCGAGGCCGGAGAAGTTCGCCAGGCGGTTCTCCGTCGTGCCGTGGACGAGGATCACGGGACGGGTGCCGGCGCGCGGCACGCAGCCCTCACGGTTCACGCCGGGGGGCGTCCCGTTGGGGTTGGTCAGGCCCTTGGTCAGGCCGGCCGCGAAACTGAGATCGACCTGGTAGGCGGCGGACGCCGACGTCGCAGGGACCAGCACTGCTGCCGTCATGCAGGCAGCGACGAGCATCGCTGAGCGGAGTGCGCGCATTCTTCCTCCCCAGAAGAACGTGTGGACAGGTCCGCGAGGTCGGCGGGCTGGCCCGGATGACGGGTGCCGCCCGAGTCTCCTCCCGGTACGTGAGATGTTCTACACCCGAACATCCGTCCATGTCAAGCATTTCTCGCCGGGGCAGAGTAATGCGCAACTACGGGGATTTACGCGATTTCAGTTCGTCCGCTGACGGAGGACGATCTCCGAGATCTCGACCTTCTGCTCGTCGGCGGGGAGCTTGGTGATCCAGACGAGGTAGTAGCGGAACCGGTTCCCGGCGGTGTCGAGGTCCACGGTCTCCGTGCGACCCGCGTCGGCGACGGAGCCCACCCGCTCCCAGCCGGCCGGCGGCGTCGTGCGCGGCTTGTCGCCGTTCGGCGCGACGTAGATGTCGGCGCTCCAGCCCGGGGTCGGCGTGGTGATCTGGATCTGGGCGGCGGCGACGTCGGGCTTGGCGTCCACGACGATGCCGACGCCGTCCTTCTGCAGGTCGCCCGCGGCGTAGGTCTCCGTCGACCAGGTCGTCGCCTTGTTGCCGTCGAGGACGAAGCTCGTCTCGTCCTCGTGCTCGCGGTCGTCGCCGGCCGGATCGAAGTCGCTCGCGGCTCGCTGGCCGAGCGGGACCTCCTCGAGCGATGGCGGCGCCGGGGTGGGGCTGCGCTGGGCACCCGTCCCGCGCTCGGCGTTGTCGGCCGCGAAGACCACGAGGATCATCACGAGGGCGAGGCCGCCCAGCGCGAGGGCGAGGAGGAGGCCGATCCCGGTGCGCGTGCGCCACGGCAGCCGCCGCCGTGCCCGCTTGGGCAGCGTGCGGATGATCGCCGTGGCCTCGCCGGTCACCTGACCCGAGCGTGCGGTCTCGATCGACAGCGCGTCCTCGAGGTCGGCGATGAACGCGCCGGCGCTCGGATAGCGCGCGTCGAGGTCCTTCTCGGTGGCCCGGTCGAGGACGGCGGCCAGCGCGGCCGAGACCTCGGGGCGGCGCAGCTGGACGTCGGGCAGCTCCTCCCGCACGTGCTTCATCGCGACGGCGACCTGGTTCTCGCCCTTGAACGGGACGTCGCCGGTGAGCATCTCGAAGAGCACGACGCCGAGCGAGTACACGTCGCTCTGCCCGGTGACCGACTGGCCGAGCGCCTGCTCCGGCGACACGTAGTCCGTCGTGCCGAGCACCCGCCCGTCCGCCGTCAGGCCCTCCTGATCGAGCGTGCGGGCGATGCCGAAGTCCGTGACCTTGGCCGAGCCCTCCTCGTCGACGAGGACGTTCTGCGGCTTGACGTCGCGGTGGACGATCTGGCGCTCGTGCGCGGCCTGGAGCGCCCGTCCGATCTCGATCGCGTAGGCGACGGCCTCGCTGATCGGCAGCCGGCCGAGACGGCGGATGCGGTCCTTGAGCGTCTCGCCGTCGATGAACTCGAGGACGATGTACGGCGTGTTCTGGTCCTCGCCCGCGTCGATGACCTGCACGATGTGCGGGTGGTTCAGCTGCGCGACGGCGCGCGCTTCGCGGCGGAAGCGCTCGAGCTGGTCGCCGTGCCGCGCGATGTCGCGGTGCATGAGCTTGATCGCGA
>JAEMQS010000207.1 GCA_016463765.1 Solirubrobacteraceae bacterium | reverse complement strand
GGTGGGTGTTCGCCGGCTGCGTGGTGTCGAACACGCTGGCCATCGTCCAGTCGAGCTTGGAAGCCGTGACGTCCGCCGCCGATGCGGAGGCGGGGAGGAGGGCGAGGCCGGCGAGTGCGGCCACGGCGATCCGGGGGGTGCCCGGGCGGCCGAGCGGGAGGGTCATCGGAGTCTGAGTCCTTTCTTCAACGAGCCCGCGGCGGGTTGGGAATACCGACCTGCAGGGTATGTATTAGGGAACCCTAACTCAAATGGCGCGGATGTGCCATCCGGCCGTTGCGTCAGGGGGCGTCGAGGTGGGCGACGACCGTCAGCGGGTCCATGGCGGCGCCCGGCGGGTAGCTGCCGCCCCCGCCCGAGCCGGTGCCGGAGAACACGGCCGATCCGTCGCTGCTGAACGCCGCGGGAACGCCGGTCCACGTCGTGGTCGTCGCGGTCCGCGTCGGCGTGATGCCGGCCAGGTTCAGGTCGGCGATCTTCACGCGCTCGTTCGGCGCCAGCGTGCCGTCATGGTTCGTGTCGGCGTCAGCGATGACCTGCGAGCTCGCGCCGTCGATGACGACGGTGAGATTCGACAGCGTCACCCGGAAGCCGTGGGTGCCGTGGCAGAAGTCGACGCGGCCGCGCAGGTGGACGATGGCGCGGTCCTCGGCGGGCGTCGCGCCCTGGACGTACGCGCCGGTCGTCGTCGCGCCGGGGAACGTGTAGAGCCCGAACGCGGGGCCGCTCGCGGTCATGACGTCCGGGCCGAGGGCCGCGCCGTTCCACGCGGCGGTCGTGCCGCCGAGGTTCTTGAGGTACCAGCGCCACGACTCGCGGACGCCCCACGTCAGCGTCGACGCGGTCGTGACGGCGTGCGTGGGAACCAGCGCGGGAAGCGCCGGGCCTGCGCCCGCGGCCGGCAGCGGTCCCGGTTGGCTGAGGCAGGGCGCCGTGTACGCATTCGGCGCGGGGTCCGGGTCCGGGCCGGGGTTCGGAACCGGCACGGGCGGGATGGGCGCGGGCGGTGCGGGTGCCGGCGCGGGCGGTGCGGGGGCGGTGACTGTCGGCAAGGGAGCCGGACCGCCCGTGGCCCCCGTCGTCGGCGCGGTGGCCGCGCGCGTCAGGGTGCCCGAGATCACGCCGAGCGTCGTGCCCGTACGGACGGTGCGCCGCAGCGCCGACCGGATCGTGCGCGACCCGGCGGCGGTGAGCTTCAGCGCGCCCCGTCGCAGCGTCAGCCGGGTCCCGCGCGGCGTGGCGCCGGTCCGGCTCTGCAGCATCGTGACCCGGCGTCGGCCGACCGTGCCCGAGAGGCTGGTCGCCCGCGTCGTGGTCGTCAGGCGCAGGCTGCGGAGCACGAGCGTCCGCTTGCCCGAGCGCAGCGTCAGCGACCCGCCGAGCACCGCCTGCGACGTCGCGCCCAGTCGTGGGGCCGCGGACGTCCTCAGCGTGATCGCGCTGCGCGTCGCGGTGGCGGGGCGCCCCACGGTGAGCGTGGCGCCGCCGAACGTCGGCGTGGCCTTCCCCTTCGCCGGTGACGCGAGTGCGATGCGCACCTCGTTCTCGCCGGCCGCATGCGCGGCGGGTGCCGCGGCGGCGACGACCCAGCACACGACCAGCGGCAGGGACAACGACTTAGGGCACCCGAACATGCGGGAGTTAGGCTACCCGAAGACCGAAATCCGGGGTGTGTCCCTACCAGGGCACCGGGCGCCCGTCGCGGAAGAACCCGCCCGTCGGCCCGCCGTCGCTCAGCAGCACGCCCCACACGACGCTCGCGGCGCCGTCCTCGATCGGCCGCCCGCCGGCCGCGCCCATGCCGCCTTCACCCGAGTAGGTCCACCCGGGGCAGACGGCGTTGACGAGCACGCCCTCGCCGTGGAGCTCGTCGGCGAGGGTGATCGTGAAGGCGTTCAGCGCGGCCTTGCTCACGTGGTAGGCCGGGGTGCTGCCGCCCATCGTCGCGAGCGACCCCGCCTGGCTGGACACGTTCACGATCCGCCCGTGCGGCGACCGGCGGACCAGCGGCAGGAAGGCGAGCGTGACCTCCCAGGCGCCGAACAGGTTGACGTCGAGTGCCTCCTGCACCAGCCCGAGGTCGGCGCTGTGCGCGAACGCGTCCCAGTCGTACGAGATCCCGGCGTTGTTGACGATCGCGTCGCAGGCGCCGACCTCGGCCTCGACCCGCCGTGCGGCGGCGACGACGCTGTCGTGGTCGGCGACGTCGAGCGTCAGCGGCCGGACGTCCCCGTCGAGCTCCTCGGCGGCCGCACGCCCCTTCGCCTCGTCGCGCGCACCGAGCAGCACGGTCCACCCGGCCGCGGCCAGCTGCCGGCAGACCTCCCGGCCGATGCCGCGGTTCGCGCCCGTGACGAGCGCGACGCTCACTCCTGGACCAGCTTCGGCTTGCGCCGCAGTCGCTCGCGCATGCGCGACCAGAAGCCGGCACGCCGCTCCCGGAAGCGCGCCCGCGGTGGCACGGTCGTGCGGACGAGCGCGACCCAGTCGTCGAGCGGCAGGTCGCCGCTGATCAGCCGGGCCAGGCCGCTGGTGACCGGCGCCTCGACCTGGGCGCGCTGCAGCGCGCGCGCCAGGAGCGGGACCGTCTCCAGCGACTCGACGGCCTGACCCACGCGCGCGGGGATCTCGGCGCCGGGCACGCCGTCGGCGAGCAGCTCGCCCGCCCGGCGGTTCCGGCTGCCCGGGGCGAGCACCGTGGCGACCAGGTCGCCCGTCCCCGCCAGACCGACCATGGATTCGGGCCGCGCACCCAGGTCGGCGGCGAATCGCCAGACCTCGGCGAAGATGTGGCCGGCGGCTGCGCCCGCGGCGTTCAGGCCCTGTGCCTGCGTCGCGCCCGCGGCAAGCGCGGCCGCGTTCTTCGCCGCACCCGACAGCTCCACGCCGATGGGGTCGTTCGACTCCTCGCACACCACACCAGCCCGGATGAAGACCTGCGCGATGGCGTGGGCGAGGTCCTCGTTGGCCGACGCGGCCACGAGCCCGGCGCCCGCGCTGACCATCTCCTGCGCGTGCGACGGGCCGCCGATGCACGCCACGCGCTGCTCGCCGAACTGCTCGCGCAGCACCAGCGTCGGCGGCGTCCCCTCCGGTCCGACGAGGCCCTTCGCCAGCGAGATCACCGGGGTCTTCGACCGCAGCCCGCGCTCCGGCAGCCCGGCGATGACCTCGCGCAGCCCGGCAGAGGGCACGCCGAGGAAGACGTAGTCCGCGCGCCCGAGCCCGGCGTCGACGGATTCGATGCGCAGCGT
>JAEMQS010000206.1 GCA_016463765.1 Solirubrobacteraceae bacterium | reverse complement strand
TCTGCGTGCGCGCCGACCGCTACGGGCTGGATCTGAAGATCCGCACGCCGCGCGGGACCGCGCCCGACGTGCGGATCACGTTCACCGAGCCGTGCACGGAGCCGAACGGGCTGCGGGCGGCGACGGTGGACCTGGCGAAATCTGCTCGCCTGGCGGCTCGCGATTCCGCCGGGAGAACTCGCTAGCGTTCCTTCTCCCTCTCAGGAGTCAGGCGGGGGGCGCGCTCGCCGCGAAGGTGAGCTTCACACCGCGCTGGGCTTGGCCCGGCACACGGCACCGCCGTTCGCTGCGGGTCCCGATGCGGCGGCGCTTGCCGCCCACGGTCTTGTAGCGCGGGATGCGCACGGTGCCGCAGTAGCGACCGGGCCCGAACGTCCCGTCCTGACCCCAGGGACCGACGATGAACGGTGTCGCCTGAGATTCGTTGCTCACGGAGACCAGCCCGCCGAGTGTGAGTCCCGCCGCCGCGGCCAGCTTCGCCGCGTTCGCCCTCGCGTCCGCGACCGCCCGCGGGAGGGCGGCCTCCTCCGCGCGATCGACCGCCGCCGCGATGGATGCGTTGCTCCTCTTGTCCCGCGGTTCGACGTCCGCGGAGCCGGTGCCGTACGCCTCGACCGTCGGCTGAGCCGGCGCTTGGGCGTGCGCTGCTGCGGGGAGGGCGAGCGTGCCGAGGGCAGCGGCCAGCAGAAGACGACGAGTTTGCACGAGATCAGCCTTTCGTTCGGAAGCGGCTGAGTGATGATGGCAAACCGGCGCCACCGGCTTGGCGCCGCGGCGCTCAGGCGTCGGTGCGCGCGACGAGCCGCGCGCTGCGCGTGGTCTCGTCGATGACCGTCTGCAGGTCGGCCTGCTTGCGGTGCAGCATGCGGACGCCCGTGTTGACGAGGCCCTGCACGTGCTGGGCCGTCATCTCTGCGCGCGGGTGCCCGAGCTCGCGCAGGCGCTCCTCGAGCACCTCCGCCGGCTTGTAGGCGATCGCGCCGATCCGCGACCGTGCCTCGGGACCCAGCGGTGCGTCGCCGAGCGCTTCGGCTAGCCGGTGGTGCACGGTGGCGACCAGCCGCAGCTGCCCGCCGACGAAGGCGGTGACGGTGTCATCGACGTTCTCGGCGACGGCCATCGCGTCGCGCAGCTCCTGCAGCCAGTAGGGCAGGTCCCGCTCGCAGACCTGCGCGACGATGTCGTCGCGCGAGGAGAAGTACCGGTACACCGAGTTGCGCGCGAGGCCCGTCCGCTCGCCGAGCGCACGGAAGGTGAGCGCTTCGAATCCGTCGTCGAGGAGGAGCGCCTCGGCGGCATCGAGGAGGGCGATGTGCTGCTGCTCGCGGTGTTCCGCGACGGTGTCGGCATCGATCCGAGGCACCCCGGAAGTGTAGAGCGACGGGCCGCGCCAGGATCGAACGTCGAAATCTGGTCGCGCCAGCCACCACGTCTCGACGCTCGGCGCCGAGGACGACCACATTTCGACGTTCAGCGGGCCGAGGCCAACCAATCCACGTGGAGCGCCGTGCGGCCCGCGACCTCCTGGAGCGCGGCGTCGACGTGCCAGACCTCGGACAGGCGCTCGCGGGTGAGGACGTCGACGGGCGGGCCCGCGGCGACGGTGCGGCCGCCGGAGACGACGACGACGGTGTCCGCGACCGCCGCGGCCAGCGCGAGGTCGTGGACGACGAGGACGACGGCGAGGTCGTGGTGCTCGACGAGGTCGCGCAGCAGGCGCGCGAGGCCGGCGGTGGCGCCGAGGTCCAGCGCGCTCGTCGGCTCGTCAGCCATGAGCACGGGCGTCTCCTGTGCGAGGCCGACGGCGATCTGCACGCGCTGCAGCTCACCGCCCGACAGCGTCGAGAGCTGCCGGTCGGCGAAGTCCTCGACGCCGGCGCGGTCCATCGCCCGCGCGACCGCCTCGTGGTCGGCGGCCACCAGGCGCTGGAGCGGGCGCAGGTGTGGCGAGCGGCCGATGCGGACCGCCTCGAGCACCGTCACGCCGTCCGGCACCCGCGCGCGCTGCGGCACGTAGGCGCGGGTGCGCGCCAGGCGCCGGCCGCGCAGCTTCCTGACGTCCTCGCCGTGCCAGGTCACCGAGCCGCCGGTCAGCGACTGGAGCCCCGCCGCGGCGCGGGCCAGCGTCGACTTCCCGGCGCCGTTGGGCCCGACGACCGCCACGAGCTCGCCCGCGGACACCGTGAGGTCGGCGCCGTGCAGGATCGGGGTCCCGCCGATCGACACCCGCACGTCGCGTGCGGCGAGGATCGGCTCGCTCATGTCGCGCGGCGCAGCAGCCAGAGGAAGAGCGGCACGCCGAGGACCACCATGAACGGCCCGACCGGCAGCTCGCGCGGCGCGAGCACCACGCGCGCCAGCGTGTCGCCCGTGACCAGGAGCGCGGCGCCCGCGATGGCCGACGCGGGGATGACGAAGCCGTGGCGCGACGTGCCGCCGGCCATCCGGACGAGGTGCGGGATCACGAGCCCGATGAAGGTCAGCAGCCCCGCGATCGCCGCGGCCGACGCGGCGAGCAGCGCCGCCGCCAGGCCCGCCCCGAGGCGGATCAGCGCCGGGCGCGAGCCCAGCGACGCGGCGACGTCGTCACCGAGCGCGAGACGGTCCAGGGCGCGCGGCATCGCCAGCGTCAGCGCGAAGCCCGCGGCGAAGTACGGCCACACCGCGCCCATGTCCTCCCACCCGGTGGTCGTGATGCCGCCCGCCATCCAGAAGATCGCCGACTGCACGCGGTCGGGGTACGCGGTCATGAGGGTCATCGTCCCCGCGCCGAACAGCGCGCTGATCGCGATGCCGGCGAGGATGACCCGCTGGATCCCGCCGCGGTTCACGCCGGTCCACGCGATGCCGAACACGATCGCCGCGGCGATGAGCCCGAAGACGAGCGCGCCGACCGGCAGCAGGTTGATCGAGTTGGGGAACGCCAGCAGCACGAGCATCGCCCCGAAGGCCGAACCGCCCGTCACGCCGATCACGTCGGGTGACGCGAGCGGGTTGGCCAGCGCGCCCTGCAGCAGCGCGCCCGCGACGCCCAGACCGGCGCCCACGAAGATCGCGCTGACCGTCCGCGGGAGCCGGAGCTGGAGGACGATCTCCTTCAGCGGCCCCTCGTCGGCGGTGCCGCGCAGCGCGTCGATGACCTGACCGAGCGGGACGTCGACGGCGCCGAGGCTCATCGACGCCGCGATCGATGCGACCAGCGCCACCGCTGCGACGACCAGCACCGCCGCCTGGCGCACGAGCACGCGGGCGGGGCGCGCCGGGC
>JAEMQS010000002.1 GCA_016463765.1 Solirubrobacteraceae bacterium | reverse complement strand
CCCGGGGCGCCGTGGCAGTCGGCCCGCTGCCCGCCAGCGCGACGGCGGCGGCCACCGCGAGCGTGCCTGCGGCGGCGGTGGTGAGGGCGCCTGCGGTGCGGACCGAAAGCATGACCGCGATGCTACGGGCCGAGCTCCTCGGTGCCCGCCGGCGCGGGGATCGTCTGGGTCGCGCCGCCGGTCGCCTGCACGAACAGGGCCGCGGCCTCCTGGGACTTCGGGTCGAGGTACAGCGCCGGCCGCACGGCCTGCTCGGCGGCCTTTGCGTCGCCGGCGGCGAGCTCGAACTGCGCCAGAGACAGCCAGACCCGCGGGTTGCGCGGCTGCAGCTCGACGGCATCGGTGTACGCCGTGCGGGCGCCCGCCTGGTCGCCGGCGGCGGTACGGATCGCGGCGAGCGTGAACAGGGCATCGGCCGAGAGCGGGTTGCGGTCGACGGCCTTGTTGGCGAGCACCGTCGCCTCGCCGGTCTGCCCGCGCGAGAGCGCCGCCAGGGCGTCCTGCTCGATGCGGTTGGCGCGCCACGGCTGCCACACGGTCCACGCGGCGACGACGGCGAGCAGGAGCACGGCGCCGGCCTGCAGCAGGCGCGAGCGGTCGCGCAGTCCGGCCCGCACGCGGGTCAGGAGGGAGCCGTCGGGGCGCGCGGATGCGATGGGGCCGCGGCCGGCGAGCCAACCCGCGGCGAGCATCGCGGGGACGACGTTGCCGGGCACGTACCACGTCCAGTCCACGAAGGAGTGGAAGCCGAAGACGATGACGACCGCCAGCAGGGTCACCAGGCCGACCCGCTCGGGCGTCCACGTCGCGCCGCGGTCGCGCCGTCGCATGCCACACGAGCGCAGCGCCGCCACCAGCCAGGCGGCCAGCAGCGCGAGGGTCAGCAGCCCGCCGACGATTCCCAGGTCGGCAAGGACCTGCACGACGTAGCCGTGGGCGTGCAGCACGTCGAGTTCGTCGGTGCGGTAGAGCGTGCGGGAGATCGCGTAGCCGCCCGCGCCGACGCCGACGAGCTGGTTGTCCTGGAAGGTCTTCAGCGCCTCGTTCCAGTACCGGGCCCGGACGCTGCCGACGGCCGTGAGGCGGCTTGGGTCGTTCGCGGGGGTCACGGCGTCGGGGTCGGTGAGCGACTTCCACCCTTCGGAGATCGAGCCGCCGAGGCCCTTGTCGGACGTCGCGAGGACGCCCAGTCCGACGATGGGCAGGAGCAGCAGCACGACGACCACCACGGTGCCGAGCGTCCGGCGCGCGGGTGTCCGGGGCGGACGGCGGGCCGCGGCGAAGGTGAGCGCCATCCCGATCGCGAGCACGATGAGCAGGACGAACGCGAGAAGCACGGCCATCTGCCAGCCGGCGGTCTGGCGCAGCGCCAGCGCGGCCTTGTCCTCGGTCAGCGCGGTCTGGCCGAAGGCCCACAGCGTCACGAGCAGCGCGCCGCCGCTGCCCACGGCCAGCACCGTCACGCCGCGCAGGCGCAGCGGCACGGCGGCGAACCAGACCGCGCACGCGATCGCGGCGGCGAGCAGGGCGCCGCGTGAGTAGGCGAGCAGCAGCGCAAAGACGACGATCGTCAGCGCCGGGTAGGCCAGCGCGTTGATCGCCTGGTGGCCGTGCCGGCGCGAACCGAGCCACAGGCAGCACGGGATCGTCATCGCGCCGGTCAGGCCGACGCTGTTCCAGTAGCCGTAGGGCTCGCGCAGCCGCGCGTAGGTCTCCTCGGGGCTGAACTGGGCGGGCAGGAGCTTCGTGAGCGTCGCGTACCCGCAGAGGATCACGCCGAAGACGAGGAACGCGCCGAGGAGCACCGACCAGCCGTCGGGCACCGCGCGGGCGAGTGTCGCCGCGGCGGCGAACGCGGCGAACCAGGCGAACGTCCGGTTGGCTTCGAGCCAGCTCTCCGCGGGGTCGACCGACCAGCCCACCGACAGCGCGGTCAGCACGGTGAAGGCCCCGAACAGGAGGATCGTGCCGCCGCCCCAGACCTTCTCGCCGCGCGGCGCGGCAAGGAGGCCGAGCGCGGTCGCGACGCCGCCGCCCAGCAGCAGCCCGACCTCGACGATGCTCAGGCGGCCCAGGCGCAGACCGCCATCGGCCCCGAACGCGATCGCGCACAGGAGGAACCCGAGCCCCAGGGCCAGCAGGCCAGGGGCGAACCCCGGCCGCTGGGGGGAGCGGGCCGCCGCGCCGACCGCCCGCGCGAGCGGGCCGAGGTCGTCAGGCGGTGCGGCGACCGCCGACACGGGTCCTCACGCGGTTCAGGCCGAGCACGGCGGCGCCGGCCACCATGAGCACGAGGAGCACCCCGAGCGGGGCCGGGAGGTCGCCCACGGCGCTCAGGGCCGGAACCTCACCGGCGCTGGCGGGGTCCACGGCGCCCGCGCCGGGAAGCGTGACCGGGGCCGGGGCCTCGGCGACGACCTCCGCGAGCTCCTCCTTCTGCTCCGGCGTGGCGGCGGCGAGCGTCTCGGCCGGCGACGCGGTGCTCTCGCCACCGCTGCCGGTTCCTCCTGCGCCGGTGCCGCCGGCGCCGCCCGAGCCGCCGGCGTTGCCGCCGGAACCGCCGCTGCCGCCGGTGCCGCCGCCCGCCGCGGACAGCTGCGCCTTGCGGATCACGGCCTGGCAGTTCGTGTACTGGCGCAGATCGGCGGGGATGTTGTCCAGCGCCTGGCGGTACTCCTCCTGCGTGTAGCTCTTGTCCAGCTTCTCGTCGAGGCCGCAGTCGTCGAGGACGTCGTCGCCGCTCCCGAGGGCGGCGGCCGGGACGAGCAGCGCGCAGAGCAGCGCAAACGGCAGGGCAAGACGGCGCATGAGCGAGATCACGCTACCGGACCTCCGCCGTCGCCAGTGCCTGGGCCATCCCGTCGGCCCAGGCCTCGAACGTGTACGCGCCGACTGCGGCGTGCCCGGCTGCCGCGAGCCGTGACCGCAGCGCGCCGTCGTCGTGAAGTTGCCGGATCGCGTGGGCCAAACGGTCAGCATTACCAGCCGGAACGATCAGACCGGTCTGGTTGTCGCGGACGAGGCCGCCGGCGGCGGCTCCGACCTCGTCGGACGTGATGACGGCACAGGATCGATGCATGGCTTCGTTGACCACCAGTCCCCAGGGTTCGCGGAACCGCCGGGTTCTGACCGACGGCACCACCAAGACGTCCGAGCCGGCCAGGAAGTTGCGGACCTGCTCGGGTGGCTGCGTGCCGACCGGGGTCACCGCGCCGCCGGCGCCGAGCTGGGTCTCCCCTGACTCGACGCCGACGAGGACGAGCGCGGCTTTGGTACCCGCGAGACCTGACCGGAGCCAGGCATCCTCGAGCACTCCCAGACCCTTTTCCCTGACGGCTCGGCCCACAAACGTCGCGGTGAACGGGGCGGTGCGCCGCGCGTCGGCGGGCGCCTCCCAGAACGCGGCATCGACGGCCTGGGGCGCCTCGAAGACCCGTGTGGCGCCTCGCTCACGCACGAACGACGAGACATGCGGCCCGTACGTGACCACCGCGTCGGCGTCGCGATAGATGGCGCGCAGGAGCAGCGCACCCGGCACGTGCGCGGGCGTGCGGGGGTGGGCCCACAACGCGGTCCAGAGCACGAACGGGACCCGGGCGCGCCGTGCGCCGCGCCAGGCGGCGGGCAGGGCGAGACGGCCGGTCGTGCCCGCGAGCACCACGCGGTACCGGCCCGACGCCGCGAGGGCGTGCACACCCCGCTGGCTGACGGTCCGGAACGGCACCCCGGGGTCCTCGACGCCGGCGGTGGCATGGATGGACCGGCCGCCGTAGAGGGCGAGCTCGATCGGCGAGCGGGCGTGCAGGGCCTGAAACGCCCCGACCCGGTCGGGCGGGACGTGGTTCGTGACGATGAGCGCCGGCTTCGGCGCGCTCACCGCAGCGCCTCGTCGTACGCGGCGACGGTGGCGCGCCCGCAGGCGTCCCAGGAGAAGGCGCGTTCGGCCGTCGCCCGCGCCTGTGTGGACAGGTCCTGCAGCGCCCGGCGGTCCTCGAGCAGCGCCCCGAGTTCATCGGCCAGGCGCTCCACGTCCGCGGGCGGCACCAGGACCATGCCCGGGCCGGTCGCCGCGATGTCCTGCGGGCCGGGCTCGCCGAGCGCGGCGACGGCGGGCACACCGCCGGCCATCGCCTCGACGTACGCGACGCCGAACGCCTCGTCGACCGACGGCATGACCATGAGCGACCCGCGCCACAGCTCGCGCATGGCGTCGGGATGTGCGAGCTGACCCGTGAAGCCCACGCGGTCGGCCAGCCCGAGGTCGGCGGCCAGGCGCTCGAGCGGCCCGCGCTCGGGCCCGTCGCCCACGATGACGTAGCGCAGGTGCGGCCAGCGGGCGCGCAGCAGCCACATCGCGCGCAGGACGTCGCCGTGGCGTTTGCGGGGCACCAGGTGCGCGACCGTGACGAGGACGGGGTCGCCGGTCCGGCCCGTCGGCTCCTCCGGGAGATCGGTGCCGAGGTGGACGACCCGCGTGGTCCCGGCTCCCAGCTCCTCGCACGCGCGCGCAATCCCGGTGCTGTTGGCCAGGACGAGCCGGCTGGCCTCGAAGGCGGCTCGGACGGCATCCGCTCCCGCGTCGGACTGACGGGCGGTGTAGAGGACGTCCCCGCCGTGCACCGACGTGACGAGCGGGACGCGCACCCCGGCCCGGCGCACGGCGTCGCCGGCCGGGACCGCGTTGTGGGCGTGCACGAGATCGAACGGGAACCGCCGCCGCAGTGCGCGCAGCGCCAGGGCCAGTGGCGGCGCCGCCCACGCGCCCCAGGAGCCGTAGCCGGTCGGGCGCGCGGGGCTGACGAACGGCACGTAGCGGACCTTCAGGCCGTCGCGCTCCTCCGTCCAGGGCTGGCGCAGCATGGTCGCCGCAGCACGCGCTGCCGCCCGCGGCCCCTCGTCGAGCGCGGCCCGCGGGGGAACAGGCCGGTGCAGCACCAGCACCTCGACCTCCGCTCCCGCATCCCTCGCGGCGAGCGCCTGGCGGTGCGACCAGATCCCGAGCACCGGGTCGGCCGCACGGGGGTAGAACTCGGCGACGACGGCGACCTTCATCGCGACCCGGTGACCTCCAGCGCGCGGGACCAGCCCGCCTCGTCCCGGGTGACGTACGCCCGGCCGGCGAGGAACTCCCGCGCCTCGGTCGCGGCGCCCTCGCGGTCGTAGTCGACCGCCACGGGAGCGAGGTGCAGAATCGGCGTCGCGTCGACGACCCCGACCCGCCAGCCGTGCTCCTGGGCGACGGCGCCCCAGTGGACGTCGAGGCCCCAGCCCATCCGCAGGGCGGGGAACGGCAGCAGGACGCCGAGGGTGTCGGCGCGGAACGCCGTGATCGGCCCGATCTCGACGAAGCGTGTCTCGCGGACCGTTGACCGCGGGTCCCATGCGCGCCGGGTGACCGGCCACGCGGCGTGCGAGTGCAGGCGGTGCGCGGGCTGGGCGAGGCGCAGGTCGGCCCGTTCGGCGCAGAGGACGAAGCGGTCGAGGAACCCGGGGGGCAGGACGACGTCGTCGTCGAGGACGAGCAGCCAATCGGCGTCGCCCGGTGGGTGCTCGGCCAGGAGCTCGGCGATGCGGGCGTACTTGCCGACGCCCACGCGCAGTGGGCCGGTGTGGATGCGGACGTCGTGGCGCGAGCGGCGCAGCTCGTCGAGCGCGGCACCCAGCGCGCTGCCGGGGCGATCGACGGCCACGACGTGCACCGCGCGCCGCGGCCCGTCCTGGCGGTCCAGGCGCGCGCGGGTGGCGGCGGCCGCGAGGTCGAGGGCCGCGTCGGCTGCGCGCAGCACGGTGGCGCGGCGGCCGGCCACGTGCCCGCTGCGCCCGGCCAGGAAGTCGTCGACCCCGGCCTGCGCCGGCGGTGGCTGGGGGTCGAGCGCTTCGCGCAGTCGCCCCAGGGCGTGCGCGGCCATGGCGGGCCCGTTCATCCAGCACGCGCGGCGCACGGTGTGCCAGCAGCACCCGAGCAGGACGCACGCCTCGGAGGCGGCGGTCGGCGCGGCGCCGCGCCACACGTCCCACCGGCGGGTCGAGCGCCCCCGGCGGTAGGCCGAGCGCGCGAGGGCGCGCAGCCGTGCGTCGTCCCCGGCCCGGCGGTGGTCGAGCCCGGCGGCGGCCACGTAGCGGATCCGCAGCCCGGCGGCGTGGAGGCGGTCCTGCCACTCCTGCTCGTCCCCGGCGCCGAAGTTCAACCCCTCGTCGAAGCGCCCGACCCGGTCGACGGCGGTCCGGCGCAACGCCATGTTCGCCCCCCACGCGTAGGGGGCGTCGGTGTCGGCGGGACCGAGGTCGAGGAACGTGATCGGTGGGCCCTCGCGCCCGCACGTACGAAAAAAGTGGTCCTCGAAGCGCGGCACGATCGGTCCGGTGAAGGCCCCGGTGTCGTCCGGGGCCGCGGCGTGGGCGGCGAGCAGTGCGTCGAGCCAGCCCGGATGGACCTCGACGTCGTCGTCGACGAAGACCACGAGGTCCGCGGCTGCCGCGTCGATCCCGGCGTTGCGCGCGGCGTTCAGGCCGTGCGGCGGCGTGCGCGCGACGTACGCCGCGCCGTGCCGCTCGGCGACCTCCTGGGTCGCCTCCGACGGCCCGTCGTCGAGCACCAGGACCTCCGCGCGCGCGGCATCGGCCTGCGGGACGACCGAGCGCAGCGCGACGTCGAGGTAGTCCGCGCGGTCGCGGGTGGGGATGATGATCGAGGCGGTCGGGGCCATACGGTGTGCGCACATGATCCTGTTCCTGCACCACCGATACCGGACGACCGGGGGCGAGGAGCGTGCCGTCGCGGCGCTCCGCGCGCTCGTGCGCGACCGGCTCGGCGAGCAGGAGGAGCTCATCGAGCGGGATTCCGGAACGCTCGCAGGCCCCGCGGCGGCGGCGGGACTGCTGCGCGGCGGGACCGATCCGGACGAGGTCACGGCGGCCGTCCGCGCCCACAGCGCGCGGGTGGTGCACGCCCACAACCTGCTGCCGACGTACGGGTGGCGTGCGCTGGCCGCCGCCCAGCGCGCCGGGGCACGGACGGTGCTGCAGCTGCACAACTACCGGCTCGTCTGTGCGGTGGCGGTGTGCTTCACGCAGGGACAGGAGTGCACCCGCTGCCACGGCCGCAACACGGGTCCCGGGATCCGGCGCAACTGCCGTGGGAGTCGCGCCGAGGCGCTGGCCTACGGCGCGGGGATCGCGATGTGGCAGCAGCGGACGGTCGCCCACGCGGACGCGATCGTCGTCCCCAGCGCCTTCGCGCTCCAGCGTCTACGCGATCTCGGGGCACCGATCGACGACGTCCCCGTGCACGTCATCGGGCACCCCGTGCCCGCCACCGCGGAGACGTCGACGGCCGGCGCGGGGACCTACGCGCTGGTGGCCTCCCGGCTGTCGGCGGAGAAGGGGGTCGACATCGCGATCGACGCGTGCCGCCGGGCGGACCTGCCGCTGGTGATCGCCGGGGACGGCGACCAGCGGGCGGAGCTCGAGCGCGCCGCGGCGGGCGCCGACGTCCGGTTCACCGGCGCGGTCTCGCCCGAGGAGGTCGAGCGCCTGCGGGCCGGGGCGGCGCTCGCGATCGTCCCGTCGCGGTCGGCCGAGACGTTCGGGCTCGCCGCGGCAGAGGCCATGGCCGCCGGGGTGCCCGTCGTCGGCAGTGCCGTCGGCGCGCTCCCGGAGCTGCTGGCACCCGACGCGCAGGTCCCGCCCGGGGACGCCGCCGCGCTCGCCGCCGCCGCGAGCGCCCGCTTCGCCAGCACCACGGCGGGCAACGCCGACCTGGCGCGTGTCCGCGAGGTCGCGGCGCCCGAGACGGTCGCCGAGCAGCTCGCCGCGGTGTACGGCGACGACGGCCGACCGTCGCGTCAGGTTGAATCAGCGTTGTGAACGCGCGCGCCGAGGCTTTCGAACGACTGGGTGGGCGCTACGACCCCCGCGTCCTCGAGCCGTCGCCGCCGACCGTCACCGCGCCGCCGTGGTTCGCCGATGATCCGGTCGCCCGCGGCGAACCGCAGGCGGGTCTGCCGATCGTCTCACCGGTGGCGACGGGCGACCTCACGTGGACGGAGCTCGTCGCGGACGACCCCGAGCTCGCGCCGTGGGCCGCCGAGCGCTGGCTCGCCGCGTACCCGGAGCTCACGCCGCCCCCGGCCGGCCTGGCGACCACGCGGGTCGCGCTGCACCGGCTCGCCGAGCACGTCATCTCGCCGACGCGCCAGCGGGCTAACGGCAAGATCGGCCTGCGCTGGACCCGCGGCGGGTTCGGCACGCCCTACTTCGGCAACAACGTCCAGATCCGCGTGGCGGGGGACGTGCTGACCGTCGAGATCGCCGGGCGCGAGCAGCAGGGCCGCCTGGTGACGCTCAAGGACGCCGCCGAGTTCGTCGGCTTCGACCTCACGCGTCAGGACGCGGCGTATGACAGCTCGCCGCTGGAACTCGACCCCGCCGCGAGCACCTGGCTCGGGGACATGTACGGGTTCGGGACCTCGGTCCTCGAGGAGCTGCGCGCCGAGGCGCCGCCGGAGAGCGAACCGAGCCGGGTCCAGCTGTGGCCCGAGCACTTCGACCTGGCGGTCGAGATCGGGGACGAGTCGGCGGGGCGCCGCGCCGGGTTCGGGATCTCTCCCGGCGACGACGCGACGCCCGAGCCGTACCTCTACGTCACCCCGTGGGCGACCGAGGGCTACGAGGCTGCGCCGCTGCGAACGATCCTCGGCGCGCCCGACCAGCGCGAGGCCGCGCTGGCGTTCTTCCGGGCGCGCCTGACGTAGCTGCGCTCAGGCGGCGCCGCTGCCGTGCGGGGCGAGCGACGCGGCAGCTGCGCGCGCCTGCTCGGCGGGGTCCTGCAGATTCGTCCCGTTCTGCGGCGGGGTCGGCGCGGACGCCTCGGTGGGCGCCGCTCCCGGCACGGGCTCCGCCTGCTTGCCGCGTGCGCGCTTGGCCGCGGCGAGGCCGATGACGGCGACGGCGCCGACACCGAAGACGGTTGCGACCTTGCGGACGCCCAGCGTGCGCAGGGCGACGAGGGTCGTGATGATGCCGCGAGCGCGCTGAAGCTTGCTCGGGCTCTTGCTGCGGCGAAGTGTGAGCGCCATGGAGGTCCTCCTGGGAATCGGGTCCGTGCCCCGCGTACCCGCCTTGCGCGGTTTACACTCACGCGTCTCATGCGCACCCTCATCACCGGCGGCGCCGGATTCATCGGCTCGAATCTCGCGGACGGCCTGCTCGACGCGGGGCACGAGGTCGTCATCCTCGACGACCTCTCCAGCGGCAAGGAGGCCAACCTCGAGGGCGCCTTCGCGCGCGGCGCAACGCTCGAGATCGGCGACATCCGCGACGGCGAGCAGGTCGCCTCGATCTTCGCCAAGCACCGGCCCGAATGGGTGTTCCACCTCGCTGCGCAGATCGACGTCCGCGTGTCGCTCGAGCGCCCGGCGTATGACTCCCGCACGAACGTCGAGGGCACGGTGAACGTGCTTGAAGCCGGGCGCGTGCACGGCGTGCAGCGGGTCGTCTTCTCCTCGACCGGCGGCGCGATCTACGGGGACACGGACGTCATTCCGACGCCCGAGACCGAGCCTTGCCTGCCGATGGCCGCCTACGGGCAGAGCAAGTTCTGCGCCGAGCAGTACCTCGGCCTGTACCAGCGCCTGTACGGGCTGTCGTCGGTCGCGCTGCGGTTCGGCAACGTCTACGGCCCGCGTCAGGACGCCCACGGCGAGGCGGGCGTGATCGCGATCTTCTGCGGGAAGCTGAAGGCCGGCGAGCGGCCGAAGATCTTCGGCACCGGCGAGCAGACGCGGGACTACATCTACGTCGGCGACCTCGTCCAGGCGATCATCGCCGCGGCGCAGAGCACCGAGACCGACCCGATCAACCTCGGCACCGAGGAAGAGACGTCGGTCCTCACGCTCGTCCGCATCCTCACCGACCTTTCCGGTCTCGGCGGCGACCCGGAGTTCGCCCCGGCCCGCCTCGGCGAGCTGGACCGTTCGTGCCTCGCGGTGACCCGCGCCGGTGACGCCCTGGGCTGGACGCCCGCGACCTCCATCGCGGAGGGCCTGGAGCGGACGTGGGCGTCGACGCCGGACCCGTAGCCGCGCCCGCGGCACCGAAGGCCAGCATGCTGCCGATCGCCGTCCTGGCGGCGGCGCAGTTCATCATGGTGCTCGACACCACGGTGATGAACGTGGCGATCAGCCAGATCGTCATCGACCTCGACACGTCGATCACGTCGGTCCAGGCGGCGATCACGCTCTACACGCTCGTGATGGCGGCGTTCATGCTCACGGGCAGCCGCATGGGCGACCTGTTCGGGCGCCGGAAGATCCTGGGCATCGGCCTCGTCGTCTACGGCACCGGGTCGTTCATCACCGCGATCAGTCCGAACATGACGGTGCTGTACTTCGGCTGGTCGTTCATCGAGGGCTTCGGCGCGGTGCTGGTCATCCCGGCGCTCGCGACGCTCATCGTGGCGAACTACAGCGGCGCCCAGCGCGCCCTGGCGTACGGCATCCTCGCGGCGGCCATGGGCGCGGGTGCGGGGCTCGGCCCACTGATCGGCGGTTTCGCGACGACGGAGTTCTCGTGGCGGTACGTCTTCGCCGCCGAGAGCGTGGTCGTCGTGCTCGTCCTGCTGGTGCTCCCGCGGATCGGCGACGCGCCGCGGTCGGCGCACAAGGTGCGCATGGACTACGTGGGCGCGGTGCTGTCGGCGATCGGCCTCGGCCTCGTCGTCTTCGCGATCCTGAAGACCGGCTCGTGGGGCTGGATCCAGCCCTCGGGCGCGCTGACCATCGGCGGCACGGAGATCACGCCGCTCGGGCTCTCCGTCGTGCCGTTCATGATCGCGGCGGGCCTCTTCGTCCTCGGCGGGTTCCTGCGCTACGAGGCCAAGCTCGCCGCCGCGGGCCGCGACCCGCTGCTGGACCCGGCGATCCTGCGCATCGGCCCGCTGCAGAACGGTCTGGGCATGATGGCCACGCAGCAGACGATCCTCGCGGGCACGTTCTTCATCCTGCCCGTCTACCTGCAGGTCGTGCTCGGGCTGGATGCCCTGGAGACCGGCGTCCGCCTGCTGCCGCTGTCGCTCGCCCTCATCGTGATGAGCGGGATCGGCGGCCGGCTGGGCGGGAAGGTCGCGCCGCGGACCATCGTGACCGCGGGCGTCGGTGTGCTGCTCGTCGGGATCGTCGTCCTGCTGGCGACGATCCAGCCCGAGCTCAACGGCCCGCGGTTCACGTTCGCCATGTTGCTCGCGGGCGGCGGGATCGGGCTCGCGCTCTCGCAGATCGGCAATGTGATCATGTCGTCGGTCGGCTCGGACGAGGCGAACGCTGCGAGCGGCCTGCAGGGCACGGCGCAGAACCTCGGCGCGTCGCTGGGCACGGCGCTCATCGGCTCGGTGCTCATCATCGGGCTCACCTCCGGCGTGCAGGACCGGCTGGCGACGGATACCGCGCTGCCGAAGGACGTGCGCGAGCAGCTCGTGGAGGGCACCGCGGGCGGGGTGGAGATCATCACGTCGGACGAGGCGGCGGCGAAGCTCAGCGACGCGGGGTTGACGCCCGACGAGGTCGACGAGGCCGTGGCGATCTACGAGGACTCCCGGCTCGACGGCCTGCGGACCGCGCTGTTCCTGGCCGCGATCCTCGCGCTGCTGGCGGTTCCGGTGGCGCGCCGGCTGCCGGACAAGCCGCTGGCCACCGAGGCGGCGCCGGGCGCGCCCTGAGCGTGCCGCTGCGGCGCCTTTGTCAGCCACCTGCTGACAAACGCGCCACACCCCGCGCTACAGGTCGATGACCCGCAGGTCCGGCCGGCGCCGCTGCAGCGCGTCGGTGAGGATCCGGCGGTGGCAATGTTCCGGGTCGTCCTCGAGACACATGAGCGCGGTCGTCGGGACGCCCTCGGTGCAGAGCTCCTCGGCGAGCGCATCCAGCGCGTCGCCGTGCTCCTCCTCGATGTACCGGGCAAAGCGCGCCGCGCCCTCCGCCACCCGGCCGGACTTGTAGTCGTGGCGGATGTCCGGCGGCGTGCCGAGCTCGCGGCGGTGCTCGTAGACGATCCGATGGTCGGCCAGCGTCTCGCCGAGGCGCGTCTTGCTCATCCCGGCGCGCCGTGACTGGGGCCGGTAGCGGACGTCGATCAGGCGCTGGACGTCGGCGACCACGAGCTCGTTGACGAGCGCGGCGGGCAGCAGCTTTTCGTAGCCGATCGTGTAGACGGTGGGCTGCGGGCCGGCCATCACGCGGTGGCGGGCAGCTCCTGGCGGAGCCACGCGACGGTGTCCGCGATGCCCTGCTCGACGCCGATCTGCGCCTCCCACCCGAGGACGCGCTTGGCCTTCTCGACGCTCGGCCAACGGCGCACGACGTCGACGGCGAACGTGGGCAGGTGCTCGAACGTCAGCGCGTCGGGATCCTTGCCGCACTGCTCCCAGATGACCGCGGCGATCTCCTTGACCGTTTGCTCCTGCGCGGCGGAGATGTTGAACGCTTCGCCCGCGGCAGCCGGGTGGAACGTCGCCGTGACGATGCCGTCGGCGATGTCGTCGGTGTGGGTGATGGTGCGCGTCTGGGTGCCGTCGCCGAAGATCGGCAGCGGGTCCATGCCCGCGAGGACCTTCTTGATGACGTCGGGCACCATGTGCGCGATGCCGGGCTCGTCCTCGGGCATCTCGCCCGGCCCGTAGGCGTTGAACGGGCGGCAGATCGTGTAGCGCAGGCCGTGCTCCTCCTGCGCGGCGCGCACCCACACCTCGCCGGCGAGCTTGCTGAACCCGTACGCGCTGGTGGGGACCGGGCAGGTCTTGATGTGGTCCTCGGTCGTCGGGTACTCGGTCGCGTTCTCGAAGACCATGGACGACGACACGTACGTGTAGCGCGCGACGTCGGCCTTCAGCGCCGCGCCGATCGTCGTCGTGTAGAGCGCCGCGTTCATGTCGGTGAGCGTCAGCGGCAGCTTGTGGAAGTTGCCGATGCCGCCGACGATCGCGGCGAGGTGGATGACGTGGTCGCAGCCCGCCGCGGCGGCGTCGGCCTGCGCCTGGTCGCGCAGGTCGCCCATGTGGACCTCGACCTTGCCGTCCATCCACGACGGCGGCGTGCGCTGGTCGGAGACACGCACCTCGTGCTCGCCGTCGCGCAGGAGGCGCTTGACGACCGCACGGCCGATGGTGCCGGCGCCGCCGGTGACGAGGACCTTGCTCACGAGGGCTGCACCGCCAGCGTGCTGAGTTCCTTGGCGTAGGCGAAGACCTGTCCCGCGCCGAAGGCGTTCCAGGGGTCGACGACGAGCGGGTCGCCGGCGATGGCCGCGACCTCGCGGAGCTTCTCCAGGCCGGAGAACTCCGGGTGGTTCGTGGCGACGACGACGGCGTCGGCGCCCGCGACGGCGTCCTCGAGCGGCAGCGTGGGCGTCACCACGTGGGGGTCACACACCGCGACATCGGCGAGCTCGCGCTCGAGCAGGCGGATGAGCTTGTGGCTGAGGGAGTCGCGTTCGTCGTCGGTGCCGGACTTGAACGCCAGGCCGAGGACGGCGACCTTCTTGCCGGACAGCCCGTCGAGCCGTCGCTTCATCCCCTCGACGAGGAACAGCGGCACGGACTCGTTGACGCGGCTGACGGCCAGCAGCATGCCCGGGGCGTTCGAGCGCTCCTCGCTGAAGGCGAAGTCCTTGCGCAGGCACGTGCCCGCCGTGAGGCCGGGCGACTTGATGCCGCCGCGCGGGTAGTCGCGGTTGATGAGGTCGATGACCTCGAAGACGTTCGCGCCGTACTGCTCGCAGTCCATCATCAGGAGGTTCGGCAGGGCGAACGTGGCGTAGCGCAGGATGTTGGTCCAGATCTTCGCCAGCTCGGCCTCGACCGGCGTGGTCTGCACCATCGGCGCGGCGAAGACGCCGAACAGCTCGGCGGCCTTCTCGCCCGACCGCTCGCCGACCCCGCCGACGATGCACGGCAGCGTGTCGATCTCCTCGAGGAAGCGGCCCGCGGCGATCCGCTCGGGGACGTGGGCGACGAACACGTCCTCGCCGATCACGAAGCCGCGGTGCTTGGCCAGGTACCCGGCGACGAAGTCCGTGGTGCCGGGCGCGACGGTCGAGCGCAGGATGATCGTCTGGCCGGGGCGCAGGTGCGGGAGCAGATCGTCGAGCGCGCTGCGGATGTCGCGGATGTCGATCTCGATGTGGCTGAACGACGGCGTGCCGAGCGTGAGCACGATCGCGTCGGCCTGGGCGGCGTCGGCCACGCGGTCGGTCAGCGTGAGGTCGACGCGGTCGAGCAGCTCCTGCGCCCCGTCCTCCTGGAACGGCATGCGCCGCTCGCGGATCGCGCCGAGGCGGTCGGCGTCCTTGTCGACGCCGATCACGGACAGCCCGCGGTCGGCGAAGCTCAGTGCGAGGGGCAGACCGATGCGGCCCACTCCGATGACGGCGACATCAGCCATGGCGACGGCTCAGGCTAACGCGTGCGTGCCGCACGGCGCTGTGCCGCGTACTGCCGCGCGAAGCCGAGCACGAACAGCGGGTTGTAGCGCGCGTAGCGCTTCCACAGCCGCCGAGGCTCCTGCGCGAGCCGGAACGCCCATTCCAGGCCGAAGCGCTGCAGCAGCGCCGGGGCCTGCGGGACGAGCCCGGCGTGGAAGTCGAACGCGGCGCCGACGCCCACGAGCACGGGTGCCTGGAGGCGGTCGCGCATCGCGTACATCCACTTCTCCTGCTTGGGCACGCCGATGCCGACCCAGACGACGTCGGCCCCGGAGCCGTCGATCATGTCGACGACCTGCTGCTCCTCCTCGGCGGAGAGGTCACGGAACGGCGGGGAGTACCCGCCGACGATCCGCAGGCCGGGGTACTGGCGACGCAGGTTCAGCGTGAGCTGCACGAGCGCGCCCTCGTTGCGCCCGCCGTAGAGGAAGATCCGCTGCCCGGTGCGCGCGGCGCGCTCGCAGGCCTTCGCCATGAGCGTCGGGCCGTACACGCGGTCGTCGAGCTGGTGGCCGAGCGCGTTGAGCGCCCACACGATCGGCTGCCCGTCGGGCACGGTCATCGAGGAGGCGAGGACGGCGCGCTCCAGGCCGGGGTCCTCACCGAAGGCCATGATCGTGTGGACCGCCGCGACGCAGACGTAGCCGTGCGCCTGGGCCGCGACCATGCCGTCGATCCAGTCCAGCGTCTGCTCGTAGTCCGTGAGCGCGACGGGAACCCCGAGGAGCTCCGCCTTGGCGGGCAGCGCCGGAGCGGCCGGCAGCGGCGCGGGTGCCTCAGGCGGCGTCGCGGCGGTGCGGGCGGTGGGGGGATCGATGGCCATTGCTGATACCAACGCCGCAGTCGGCTGTTGGTTTCGTTTCTTCCATAGGCTGCCGGTCGTGGCGCGAGCGCTCATCACCGGCATCGGCGGACAGGATGGTTCCTACCTCGCCGAGTTTCTGGTCGCTAAACAGTACGAGGTCGTGGGGCTGGTACGCCGGGACCCGGACGAGGACATCCCCACTTTGCGGGAGGTCGAGGGCCGGGTCGAGCTGGTCCGCGGCGACCTCCTGGATCCCGCGTCGCTGCGCCGCGCGATCGCCGACGTGCGCCCCGACGAGCTCTACCACCTCGCCGCGCCGACCTTCGTCCCGGCCTCCTGGGAGGACCCGACGTCCACCATGGCCGCTATCGCCGGCGCCACCTCGACGCTGCTCGCGGCGGTCATCGAGATCGACCGGTCGATCAAGGTCCACGTCGCGACCTCGAGCGAGATCTTCGGTGACGCGGGCGAGTCCCCCCAGAACGAGGACTCGCCGTGCCGGCCGCGCGCGCCGTACGGCGTGGCGAAGCTCGCCGCCCACCACATGGTCCGCGTCATGCGCGCCCACCACGGCCTGTTCGCCAACTCGGGGATCACGTTCAACCACGAGTCGCCCCGCCGGCCCGACCACTTCCTGCCGCGCAAGGTCACGCGCGGCGCGGCGGCGATCAAGCTCGGCCAGGCCGACACGCTCGAGCTGGGCTCGATGGACGCGGTGCGCGACTGGTGCCACGCCCGCGACGTCGTGCGCGGCGTGTGGATGGGGCTCCAGCACGGCGAGCCCGGGGACTATGTGTTCGCCTCGGGCGTCGGCCGGACGGTCGAGGACCTCGTCACGGCCGCGTTCGCCGTCGTGGACCTCGACTGGCGCGACCATGTGACCGTGAACCCGGCGTTCGTGCGGGCCCCGGAGGCCACGGCGCCGGTGGGCGACCCGTCCCGGGCGCGCGAGGTGCTCGGGTGGGAGCTGGAGACGAGCTTCGAGGAGACCATCGCGGAGATGGTCGCCGCCGACCTCGTCGAGCTCGGCGGACCGTCGCTCTAGCGTTCGCGGCGCAGGACGTAGAGGTCCTGATTACCCTCGATCGCGCCGGGGCGGAACAGGGCGACCGACCAGTCCGGCGTGACCCGCGCCTGCAACCACTCGGCCGTCATGAACGCCATGCCCCAGCCGGTGGACTTCACGCCCCAGTCGCCCTCGTCCTCGGGGAAGACGTCGAAGTACAGGAAGCCGTCGCGGTAGAGGGCCTCGAAGATCGCGCGCTGCGGCTCCTCGCCGTCCCGGCGGGCGTAGTACGCGACCGAATGGATGCCGTGGGTCGTGATGATCAGGTGCCCGCCGGGGCGGATCACCCGCCGCATCTCCCCGAGCCAGCGCAGCGCGGGCCCCTCGTCGAAGTGCGACCAGATCGAGATCGCGTAGGCGCCCGTCAGCTTGCCGTCGGCCAGCTCGGGCAGCGGCGGCTCGAGCGGGCTGGCGAAGAACTCGATGCCCGGCAGGTGCTCGTCGGCCCAGGCGACGGCGTCGGCGTTGGGGTCGCAGCCCAGCCAGCGGGCCTCGGGCAGCGCCGCGGCCAGCACGCGGACGACGCGGCCCGATGAACAGCCGAAGTCGAGGATCGCGTCATCGGGGCCGGGGGCGGCGCCGACGTCGGTGAGCGCGGTGTGCAGCTGTTCGGCCTGGAGGAGCCCGCCGCCGGCGGCCAGCGGACCGCTTGCCATGTGGTGGATGTGCTCGGGCGGCTGGGCGTTGCTCAAGCCGACGCGCTCCTCGACCCCCGGGATCTCGAACCACAGCGCGAACTGGATGGCGTGCGCGCGCCGGCTCTGCTCGTCGGCGTCCGTCCACAGCTCGGGCGGATGGCCCTGCATGACCTCGTCGAGCCGGCGCAGGTCGTCCGCGGTCAGGCGATCGACGAACGTGCCGATGACCGGGCCCGGCAGCGCCCCGACCGGCGTGACGGAGCGCTCCGCGAGGTCGAACGGGTACGGCGGGGGCCCGGGCGGCGTGGGCTCAGGCGCGATGCGCCGGACCGCGCGGGCGACGGTGCGTCCGCGCGGGCGCCTCCACAGGCTCTCGAGCATCCGGGCCCTACTACTGCGAGAGCAGCTTGAGGTCCGCGTCGACCATGAGGCGGATGAGCTCCTCGAAGGTCGTCTTCGGCTTCCAGCCCAGGTCCTTCTCGGCCTTGTCGTAGCTGCCGATCAGCAGGTCGACCTCGGCGGGGCGGACGAACGCGGGGTCGATGACGACGTACGGCTCGTAGTCGCCCAGGCCGGCCTGGTCGAAGGCGATCTTCACGCACTCCTCGACGGTGTTGGTCTGGTTCGTCGCGATGACGTAGTCCTCGGCCTTGTCCTGCTGCAGCATCAGCCACATCGCCTCGACGTAGTCCTTGGCGTAGCCCCAGTCGCGCTTGGCGTCGAGGTTGCCCAGGCGCAGTTCCTTCTTCTGGCCGAGCTTGATCGCCGCGGCGTGCCACGTGATCTTGCGCGTGACGAACTCCAGCCCGCGGCGCGGCGACTCGTGGTTGAAGAGGATGCCGCTGGTCGCGTGCAGGTCGTAGGACTCGCGGTAGTTGACCGTGATGAAGTGCCCGTACGCCTTCGCGACGCCGTAGGGCGAGCGCGGGTAGAACGGCGTGTCCTCGGTCTGCGGGACCTCGAGCACCTTGCCGAACATCTCGCTCGACGACGCCTGGTAGAAGCGCGCTTCGGGGCAGACCTCGCGCATCGCTTCCAGGACGCGGGTGACGCCGACGCCGGTGAACTCCGCGGTCAGGGTCGGCTGGACCCAGGACGTGGCGACGAAGCTCATCGCGGCGAGGTTGTAGATCTCGTCGGGCTTGGAGGCACGCAGGGTGTCGACGAGCGAGCGCTGGTCGAGCAGGTCGCCCTGGTGCAGCGTGATCTTGTCGCGCAGATGCTCGATGCGATCGAACTTCTCCGTCGACGCGCGGCGCACCATTCCGTGCACCTCGTAGCCCTGCTCGAGGAGCAGTTCAGCCAGGTAGGAACCGTCCTGGCCGGTGATTCCGGTGATGAGTGCGCTCTTGGCCATATCGCGGGGAAACTAGTGGCTGGCGCGCGAACGTGTCGTCCGGAGGGCGACCACGTAGGGTGGCGCGGATGAACACGCGGCGAGCGGTGAAGCAGGGTTTGCGGCGCGTCGGCCTGGACGACGCGGTGCGCAGAGCCGAGGAGAACTGGCCTTCCAAGCAGCTGCGGCGGGAGAAGCGCGACAACCGCCACGTGGCCGCGATGCTCGCCGCGCTCGTCGGTCCGGACGACCACTGCGTGGACGTCGGCGCGCACAAGGGCGACGTGCTGCGCCAGTTCGTCCGGCTCGCTCCGAACGGCCGCCATGTGGCGTTCGAGCCGGTCCCGTCGCTCTTCGAGGGCCTCGAGCGGGAGTTCGGTTCCGCCCCGGTCGAACTGCACCGCGTCGCGCTCTCCGAGATAGACGGCGAGGCGGAGTTCACCTTCTATCCCGAGCACCCGGGCCTGAGCGGACTCGGCGAGGCCGCCGTCCCGGCCGACGCGCCGCGCGAGCGCTTCACCGTCCCGATCCGCCGGCTCGACGACGTGCTGGCCGACCACCCCGCGCCGTCGCTCATCAAGATCGACGTCGAGGGCGCCGAGCTCGGGCTGCTGCGCGGCGCCGAGCAGACGCTCGCGCGGGCGAAGCCGGCGATCCTGATCGAGCACGGCGTGCACGCGGCTCGCGCGTTCGGCGCGACGTCCGAGGACATCTTCGACGCGCTCACCGCGCCCGGTCTGCGGGTCTTCGACATGGACGGTGACGGCCCGTACGAGCGCGCGCGGTTCGCCCACGCGGTCGCCGCGGGCGAACGCTGGAACTGGCTCGTCCGCTGAGCTGAACCCGGGTCGCTGCGGCCATGGCCCACGAGGAACCAGACCCCACGCTCGCGGCCATCGAGTCGCGGGAGGCGGGCGGCCGGATCATCCGCGGCGGCCTGACGCGCGTGGGCGGCTACGTGCTCGGCACGGGTCTCACGGCGATCGCGTTCGCGCTGCTGCTGCGCCACCTCGGGGTCGCGGACTTCGGCCGCTTCTCGACGGTGATCGCGGTGGTGACGATCGCGGCGGGCATCGCGGAGGGCGGGCTGCAGGCCGTCGGGCAACGGCTCTACGTGCAGGCCGAGCCGGCCGCACGGCGGCAGGTGCTCGGCGACGTCCTCGGCCTGCGGTTCGTCCTCATCCCGGTCGTCGTGGGCGGCGCGGCGGGCTTCTCGCTGCTGGCCGGCTACGACGAGACGATGGTCGTCGGCGCGGTGGTCGCCGGGATCGGCGCGGTGCTGACGCTGGTCGCGGTGACGCTGACGATCCCGCTGTCGGTCGAGCTGCGCAACGGCGCGGTGACCGCGGTGGAGGTCGCGCGGCAGCTGACGATCTGCGGGGCGATCGCGGTGCTGGTGATCGCGGACGCGTCGCTCGGGGCGTTCTTCGACGGCTACCTGGTGGCGGGCGCGGTGATGATCCCGGTGGCGATGGTCTTCGCGGGCCGCGCGCGGATGGCGTGGCCGCGGTTCGACCCGTCCGCGTTCCGGCGGCTGGTGCGCGAGACCGGCCCGCTGGCGATCGCGATCGTCATCAACACGCTGTACCTCAAGCTGCTGATCATCCTCGCGTCGCTGCTGACGAACGACACCGAGGTCGGCCTGTTCGCGACCGCGTCGCGGATCACCGAGGTGCTCATCGCGGTGCCGATGTTCGTCGCGGGCACCGCGCTGCCGCTCATGACCCACGCGGCGGCGAACGACGAGTCGCGGCTGGCCTACGCGGTGCAGCGGATCGCGACCTCGCTGCTGCTGCTGGCCGGCGCGACCACGCTGCTGCTGGTGCTGGCCGCCGAGCCGATCATCGACGTCTTCGCCGGTCCGGGCTACGAGGACGCCGTCGGGGTGCTTCAGCTCCAGGCGTTCGTGCTGCTCGGCGCGTTCCTCACGCAGACGTGGATCTACGCGATCGTCGCGGTCCAGGCTGAGCGTTCGCTGATCTGGGTCAACGTCATCGGCCTGGTCGCCGTGCTGGGCCTGGGGCTGCTGCTGATCCCCTCCGACGGGGCGATCGGCGCGTCGATCGCGGCGGTCGCGGGCGAGGTCGTCCTGGCGGTCGCCGGGCTGGTGGCGCTGCTGCGTGCCCGTGCCGGCGTGGGGCCCGCGCTGTGGCCGATGGCGCGCTGCGTGGTCCCGCTCGCGGCTGGGCTGCTGGCGCTGGCGCTGCCGATCGCGCCGGTGTTCCAGACAGCCGTCGGGTTCGTGGTGTTCGCGGGGGTCGCGGCCGCGCTCGGGGCGGTCCCGGCGGAGGTGGGGCGTGCGGTGCTGCGGCGCCCCTGACGCCTAGTATCGGCGGCATGTCCGTCGCCGCGAACCCCAACGACGAGCGCTACTACACCAACGCCCGCCCCGACGTGATCGCGCTGCTGCCGACCCCGGTCGGCCGGGTGCTCGACGTCGGCTGCGGCGAGGGTGGAACCGCGGCCGGGCTCCGCGCGGCGGGAGCGAGCGAGATCGTCGGGATCGAACTCGTCCCCGAGGTCGCCGCGCAGGCCCGCACGGTGTTCGACGATGTGCGGGTCGGGGCCGTCGAGGACGCGCTCGCCGACATCGACGGGCCCTTCGACACCGTCCTGTGCCTCGACGTCCTCGAGCACCTGGTCGACCCGTCCGTGGTGCTGCGCGGTCTGCGCGAGCGGACCCGCCCCGGCGGCTGGCTGCAGGTCTCGGTGCCCAACGCGCGGCACTTCTCGCTCGTGCGCGACCTCGTCCTGAAGGGCACGTTCGGCTACGGCGACTGGGGTCACCGCGACCGCACGCACCTGCGCTGGTTCACCCCGCGCGACATCGCGGCGACGGTGGCCGATGCGGGCTGGGAGGTCGTGGCGACGGGGTGGCCGCCGATCAACCGGTCGGCCGGGCTGCACCGCCTGACGAAGGGGCGGTCGTCGGAGTTCCTGGTCGCGCAGGTCTACGTCTCCGCGCGCAACCCCGGTTAGCCCAGCGCGCGGCGCTGCGCCTGCACCCACGGTTCGAGCGCGAGGTCGGCCGGCACGGTTCGCGCGGGCAGCTTCCGGCCCGCCCGCCAGCCTCGGACCCGCTCACGCAGCGGCAGGAGCGTCCGGGCCCGGGCCGCCGCGGCGGTCCCCAACAGGAGTTCGGCGGCCAGCCAGCGCGCCGCCAGCCGGTATCGCCCCGCGATGTACCCCCGGCTGAACGACGCCACGCGCGTCTGGAACTCCGAGCGCTTGCCCAGCGTCGCCGAGCCGACGTGGATCGCGTGCGCGTCGGTCGCGAGTGCGCAGCTCCACCCCGCCGCGCGCATCCGCAGCCCGACGTCGAGGTCCTCGGAGTAGGCGAACATCGCCTCGTCGAACGCGCCGATCGCCAGGACCGCCTCGCGCCGGTACGCGGCGGCGCCGCCACACGGGCCGAGCAGGAACGCGTCTGCGGGCGCCAGCGTGTCGGGGTCCTCCGCCCAGCGGTACGCGTGCCCGGACAGGCTGCGGTCGGCGACGACCCCCGCGGAGTCCACGCGACCTGTCCGCGGGTCGACGAGCACGCCCGCGACCATGCCGACCTGCGGGTCGGCGAGCGGCGCGCACATGCGCTCCACGAAGCCGGGTGCGACGTTCGCGTCGTTGTTGATGAGCACGACGTGCTCGGACTCCGCGGCCCGCAGCCCGGCGTTCACCGCCGCGCCGAACCCGAGGTTCTCCGCCAGCGCGACGACCACGGCGTCCGGGTACCGCGCGCGCACCTGCTCCACCGTGTCGTCCGTCGATCCGTTGTCCACGACGATCGCCCGGTGCGGCGACGGGTCACGCGCGAGGTGGGCCAGGCAGTCGAGGATCAGGTCGGCCCGGTTCCACGTCGGGATGACGACGTCGGTGCTCACGGCTGGCGGGCCAGCACCCACACGTTGCGCCGCACGATCGGCAGCCACGACGCGGCGCGCAGCGGCGCCGGGCGGCGGTGGTCTGGCATGCGCTGGCTGATGATGCTCGTGCCCGGCATGACCGACTCGTAGGCGGCGGTCCGCACGTCGAAGCCCTGGTCTGCGAACAGCAGGCGATACGCCTTGCGGGTGAACGGGCGGCGGTGCGTGTAGTCGTCCCAGACCCAGCGCTGGGCGTCGGGCGACGAAGCGAACACAAGGCCGCCGGGGCGCAGCACGCGCCCGATCTCCTTCACGACGGCGACCGGGTCGGCGACGTGCTCGAGCAGGTCCTTCGCGATGACCGCGTCGAAGCTCGCGTCCTCGAAGGGCAGCGGCTGGTCGACGTCGCCGAGGATGACCGTGCGGCCCTTCTCGGCCGCGGCCTTCACGGCGTCGGGGGAGCCGTCGATGCCCGTGTAGTTCGGGAAGTGCTCGGCGACCCAGGCGTTGCCGCAGCCGAGGTCCAGCAGGGTCGCGTCGGGCGCGAAGTGCCGGGTGACGTCGCGGAAGTAGCCTGGCTGCTCGTGCCAGTCGAAGTAGCCCATGGGACGGGCCAAGCTACCGGGTTGCGACGGGTCGGGATGAACGCGCTGTTCCTCGATCCGGGCGTGTCCGGCGGCCCCGAGACGTACCTGCGCGGCCTCGCGCCGGCGATCGCCCGTGCCCGGCCGGACGTCGAGCTCACGGTCGTCACCACGCACTCGGGCGCGACAACGCTGGCCGCCGACGGATGGACCGACTTCGCCCGGATCGTGGCGCTGAACTGCGAGGACGGCCAGCGCCTGCGCCGCCAGGTCGCCGAGCAGATCAAGCTGCCGTCGCTGGCCCGGGCGCGCAGGTTCGACGTGCTGCACAGCCTGGCGAGCATCGGTCCCGTGTGGACCCCCGGGGTGCGGCACGTCGTGACACTGCACGACGTCACGTTCATGCATCAGAAGACCTTCGGGCCCGCGACGACCGCGGGCATGAAGGCGATCGTGGCGGGCGCCGCCCGGGACGCTGACGCGCTGCTCTCCGGCACCGCCGCGGCGCGCGACGACGTGTGCGCGACGCTCGGCCTGGACCCGGCGCAGTTCGTCGTCGCCCACCATGGGCGCCGCCCGGCGCCGCCCGCCGAGGGTCTGCCGATCGCGCGGGTCACGGCGGAGCACGATCTCGCCGGCCGGCGCGTGGTGCTGTGCGTCGGCGCCAAGCGCCCGCACAAGAACCAGGGCCTCCTCGTCCGGGCCCTGCCCTCGCTGCCCGACGACGTGGTGCTCGCGCTCGTCGGCCATCCCGAGCCCTACGACCGCGAGCTGCGTGAACTCGCGGAGTCGCTCGGCGTCACCGGCCGCGTGCGGTTCATCGACTACGTCCCCGACGCCGACCTCGAGGCGCTCTTCCGCCTGGCCGACGCCTTCGGCTTCCCCACGCTCGGCGAGGGGTTCGGCCTGCCGGTCATCGAGGCGCTGGACCGCGGGCTGCCCGTCGCGTGCTCATCGATCCCGGTCCTGCGGGAGGTCGGCGGCGACGCGGTCCACCTGTTCGATCCCTACGATCCCGCGTCGGCTGCGGCGGCCGTCTCCGGCGCGCTGCTCGACGGCGACCGGATCCGCACCGCGGGGCCCGCCTGGGCGGCGCGCTTCACGTGGGACGCGGCGGCGCAGGCCACGCTCGACGCCTACGACCGCGCACTGCGCGCCTGACTCCCTGATGCACATCGGCCTGAATCTCGTCTTCCTCGTTCCAGGGGACACCGGCGGCATGGAGGTCGCCGCCCGTGAGCTGCTGCCCGAGCTCGTCGCGGCCGCCCCCGACGTGCGCTTCACCGCGTTCGTCAACGAGGAGGCCGCCGCCGAGTCGGGCCCGTGGCACGACGCCATGGAGCACGTCGTCGTGCCCGTCCAGGCGCGCAACCGCGTGCAGTGGGTACGCGGCGAGCAGCTCCTGCTGCCGCGACTGGCCGGCGGCGTGGGGTGCGACCTCGTCCACTCGCTCGGCAGCACCGGCCCGGCCCGCGGGGGCTTCCGGCGGGTCGTGACGATCCACGACCTCATCTACAAGCACTTCCCCGAAGCGCACTTCGGGCTGCGGGCCATGGGGATGAAGGCGCTGGTGCCGCTCGCCGCGCGCCGCTCGGATCGCGTGATCGCCGACTCGCAGGCGACGCGTGACGACATCGTCGAGCTGCTGAAGATCCCGGCCGACCGGGTGGACGTCGTGCCCCTCGCGGCCCGGCCGCCGCGGTCGGCGCCCGAGCCGGAGGCCGACCTCCGCGCCCGGCTGAATCTGGGGGACCGCCCGCTGGTCGTCAGCACCTCGGCCAAGCGCCCGCACAAGAACCTCATGCGCCTGCTGCAGGCCCACGCGTTGATGCCTGCACCGCGGCCCCTGCTCGTCCTCCCGGGCTACGTCACGGACTACGAAGCCGAGCTGCGCGCCGAGGCCGCCCGGCTGGGGATCACCGATGACGTCCTCTTCCTCGGCTGGATGGAGGACGCCGCGCTGGAAGGGCTCCTGGCCGCCGCGGTCTGCGTCGCGTTCCCCTCGCTGTACGAGGGGTTCGGGCTCCCGGTGCTCGAGGCGATGATGCGCGGCGTGCCCGTCGTCTGCAGCGCCCGGTCGTCCCTGGCCGAGGTCGCCGGTGACGCTGCCCTGCTGGCCGATCCCGAGGACCCCGCCGCGATCGCCGCGGCGATGCAGCGGGTGCTCACGGAGCCTGAGCTCGCCGCCGATCTCATCCGCCGCGGCTATGAGCAGTCCGCCCGCTTCACGTGGCGCGCGACCGCCGAGGGCTGCCTGGCGAGCTACCGCCGCGCGCTCTCGGCGTAGTCGTCGAGCAGCTGCTGCATCGAGCCATCGAGCGACAGCGATGCTGCGTGCTCGCTGAACCACGCAGATGTGCGATCACGCAGCGGACGACCCTCCTGTGCGATCCGCACGATCGCCGCCGCGAGGTCGGGTGGCCCCACGGACGGCGCGATGAAGCCGTTGACGCCTTCCTCGATGCGTTCGGTCGCGGCGTTGTCGGGATCGTCCACGACGACGCTCGGCGTCCCGTACGCGGCGGCTTCGATGACGATCATCCCGTAGCCCTCACGCCGCGACGGGAGCACGACGCAGATTGCCCGGCCCATGGCGCTGTCGAGCACCGCGGACTCGACGAACCCGGGGGCCGACAGCCACTCTGCCGCGTGGTGGTCGGCGATCTGCCGCCGCACCTCCAGCCGCTCGGGCCCGTCGCCGAAGATCAGCCCCTGGAGGTCTGGGAGCTGCTTGCGCGCCTCGACGAGCGCGGGCACCAGCGCGGGCACGCGCTTCTCGGGGATGTGCCGCCCGGCGAAGATCACGAGCGGGTCGGCGTCGCGCACGGGCTTGGGCTCCATGTCCCCGGTGTACATCCCCTCGATGAGCCGGATCGGCCCCTGCAGGCCTTCGTCGCGGAGCCGCTCGACGTGGAGCTGCGCGTAGCAGTTGGCGTGCTGCGGGACCCGGATGCACGCGCGCTGGATGCGGTAGCCGACGTGGCCGCCCAGCGGGCCGAGATACTCCTGCCAGTAGCCGAGCGTCCACACCTCGTGCCAGTCGACGACGAGGCGGAAGTCGTCGTTGCGCGCGGCGACCCGGGCGGCGAGCAGGCTGAAGTAGGGGAACGCGGCGGTGTGCACGACGTCATATCGCCCCGGATTGCGCCGCAGGTGGCGCAGCACGCCGGCACCGAACCGGACCGCCTCCACGATGCGCCGCCGCCCGTCGTCGGTGTACAGCGGCTCGCGCTTGGAGACGGCGATGACGTTGATGCCCGGCAGCGCCGGCGCGTCATCCTTGCCCCACTGCCTGCGCGTCAGGTACGTGACCTCATGGCCAGCGGCGGCGAGACCCTCGGCGAACTGCCGGTACCAGTGCTCGGCGCCCCCCACGGTCCACGGGTACAGGCAGTCGTAGACCAGGCAGATGCGCAGCGGGCGGTCGGGCGGAGTCACGCGCGGGCAGGCTATCCCTCGGACCGATCCGATAGCCTCGACGGCAGTACGCCGCGACTTTCTGCGTCCGCGGCCGTTGAAGAACCGGGACTGGCCATGAGGGCCGAGACCCGAACCACGCACCGTCTCCCGTGAGCACTACGCACCAGGAACCGGGCATTGCGGAGTCCCTCCGTGACGCCGGCACGCCGACGCCGCGAGTCTCGGTGGTGATCCCCTGCCTGAACGAGGAAGAGCACATCGAGGAATGCGTCAGCCGCGCGCTGACCGCCCTCGATGACGCCGGGCTCCCCGGCGAGGTGATCGTGGCCGACAACGCGTCGGACGACCGCAGCGCCGAGCGCGCCGCCGCCGCCGGCGCCCGGGTCATCCACGAACCGCGCCGCGGCTACGGCAGCGCGTACCTCGCGGGCTTCGCCGCCGCCCGTGGCGAGTACATCGTGATGCTCGACGCCGACCTCACGTACGACTTCGCAGAGATCCCCCGTTTCGTCGCCCAGCTCGACGACGGCGCGCAGCTCGTCATGGGCGACCGGATGGACAACATCCAGCCGGGCGCGATGCCGTGGCTGCACCGCTACGTCGGCAACCCGATCCTCAGCGGCATCCTCAACCTCTTCTTCCGCACCGGCATCCGTGACGCGCACTGCGGCATGCGCGCGCTGCGCCGCGATGTCCTCCCGCAGCTCGACCTGCGCACGACCGGCATGGAGTTCGCCTCGGAGATGGTCATCCGGGCGAGCAAGGAGAACCTCGACATCCGCGAGTTCCCCATCGAGTACCACCCGCGGGCGGGCGAGTCGAAGCTGTCGAGCTTCCGCGACGGCTGGCGGCACCTGCGCTTCCTGCTGGTTCACAGCCCGACGCATCTGTTCGTCATCCCGGGCCTCACGCTGCTGGCGCTCGGCGTGATCGTCGCGCTGATCTCGGTGTTCGAGGTCCCGGTCTTCGGCCGCGAGTGGCAGCTGCACTCCATGGTCGCGGGCTCGCTGCTGATGATCGTCGGCACGCAGGTCGTGTCGATGGGGCTGTGCGCGCATGCGTACGGCGCGTACTTCATGAACGACAAGGACCCGTGGTTCGACCGCATGCGCGAGCGCTTCCGGTTGGAGCACGGCCTCACGCTCGGCATCGCCATCGCGGGCCTCGGGTTCATCATTGCCGCGTGGATCATCGGGACGTGGATCGAGCGTGGCTTCGGCCAGCTCTCCGAGGAGCGCCTGGCCGTGTTCGCGGCGACGCTGGTGATCATCGGGACCCAGGTGTTCTTCGCCTCGTTCCTGCTGAGCATCCTGGGACTCCGACGCACATAGACCCCCTGGCCCGCGCGGCCAGCGGCTAGCCCGTCGTGTTCCTCTCCTGGATCGTCTTCCCGCTGGTGGCCCTCGTGGCGTGCCTCGGGCTCGGGCTGCTCGTCGACTGGCTCAGCGGCCGGGTGCTCGCGCCGGTGCTGGTGTTGCCGGTCGGCGGCGCGGCGTTGGTGTGCGTGACGCAGGTGACCACGATCTCGGCGTCCATCGCGCCGTCGACAGTGTGGGTGGTCGTGGCGGCAAGCGTGGCCGGCCTGGTCGTCGGGCGCGCACGCGTGGCCGCGCTACGGGAGGCGAAGTGGGCGGCCGCGGCCGCGCTGGTCGTCTTCCTCGTGGCGAGCATGCCGGTGCTCGCGACCGGGTCGCCCAGCTTCGCCGGCTACACCGTGCTCGGCGACACGGCGCTGCACCTGGCCGGTGCGCAGGAGATGCCGGAGCGCGCCCGTGACGCGTCGGGCCTGCCGCCGTCGGCGTACACCTTCGCGTTCCAGAGCTACTACGACGACAACGCCTATCCGGCGGGCGGCGCGACGGCGTTCGGTGCACTCGCCCGGCTCGTCCTCACCGATCTGGCCTGGGTGTTCCAGCCGTTCCTCAGCGTGATGCTCGTGCTGCTGACCCTCGCGATTGCGGGGCTCGCGCAGCCGGTGTTGGGCTCGGCGCGCAAGGCGGCGCTCGTGGCACTGGTCGCTGCTCAGCCCGCGCTGCTGGTGGCGTTCGCCATGCAGGGCAGCATCAAGGAGATCGTGGTCAGCGCGATGCTGGCGACGCTGGCGGCGACGATTCCGGCCGCTGCTGCGTCCGGCGCCGGATGGCGTGCGGCGATCCCGGTCACGGTGGCCGCTGCTGCCGCCGTGGGCGCGCTGGGCCCGTCCGCGGTGCTGTGGGCGGGCCCGTTGATGATCGGCTTCCTGGTGCTGGCCGCGCTCGCGGGCCGGTCGGCGCGCGAGCTGGCGGGCCCGACGGCCGTGGTGGTGCTGGTCGGGGCGGTGCTGGCGTCCCAGTCGCTGGTGCTGCTGAGCACCGCGACGAACGTGGCGACGTCGGTCGCGACCGCGGGCGAAGCGGGGAACCTGCTGCGCGCGCTGGCACTGGACCAGTCGCTCGGGGTCTGGCTGACGGGCGACTTCCGGACGCCTCCGACGGGCGCGCTGCTGATCGCGACGCGGATCGGCGAGGTCGCGGTCCTGATCGCGGCGGGGTTCGGGGTGGCGTGGTGCATCGCCGGCCGCGCATGGGTTCCGCTGCTGTACGGCGCGACGATGGTGCTCGGGGCGATCTTCGTCCTCGCGCGTGGTTCGCTGTGGGCGGACGCGAAGGCGCTTGTGATCGTCTCGCCGGCGATCCTGACGATCGCGATGCTCGGCATCACCGGGCACCTCGACCGCCACCGCGCGGTGGCGCTGACCGGAGCGGCTGCTGTGCTGCTCGGGGTTCTGGCTTCGAATGTCCTCATCTACCGCAGCTCGTCGATCGCGCCGCAGGATCGTCTCGCTGAGCTCGCGGAGCTCGGCGACGAACTGGCGGGCGAGGGCCCAGTGCTTGTCTCGGAGTTCGAGGAGTTCGGCCCGTACTTCCTGCGCGAGGCGCGACCCGAAAGGGGGCCGCTGGTGGTCTCGTCTCCGGGCGACACCGACCGGACGCGGCGCGCGGCGGCCGCAGACCTCGACGGCATGACGCCGACCAACCTCGCGGACTACCCGGTCCTCATCACTCGGCGCGGCCCGATCGGGTCGCGGCCTTCGTCGATTTACGAGCGCACGGGTGGCACCGAGCACTACGACGTGTGGAAGCGCACCGGCGAGCCGGCGTCTGTCCTGGGTCGGATTCCGTTGGGCGACGGACCGCGAAACCCGTCGTCGGTGATGTCGTGCGACCAGGCTCGTGAGGTCGGACGGAACGCTCGGCAGTCGGGCGGTTCGATCGTGGTCGCCGAGGCACCGCGGACGCTGAGCGTCAATCCGCCGCGTGATGACAGGCCTGCCGGCTGGCGGCGTGACCGTGACGATCCGGTGCTCACACTGCCCGCGGGTGGCGGCTCGGCGAGCGCTTCTCTCGAGGTCCCGGTCGCCGGGCGCTACGGCGTGTGGTTGGAGGGCAGCATCGGGCGGGCTACTGCGGTGGAGATCGATGGGCGGACTGTCGGTGTGCTCCGGAACCGGCTGGCGGCGCGGCGGGTCGCGGAACAGGTGGGGAACGTGGAGTTGGCGGCGGGGTCGCACACGGTGACGGTTGAACGGCGTGGTGCCGGGGTTGCGCCGGGCGGTGGGGGCTTGTTCCGGCCTCTGGGACTCGTGTACCTGACTCCGGAGTCGCCGACGCGAGTCCGCTCGGTGGCGGTGGCTGACTGGCGTGAGCTGTGCGCTCGGCCGTTGGATTGGGTGGAGGTGGTTGCGTGAGGCGGCTCCGGCAAGGCGTGGCCAACCCGACGGTTCTCACAGCACTCGTGGCCGCCGTCGTTGTGCTGGCGCTGCTGATCGCGTACGTAGTCAAGCCCCGGGAGTACGTCACCGGGGGCAACGGGGTGCGTCCACTAAGCCTTATTGCGACAATTCCGCAGGGCGAGCGGCTCTGCGCGTACGACGTTGAGGTCCCGGCGGGAACTGCGGGCATACGCCTGACCATGGCTCCGACGGCAGGGCCGGCTTCCGCCCTTGTGACGCTCGAGGGCCCCGCGCAGACCACCCGGTCCAGTACGGTCGACGTCTCGGCCTTCCTAGCCGTCATGGCCTGGTTCGAGCCCCTCGCGGAAGCGACTACGGCAACAGTCTGCGTGAGAGCTCGCGGCGGCGACGTTGCGATAGCGGGTGCTGATCAGCTCCAGAGCAATGACCGGGCGCTTCGGCTGGATGGAGAACGGCTCGAGGCGAGGCTGTCGATGCTGTTCCTTCCGAAAGAGGGAGCGCGCAAGAGTCTCGCGGCCCAGTGGCCCGAGGTGATGGAACGAGCTGCCTTGTTCCGGCCCGGGTTCGTCACCCCGGCAGTGCTGTGGTTCGTAATGCTCGTGCTCCTGCCTGCGGCGCTCGTTGCGAGTGCCGTCGGTGTGGCGGCGGGGCTCGACGGGCGTCGAGCGGTCGCACTGCTGTCGGCCGTGGCATTCATCAGCGCTGCGTCGTGGGCTGTCACGACGCTGCCATTTGACAGCCCTGACGAGTCCGAGCATTTCGCCTACCTTCAGTCGGTCGCGGAGCGACAGACACGCCCAGATTCAACGCCGACTGCCCAGGGGGCGTACTCGACAGGCCACGCCTACGCACTGGAGGCAATTCGCCATCCAACGCGTATCGGCGGCTCAGATCAGCGACCTCCCTGGAGCGACTCGGCTCGCCAGCGCTATGACGAGATCGCTGGGCAGGCTCCACTCGACAACGGCGGCGGCTACGCGGAGGCAACACGGCTGCACCTTCCTGCCTACTACTCGCTGCTGTTACCCGGGTATTTCGCGGGAGGCGATGATGTCTTCGCTCAGCTGACGTTCGCACGGCTGTTGTCGGCACTGTTGGCAATCGTCGTCGCTCTGTGCGCCTTCGGGATCGTTCGTGAACTGCTTCCTGGCCGGCCGGAGCTGGCACTCCTGGCAGGCTTGCTGGTCGCCCTTCATCCGATGTTCTCGTTTATCGCAGGAGCGGTGAACAACGACATGGGAGTCAACGCGGGAGCGGCCCTTGTCGCCTATCTCGGTGTCCGTGTGCTGCGTCGACCAACCCGGTTGGTCTTGGTCGCTTTCGGCGTGGCACTCGCAGTGACACCAGTGCTGAAGGCCACCGGCCTAGCGCTCTTTCCTCCGGCCCTACTCGTCGTCGCTGGCTACGTGTGGCGGCACCGCCAGTTCGTACCCGCTGCGAAGGCGGTTGCGACCGTCGGCGCCGCTTTCGTGCTCGTGAGTGTGGCTCTGCGCGCGCTGTTGAGCACGGTCGTTGCAGACGGTGCCCCCGGCCCCGCAGACGGCGAGGGCGCCGTCGGAGTCAGCATGTTCGGGTCGCTCGGAGGCAAGCTCTCCTACACCTGGCAGGTCCTACTTCCGAGACTGCCCTTCATGCAGGAGCACTACCTGATGTCGTGGCCGTTCTACGACATCTACATCGTCCGGGGCTGGGGCGCGTTCGGCTGGTACTCGTTTCTCTTTCCCAAGACCGTGTTCACCGCGATCCTCATCAGTCTCGCCTTCTTGTTGGCAACCGGCGTGGTTGCGCTGTGGAGGGCGCGCGCTCAGTTCAGTGCCTGGAACTGGGAAGTTGGGTTCCTGCTTGCTGTCCCGATCACCGTCATCGTGGCGATCTCCTTCGCGTACTACTCGCCGACTCCTCGGTCTGTCCCGGGAGAACAGGGTCGCTACCTCTTCACCGCAGCCGCTCCGTTGGCTGCCCTCGCAGCAGGCGCGCTCGTTGGTCTCCCGTCGCGTTGGCAGCGCCCCGCCGCGGCAGCCGTGGTCGTCGGGATGGCTGGCCTCGCATACGCCGGACGACTGACGTACCTCACCGGAGTCTTCACCTAGCGCGGCAAGCCGGTATCTTCTGCGCGCTCAGGTTGGCATGAGCGGGCGGCCGTCAGGGGGGCGAGTTTCCAGCCGCTGGTGCCTAGAGGGGATAGATGGATATCCCCAAGAGAGGACTCACGTTGTCACGTTCCATGACCGCGCGGACGCTGTATGCGATCGGCGTTACTGCCGTGCTTGTTCTTGTTGCGTCCGCCAGCGCGCTCGCGGGCGAGTACAGGGTGTACTCGTGTATGACGCCATCAGGGATGCCGGCGCCGACAGACGGGTGGTCGGCGTCGAGGGGAGAGGCGGTGTACTCCCAGCCGTCGAACCACTGTCCCAGCGGCGGCCCACTGATCGTTGAACTGAACCCGCAGCACGCGCAGCCAGCCAACGTCGGGCTCGTAACTTGGAGTTGGGCGGCTCCCCCTGGGGCGTCCATCGCTGCCTATCGGGTCTGGCGTAGCGCTCAAGTGCGGTCGATGGGGGAGCCCGGGGTCACACCTTTCGTGTTCTCCGCCCGCCCTGTCAACTCAGCCACGTCCTCGTACATCGTGGACAATTGCGCTGCGGCGTACGGATGCAGTGGGCTCGGGATCCCGAGCCCCGGACTGTCTGCAGGGAACCTCTTGGCGGAGGATCTCCGGCAGATGAGCCCAGTCGACCGGTGGCACATGAACGCTGCATGCGGAGGGACGCAGGGCCAATGGTGCATGCCCAATTCAGAGCTCATGGCCTTTGGGCGGGTGCACGCAGCCGAGTTCACGCTCCGGGACTCGGAATCGCCCATCCCTTCCAATCCCAGCGGACGCGTGACATCGACGCAGTCGCACGCGGGGACCGAGGTTCTGGCGTTCACAGCGACCGACGCCGGCTCAGGCGTATATCGAGCGATCCTAGAGATCGGGGGTCGAGTCGTACGGGCGGTCGTCGTGAACTCCAACGACGGTCGCTGTGCCGACGCTGGAGTTGACCCGAACACGCCTTACGAGTTCCTCTACAGGGAACCCTGTCCAAAGGCCGTTCAGCACGACTTTGCCCTCGACACGAGGACTCTCGCGGACGGGGTGCACTCGGTCCGTGTGCTGGTCGAGGACGCAGCTGGCAATCGGTCTACGGTCTGGTCGAACCCGGAGTTCCTGGTCCGCAATGCTCCCGGCCCGAGTGCCGGCGCTTCGAGCGGGGCCGGCCCCGGGGGTATGGCTGGCGCGGGCGGCGCCGGCGGCGGTACGGGCGCAGCGGCGTGCGCCGGTACTGGTCTGTCAGCGCGCTTCGCCAAGAACGACGCATCCCGCCTGACCGTCAGCCACGGTCAGCGGTTCAGCGTCAAGGGCCGCGCCCCCGCGAACACGGACATCGACGTATTCCACGTCCGTGGCTCGAAGGTCACGGCATTGGGCTCGGTCCGCACATCGGCGAGCGGCACCTTCACCGAGCGATTCCGTGCGGGGCAAGGTAACGGGACGATCCGGCTCTGCGGCCCCGGAGTCGCCAAGTCGCTGACACTCCGCGTCAAGGCGAAGGTTTCGCTGAAGGTCCGGATCTCCAACTGGGGTCTCGTCCGGTACTCCGGCCGCGTGGCCGGAGGCAACATCCCAAGGGGCGGCAAGATCATCACCATTCAGGGCAAGGCCGGTCCGTCGTGGCAGACCTTCGCGCTGCGCCGCACCGACAAGAAGGGCCGCTTCAAGGGGCGGTACCGCCTCCGCGTCGTGCGTCCGGGGAGCAAGCTGAAGTTCCGCGTGCGCGTGCCCAGCGAAGCCGGCTACCCGTTCGTCGGGGTGGTCAGCAAGGCGCAGACAAAGCGGGTTCGTTAGACGGCGTCTCGGACCCGGACGCGCAGACTCTCGCGCAGTCCGTGCTCGACGGCGTCCACCGCCGCATCCCACGTCCGCTCGGCGGCCCACGACAGGCCGGCCGTCGAGCGGCGTGACCACTCCGCAGGATCGTCGAGGAGCCGCTCCAGCGCGTCAGCGAGGGCGACCGGGTCCGCGTTCGCCAATTCCACCGGGCCGTCTTCGCCGAACATCGCCTCGGAGCATCCGCCGCGCAAGTCGACCAGCGGCAGGCCGCAGGCCATCATTTCCTGCGGGATGAGCGAGTAGTTCGTCAGCGAGAGCACCAGTCCTGCGGTCGCGCGGCGGTACAGCGCCGCCAGCTCCACGGGCGTGACGACGCCGAGAAACTCGTACGGGAACGGCTGCTCCCAGTTCGGGGCGCTGTCGCCGTAGGCCACGATCCGTACGTCTGGGCGGCGCTGGCGCAGTTCGGCTAGCGCGAGCCAGCCCAGCTCGGTCGCCCGGCGCGGGGTGGCCCCGCGGCCGTAGAACACGACGGTGTCGTCGCGGCGCGGGATCGCTTCGTCCGCGCCGTAGATCGTGTGGTCGACGCCCAGCTCGAAGGCGGTGCCATCAGCGCCGTACTGGTCGCGCACCAGGTCGCGCAGCCACGGCGACGCCGCGATCACGTACAGCCCGCGGTGATACGTGTCCTCGGCGAACATCCGGTCGGCGGAGGTCGCGTAGAACTCCGGCTCGTGATCCTGCACCAGGTACGCGCGCGCACGGACCTGGTCGAGCAGCAGCGCGGGGTGCACGGTCTGCCAGCCCGTCGCAACGACGACGTCGGCGCCATGCCACTGGGAGAAGCCCTTGTAAACCGGTGCGGCGACGGGGCCGAACCACGAGTCGACATGCGAGCGCACGACCGAGTCGGCGTCGCCGGCGTGGATGCCCGCCGGGTCGTGCAGCCACAGCGACACCACGTGGCCACGCGCTTCCAGCCCCCGCACCAGGGTGCAGATCGTGCGGTGTCCGCCGCTGCCCTCTCGGAAATGGGGGATGACGACGGCGATGCGGAGGCGCTCGCGCTCGGCCGCCTCCGCGGTGACAGGCAGCAGGGGCGCCGGTCCGTCGCGCAGCACGCGGAGCGTCGCGTCGAGCGGATGCGCGTCGTGCTTCGGCGGGATGACGCGCCCCGACGGCTCGGGCGGAGTCTCGACGGCCACGCCGTCGTGGTCGCCGCCACCGCCGTCGGTCCGTCCTTCGAGCGAGATCGCGCCGCGCACCGCGAGCGGCAGCCGGTCCGCACGTGAGCCGAGCGCGCTGAAGACGCGCCGGCCGCCATGGTGGACGACCGAGCGGACTGTCCAGCGCGCGGCATCTGCGCGGGACAACCCCTGGGACGCCATCCACGCGCGGTCGCCCGCGACCTGGACCTTGACGTAGCTGAGCGACTCGCGAGGCGCCACCGGCTCGACATGGCCGGTCGTCTCGCGCAGCCCGCGGTACTCGTCGAAGTAGCGGCGCGCGAACTCCACCGGTCCGTAGTCGTGGGCGTGCAGCACGCCAGCGCCCGGGTGGTAGACCTTCAGCCAGCCGGCCTCCAGGGCGTCGCGGCCGAAGGCCTGGTCCTCGCTGTACGCGACGTCGCGGAAGCGGATCTCCTCCCAGCACGTCCGCCGGTAACAGGCGTTGACGTTGGAGAGGAAGGGCTCGTCGCCCGGTCCCTGCAGCACCGGGGCTCCGTCGGGGGAGAACGAGCCGAAGAACTCCGTGAGCTCGCGCGCGATCATCGGCGACGTGTCGGGCCGAGGCAGGTGCGGTCCAAAGCTCACGCCCACACGCGGGTCGAGGTCCAGGGCCTCCAGATGGGCCGAGAGCCAGCCGGGGGCGGGCGTCGCGTCCTGGGTGAGGAACGCCAGGACGTCGCCCGAGGCCTCCGATGCGGCGAGGTTGCGGGTCCGGCCGTGACCGAAGTCCGCCGGGTCGATCTCCAGCACGCGGGCGCCGGCAGCACGGGCGATGTCAACCGACCCGTCGCGCGAGCCTGAGTCCACGACGAGGATCTCGTCAGCCGGCTCGGCGGCGACCGCGTCCAGCAGTTCACGCAGGTACCGCGCGCCGTCGCGCACGGGGACGATGACCGAAACGCTGCGGCTCATCCGCCGCGGGCCCGCTGGGCGTACCAGCGCAGCCGCCGGCCGGCGCCGCGCACCTTCAGCGGGATGAGGACGGCGAACCGCAGCACCGGGTGGGCCATGATCGCGTCGAAGTCGAGCTGCAACAGGTCCGGCCAGTAGGAGCGGCGTTGGGCCGCCGCGACAGCCGCTTCGGTGCGCGCAGCTTGCTCGGCGAGTTCGGCCTCGAGCTCGGCGACGCGGGCGCGCAACTGCTGTTCGGTGGTGAGGTCAGAGTGGGTCGACATGGCTCAGCGTGTCCTCGCCACCAGGACGATACGGAACAGGGTGGTCTCCCCGTGCGTGATGCGCCGGCTCAGAACGGCAGATCGTCAGCGATGTCTCGCAGCAGTGGCGCCGTGCGGTCACGGTCGGAAACGTCGAGCTCCAACGCATCGGGCCAGGCGATGCCGACGTCGGGATCGTCAAACCGGAAGCCGCGTTCGACGGCGGGATCGTAGTACGACGAGCATTTGTAGATGACGTCCGCGACATCCGACAGCACACAGAAGCCGTGGGCGAACCCGATCGGGATGTACACCTGCCGAAGGGCCTCATCGTCCAGCTCGAAGCCCTCCCACTGGCCGTAGGTCGGCGACGACCGGCGCAGGTCTACGACCACGTCGAGGATGCGCCCGCGCCCGCAGCGCACGAGCTTGGCCTGGCCGGCGCCGATCGAGAAGTGCATGCCGCGCACGATGCCCTGGCGGGATCGCGAATGGTTGTCCTGGACCCAGGACGTCGGGATTCCCGCTGCGGCCCAGGCGTCCTCGCGGTAGCTCTCGTGGAAGAACCCGCGGTGGTCGCCATGGACGGCGGGCTCGATGAGCACGACGCCGTCAAGAGAGGTGGTGGTGGCCCGCATCGGCACGGCAGGCTAGCGGCCGACTAGCATCCGCGCCGATGAAGGCGGTCATCCTTGCTGGTGGACGGGGCACACGACTGGCGGAGGAAACCTCCACCCGGCCGAAGCCCATGGTGGAGATCGGTGGCAAACCGATGCTCTGGCACATCATGAAGCAGCTGTCGTCGCACGACGTCAACGACTTCATCATCTGCGTCGGGTACCTCGGCTACGTGATCAAGGAGTGGTTCGCGAACTACACGCTGCACACGTCCGACGTGACGTTCGACATGCGCACGGGCGAGATGGCGATCCACGCGTCCACCACCGAGCCGTGGCGCGTCACCTTGATCGAGACGGGTGAGGCGACGATGACCGGCGGGCGGCTCAAGCGGGTCCTGGCCTACCTGGAGGGCGAGGAGGAGTTCCTCTTCACCTACGGCGACGGCGTCAGTGATGTGGACATTGGCGCGCTCGTGGCGTTCCACCGCGAGCATGGCCGCAAGGCGACCGTGACAGCCGTGCAGCCAACAGGACGCTTTGGGGCGCTCGGGCTGGATGCTGGCGCCCCGCTCGTGCGGAGCTTCCGGGAGAAGCCGCGAGGCGACGGCGCGTGGATCAACGGTGGCTACTTCGTGCTGCACCCGTCGGTCGGCGACTACATCTCCGGGGACGGCATGCCGTGGGAGAACGAACCGCTGGGTCGACTCGCACGCGACGGTGAGCTCGCCGCGTACCGGCACGAGGGCTTCTGGCAGGCGATGGACACCTTGCGCGATCGACTGACGCTCCAGCGCCTGTGGGACGAAGGGGCCCCGCCGTGGCGGACCTGGGCGTAGATTCGGGTTTCTGGGCGCAGCGGACTGTCGTCGTCACCGGGCACACCGGGTTCAAGGGGGCGTGGCTCTCGCTGTGGCTGGCGAGCATGGGGGCACGGGTCATCGGCATCTCCGACCAGGCTTCCGAGGCACCGGCGCTGTTTGCCGCTGCGCAGGTCGCGGGCGACCTGCACGCCGACCTCCGCGTCGACGTACGCGAGCGGGAGCGCGTCGCCGCGGCGATTGCTGGAGCCGAGGCCGATGTCGTGCTGCATCTTGCCGCGCAACCGTACGTCCGTCGCTCGTACGCCGAGCCCGTCGAGACCTACGCGACGAACGTCATGGGGACCGCGCACGTGCTCGACGCGGTCCGTCACAGCAGGTCCGTCCGGTCCGTCGTCGTCGTGACGTCCGACAAGTGCTACGACGACCGTGGTCGGAATCGTCCGTACACGGAGGACGACCCGATGGGCGGTCACGACCCGTACTCGAGTTCGAAGGGCGCAGCCGAGCTCGTGACGGACGCGTACCGCCGCTCGTACTTTCGCGAGCCCGGGGCGGCGCGTGTGGGGTCCGCCCGCGCGGGGAACGTGATCGGCGGCGGGGACTGGGGCGAGGACCGGTTGGTCCCGGACATCATGCGTGCGGCGCTCGCGGGTACTCCGATCCCGATCCGGCGGCCGGAGGCGGTGCGTCCGTGGCAGCACGTCCTCGATCCCCTCGCCGGGTACCTGATGCTCGCCCAGGCCCTGTTTCATGACGTGCCAGGCGCGGACGGCAGTTTCAATCTCGGCCCCGCGCCCGAGGGAGCCCAGCCCGTGCGGGCGATTGTGGACCGGCTCACAGGGCTGTGGCCCGAGCCGCTGCGATGGGAGATTGACGATCAACCCTCACCGCACGAGGCCCCGTTCCTCACACTGGACTCGACCCGCGCGCGGACCGAGCTCGGGTGGGAACCACGTTGGGGGCTCGACGAAGCGCTCGACGCGATCGTGGAATGGTTCCTGGCCTACCGCGAGGGCGGCGACATGCGCGCTACGACGCTCGCTCAGATCGCCCGGCACCAGGGGACGACGTCGCGCTGATCGCGACGAGGTCGTGCAGCACGTCGATGACGTAGTCGATGTGCTCCGTGTTCAGGCCGGGGTGCACGCCCAGCCAGAACACGTGGTCGGTGCAGTGGTCTGAACCGGCGAGCGTGCCGACGACGCGATGCTCGATCCCCGCGTAGGCGGGCTGGCGCAGCAGGTTGCCGCCGAAGAGCAGCCGCGTGTGAACGCGCCGCTCGTTGAGGCGGCGGACCAGCGTATTCCGGTCGATGGGACCTCCGGGACGGACTGCGAGCGGAAACCCGAACCACGACGGGTCGGCGTGCTCGGTCGCGCGAGGCAGAACGAAGATCTCCTCGAGGTCGGCGAGTCCGTCGCGCAGCCGGGCGAAGTTCGCGCGCCGTGCAGCGACGAAGCCTTCCAGCTTGTCGAGCTGCGCGACGCCGACAGCCGCCTGCATGTCCGTGACCTTCAGGTTGTAGCCGAGGTGGGCGTACGTGTACTTGTGGTCGTAGCCGGCCGGGAGGTCACCGAGCTGCTGGTCGAAGCGCTTCCCGCACGTGTCTTCCTTCCCCGGCTCGCACCAGCAGTCGCGGCCCCAGTCGCGGAAGGACTCGGCGATGACCTTCAGGCGGCCGCTGTTGCAGACAACGGCACCTCCCTCGCCCATCGTGATGTGGTGGGCGGGAAAGAAGCTCACCGTTGCGAGCTCGCCGAACGTCCCGACCTGGCGGCCGCGATAGGTGCTTCCCAGAGCGTCACAGCAGTCCTCGATGAGCCACAGGTCGTGCTCCCGGCAGAACGCCGTGACGGTGTCGAGATCGAACGGGTTGCCGAGCGTGTGCGCCAGCATCACCGCGCGCGTTCGCGGGCTCAGCGCATCCTCGAGGTGCGTGACGTCGATGTTGTACGTCTCGACGTCCACATCCAGAAAGACCGGGACGACCCCGTGCTGGATGAACGGGTTGACCGTGGTGGGAAACCCGGTGGCCACGGTGATGAACTCATCGCCGGGACGCACCTGGCGGTCTCCGAGCTGTGGCGACGTCAGCGAACTGGCGGCGACGAGGTTCGCCGACGATCCACTGTTGACCAGGATCGTGTGCCGAAGCCCGAAGACCTCGCGCGCGAAGCGCCGCTCGAACTCGGAGGCGAAGCGGCCGGCGGTGAGCCAGAAGTCGAGTGATGCGTCGACGAGGTGAGTGACTTCGTGATCGTCGAAGACGCGTCCGGCGACGGGAACCGGTGTCGTACCGGCGGTGAACTCGCGCGCGGGGAACGCGGCGTCGTGGTACTCGCGGACAAGTTCCCGTATCTGTGCGCGCAGCGCGTCAGCACGCGGGACGGTCTCGTCTTCTCCGGCGGATCCCACAGCACGATCCTAGGGGGAGCGGGGTACAGTCCGCGGCGTGTCCGACGATGCGCGTGACGCGGCTGCTGAGCACGACGTGCTGCGTCTGCGGCTGCGCATAGAGGAGCTCGAGCACGAACTGTCTCAGGCCCGAAGTGCGCAGGCGGCCGCCCGGTCGGAGCTGGACGCCGTGTCACGGTCGGCGATCTGGCGGGCCAGTGCGCGAGCAGCCCGTCTTGCACGGCGGGCGCGCCCGGATGTCCTCGCGGCCGCAAGTCGCGGACGAGTGGCGCCCGGCATCGTGCGCGTGCCACTCGCCGGAATGCCTGCGGACACGGGGAGCTCCGGTGCGCGCTGGGCTGACGAGATCGAGATCGACGGGGTCGCTCTGCCCGGCCTGTTCGCCGACCCTCCGGCGCGGAGCTCGTACCGGCTCGTGCCTCACGGGCAGCTGCGGTTCCGGACGTTCGTCGGTGTCCGAACGGGAGAGGCGCTAGGCAACATCGGCGGGGTTCGCTTTGTCGTCACTGTGGTCGACGCGCAGGGACACGAGGTCTGTCGTACCGAGCGCGTGGTCGACCCTGCTGGGTTCCCCGACCAGCGCCGCTGGCTCCCGCTCAAGCTGGATCTTGCCGGGTTGCCCGAGTCCGAGCACCGCCTGCTTCTCAGCACGGAGTTGCCGGAAGGCGCAAACGCCGAGTGGGCGTGGGCGGTGTGGGGTGACCCCGTGCTCCTGCTGGGCTCTGCCGGCTCCGCAGGTGCCGCGCGCGTGGCGCGCACGCTGCTCACCGGTGCCGACCCGGTGGCACCCAAGGCATCGGTCGCCAGCCCGGTCGCTCCACATCCGGTGATCTCCTTTCTCGTGCCTGTGCACGACCCGGTGCCCGCGCACCTAGAGCGCACGATCGCGTCGGTGCGGGCGCAGACATCGCCGCATTGGCAGCTGTGCCTGTCCGACGATGGGTCGACCGATCCGGCCGTGCGCGCGCTCGTGGAGACCGCGGCCGCCGGGGACCCGCGCATCGTGGTCACACGCACCGAGACGGCTGCAGGGATATCAGCGGCGACGAATGCCGCACTCGCCCTCGCGACGGGGGACTTCGTCGCGCCGCTCGATCACGACGACACCCTGAGCCACCAGGCCGTCGCCGCCGTGGGAGTACGTCTGAGGGCCGATCCTGCGCTCGACGTGCTGTACACCGACAACGACAAGGAGCTTTTCGACGGCGCACGATTCGCGGCCTCATTGAAGCCCGACTGGTCGCCCGAGTACATGCGAGCCTGCATGTACACGCTGCACCTCGGGGTGTATCGCCGCACGCTCGTCGCCGGGCTTGGCGGCTGGCGCCCGGAGTTCGACGGGGCGCAAGACCACGACATGGTGCTTCGGCTCGCTGACGCGGGTGCTCGGTTTGCGCACGTGCCGTCTGTCCTCTACCACTGGGGCGTGCACCCCGGATCTGCCGCGCAGGGTGCTCTGGCGAAACCGGAGGCCTACGAGCGGGGGCGTGCGGCTGTCGAGGATCACGTTCGGAGAACGGAGATCGAGGCGCGCGTCGAGGCGCTCGCGGTTCCCGGTCGCTTCCGCGTGGTTCATGCTGCCAACCCGGCGCGGAGGGTCGACCTGGTGATGCCGCTCACGGACGACCTTGCCGGGGCCGACGTCGGCCGGTGGTTGACCGACATCGCCCGTCCTGAGCTGAAGGTCACGCTGGTGCCAGGGCAGCGCGCCGCCTCCGCACTGACCGGTGCCGACGACCGGGCGAACGTCCTGCCGCCGGTCTCCGGCAGCTGGAGCGACCTCGCCTCTGCCGGTGTCGCAGCGACCTCTGCGCCGGTCGTCGTCATCTGCGAGGACCTCTGTGTTCCTGAGACCGACGACTGGCTCGACGAACTTTCGGGGCTCGTGAGCGAGCCGCATCTCGGCGCCGCGGGCGCGCTCGTGGTCGACGGTCAAGGTCTGGCGGTGCACGCCGGCGTGGCGTTGCCGCTCGGGGTCCCGCTGCCTGTGCACCCCGGCGCGGACCCGGAGGCGGACGACGCGCCTCCGGAACTCACCATGGTCACCAACCGTTCCGCTGTCTCCGGCGTCGTGGCGCTTGACCGCGAGCGCCTGCTCCGAGCAGGCGGACTCGCGGCGGGCATGGACCGCCTCTCGCTCGTCGCGACCACGCTTGCGATTGGCGCGAGCGGGGCCCGCGTAGCGATCTCGCCGCACGCCCGTCTTCGTCTGATGGACGGACCACCGCGAGCGGCGGTGCTGTCGGTTGCGGAACTCGCGCGCATCGCCGCCCGGCGCGGGCAGCAGCCCGATCCGTTCTACAACCCGAACCTGTGGGCCGATCGCGCGGCGCATGTCGTTCCGCTCTCGTTCCAGCGCGAAGGCTTCGCCGACGAGGGCGAGGCGTGACGTCGCGCCTTCCCGGCGTGAACGTGGTGGGGCCGCTTCGCGCAGAATCGGGCGTGGGGGAGGCATCTCGCGCGGTCGTCTCGGCGCTCGATGCCGCCCGTGTCCCGGTCCTGCCGGTGGAGCCTCCCGGCGGGTCCGTGTCGCGACAGAACGTGCGGTTTCCGGTGCTCGGGGTTGCAGACGCTGCGTTTCCGGTCACCGTCCTGTGTCTCACGGCCGCGGAAACTCCGGGGTTCGCAGCCGAGGTCGGGCCCGGGTTCTTCCGGGGACGTCGCACGATCGGTCTCTGGTGGTGGGAGGTCTCCTGCTTTCCTGAGGCGCTGCATCCGGCGTTTGGCTTCGTTGACGAGGTGTGGGCGGGGTCGGCACACATCGCCGGCGCGCTCAGCGGTCCGGCTGCTGCGGCCGGCGTGCCGGTGACGTCGGTGCGGGTGCCCGTCCGTCGGGCTCCCGCGCGCGCGGTCGATCGCACGGCGCTTGGACTGCCCGGCGGGTTTGTCTTCCTTTCGGTGTTCGGCTACTACTCCAGCGTGGCGCGGAAGAACCCGATCGGAGCGATCGAGGCGTTCCGCCGAGCGTTCGCGCCGGGGGAGGGAGCTGCGCTCGTGCTGAAGTGCATCGATGAGCAGCAGCACCCGACTGAGCACGCCGCGGTGGTGGAGGCTGCGGCATCGCATCCCGACATCCATATCCTGCCGGGGTACGTCAGCCGGAGCGAGATGGACGCGCTCGTCCAGCAGAGTGATGCCGTCGTCTCCCTGCACCGCGCCGAGGGGTTCGGGTTCACTCCCGCGGAGGCCATGGCCCAGGGCAAGCCGGTGGTCGCGACGGCGTACTCGGGCAACCTCGACTACATGACGGCCGAGAACTCGCTGTTGATCCCGGCGGAGCTCGTTCCGATCGGGACGGGGGGCGGACCGTATCCGGAGGAGGGAGTGTGGGCTGAGCCCGACGTGGACGCCGCGGCGGCGGCGATGCGCCGGCTCGCGGACGAGCCGGCGCTGGCTCGACGGCTCGGGGCGCGCGCTGCTGCAGATCTGGCGGCCGGCTACGCACCCGATGTCGCGGGCGCGATCATGCGCGAGGCACTCGCCCCCTTCGGCGACGACCACCGTTGGGCGCGCGCGCGGATGCGCGCAGCTGCGATGCGGATGCGGGCCGGTCGGGCTAGAGCTCTTCGGCCACGCGCGGCGCTGCGCGGTTGAAGATCCGGAACCCGAGCACGATCACGACGACCGTGATGCTCGCGGGCACGAGCAGCCAGGCTGCGCCCCCCACGGCCTCAGCGGCAGTCATGTGGCTCGGAGCGATGAACGCATGCCGCGCCTGCTGCAGGATCGTCGCGAACGGGTTGAGCCGGATCAGCCAGTGCCCGAGGGTCTCGTACTGCGGATTGTCCAGCAGCTGGTTGATCGGGTAGATCACGGGCGACGCGTAGAACATCGCCTGCAAGGTGACGTCCCAGATCGGTTCGACATCGCGGTAGCGGACGAAGAGCGCGGAGAGCGACATCGACAGGCCGAGTGCGAAGAAGCCGAGCGCTGCGACGAGGAACGGCATCTCGAGCCAGGACCACATCGGCGTCCCGCCCAGCACGAGCAGGAAGACGAGCACGGGGATGAAGTTCAACCCCAGATTGAACAGCGCGGTGAGGCTCACCGACAGGGGCACGGCCAGCCGCGGGAACTGCACCTTCCGGACGAGCGTCTCCCGGGTGACCAGCGAGCGCACCGAACCGGACGTGGTCTCGCTGAGGAACGTGTAGAGCACGATGCCGAGCAGCAGCGCGGCCGGGTAGTACTCGATGTCCGCGCCGAGATCGAGGAACACCGAGAAGACCAGGAACAGCACCCCGAACAGCAGCAGGGGGCGCATGATCTGCCACAGATAGCCCAGGACCGAGCCGAAGAACTTCAGCTTGAAGTCGGTCGTGCCGAGCGTCCATGTCAGGTGGGCGAGCCGATGCAGATCGCCCCCTGTCGCGGAGGGCCCCTCGATCGGCCGTCCGAGCTGCTCCTCGATCTCGGCGAGGTTCGGCAGCGTCGCCGGCGTGTCCGGTGGCGGGGCGGTCGACACGGTCACGCCAGCGACTCCGCGGAGATGTCTCGTTCGATCGAGACCGTGTACGGCAGTTCGATGAGCGACCCGCTGTCGTGAAGGTTGTGCACCATCGCCGAGGCGAGCCGCACGCGGTAGTCCAGCATCTCGTGGCCGACCTGGACCGAGGCGGTGAGGGCGTACCGGTCCTGGTGGAGGACGTTGTCGAATCCGATGCGGTAGATGACCGTCTCGCCTGCGCGGAACAGCCCGGGATGCGGTTCGGTGAACGTTGATGCTCCGCCGAAGAGCTGGTTGTTCGCGTAGTTCGCGACGTTGAAGGTGAACATCGGATCTTGCACGTCGGCGTGGAAGCGGACCTCCGCGGCGATAGTCGCTCGCGCAGGGGCTTGCAGGAGCTCGGTTTCGCGACCGTCAGCATCCTCGAACCACGCGCGCACGATCTCGGCGCGCCCGTCGCCAAAGCGCATGTCCGTCTCTTCGTCGACGCCGTCGGAGGTCTCGTTCGCGTCTCGCCCGGCAGCTTCGGCACGTGCTTCCTCGCTGAAGTTCAGCTCGAGGTAGCGGTTGCCGACGACGTCGGTGTCTCCCGTGACGATCATCTGACCGTGCTCAAGGAGCATCGCGCGGTCGCAGAAGCGCTGCACCGACGGCATGTCGTGGGTCACGAGGAGCACGGTGCAACCGCGCGCACGGATGTTCTCGAACTCTTCGAAGCATTTCTGCTGGAACGACGCGTCGCCAACCGCCAGCACTTCGTCGATGAGCATGACCTCGGCGTCGACCTGGATCATGACTGCGAAGGCGAGACGGACGAGCATGCCCGAGGAGTAGTTCTTGAGCTTGAGCTCGGCATAGTCGTGGAGCTCAGAGAAGTCCATGACCGCGTCGAAGCGCTTCCGCGCCTCGCGGGGCGAGAGTCCCAGCATGGTTGCGTTGATGAGGACGTTGTCGCGCGCCGGCAGGTCAAGGTTGAATCCGACGCCCAGTTCGATGAAGGTCGACATCCGGCCGTTGATCCAGATGCGCCCGTGGTCGGTCGAGTAGATGCCGGCAAGACACTTCAGGAGCGTCGACTTCCCGGAGCCGTTGCGGCCACAGATCCCGAAGAACTCGCCCTTGCGGACCATGAACGAGACGTCGCGCAGCGCGAGCAGGTCGTCGTGGCCCGGGTTGCGGAACGGGTGCAGCGCACGCTCCTTCAGCGTGTGCACCTGCTCGCGAGGCAGGCGGAAGTTCTTCGACACGCCGTCGACGACGACGGCGGGAAGGTCGGTGGAAGCACTGGCCATGACGTTGCTCAGACTAGGGACAACGTGCGGCAGGCCGTTGTGTTGCGGTCCGCCTCGATGCTGCCTCCGCGCCCTCGCGTGTAGGCTCGACCACTTGGCGAGCGAGGTGCAGGCCGGCGCGATCCAACGCCCTCGCCGGTCCCGTCATGAACATCTGCACGATCATCGCTCACAATTACCTGGCGCACGCAAGGGTGCTCGCCGCGTCATTCCGCGAGCACCACCCGGGCTCCGAGTGCGTCGTCCTCGTCATCGATGAGCACGATGGCCACCTCCAGGGCGACGACGAGCCGTTCACCCTCGTGACGCCCGCCGAGCTCCCGTTCGCCGAGGGGGAGTTCGCCGACCTCGCCACGCGGTACGACGTGCTCGAGCTCTCGACGGCGGTCAAGCCGTGGCTGCTCCGTCACATGCTCGCTGAGCACGACGACGGCAGCGGCATCGCGTACTTCGATCCAGACATCCGCGTCTACAGCCGCATGACGGAGCTCGAGGCGGCGCTCGAGGAGCACCCCGTCGTCCTCACGCCCCACCTGACGGAGCCCATGCCCCGCGACGGGCGTGTCCCCAACGAGCAGGCCATTCTCGTCGCCGGGTCGTTCAACCTCGGCTTCATCGGCCTCTCGGCCTCGCCGCAGGCAGACGGGCTGCTGGACTGGTGGGCCGAGCGGTTGCGCACCGACTGCATCGTCGCGCCCGGAGAAGGGCTGTTCGTAGACCAGCGCTGGATCGACTTCGTCCCCGGGCTCATCCCGGAGGTCAGCATCCTGCGTGACCCGTCGTACAACATCGCGTACTGGAACTTCGCCACCCGTGCGTTGACGCGAGAGGACGATGGCTACCGCGTCAACGGCCGTCCGCTGCGCTTCTTTCACTTCAGCGGGTTCTCGCCCGACCGGCCCGACGAGCTGAGCAAGCACCAGAACCGCGTGCGACTCGTGCAGCATCCGGCGCTGCAGACGATCTGTGAGGAGTACGCGGGCGCGCTCGGCGCTGCGGGTTACGAGGCGGCGCGTACGCTGCCGTACGAGCTCGACGTCCTGCCCTCGGGACTTCGGATCGATCCCCTGATGCGGTTGCTGTACCGCAAGGCCCGGGACAGCGGTGACCTGACAACGCCGCCGGCGGATGCACAGGGGGAGGCGGAGTTCCTCGCCTGGCTGGGTCAGCCCGCGCCGGAGGCCAACGCGATCAGCCGCTACCTATACGCCGTATGGGCGCAGCGGGGCGACCTCCAGCAGGCGTTCCCGCACGTCGGGTCGGCGGATGCCGCCGCGTTTCGGCAGTGGTGCTGGAACGACGGCCGCGCCTCGATCCCCGAGGCGCTCCTCCCGCCGGGTGGGGTGACCGACCCCGTGGCCCCCGCTGTCGCTGGGGCATCCGCCGCCGAGCCTGCGGCGCCCGAGCGCCGCTTCGGCGCGAACGTTGCGGGGTATCTGCGAGCCGAACTGGGAGTCGCCGAGGTCGCCCGGCAGGTCATCGGCGGGCTGGACCGCGCCGCTGTCCCTGTGCATCCGCTCGCGCTGCCCGTCGAGTCGAGCCGGCAGGACCATCACTACGTCGCTGTCGATGACCTGAGCGCGCCCTTCCCGCTGAACATCGTCTGCGTCAACGCCGACATGGTGCCGTCGTTCGCCGAGCAGGCTGGGGAGCGATTCTTCGCCGGGCGTAAGACCGTGGGTGTGTGGTGGTGGGAGCTCGCTGCCTTCCCTGCGGCGTTCATGGACGCGTTCGCGCACGTCGACGAAGTGTGGGTCGGGAGCCAGTTCATCGCGGACGCACTGTCGATGGTGTCGCCCGTGCCGGTGCTGCGGATGCCCTTGCCGCTGCAGTGGCACGACGCCGCACCGTTGCGGCCCGGCGAGCACGGCTGGCCCGACGCGTTCACGTTCCTGTTCTCGTACGACTACAACAGCCTCTTTGCCCGGAAGAACCCGCTGGCTGTCCTGGAGGCGTATCGCCGCGCATTCGCGCCGGGCGACGGCGCGGCGCTGGTGCTGAAGTCGATCAATCACGCGCGCCACCCCGAGCTGCACGCCCAGGTCGTCCAGGCGGCGGCCGGCCGGCCGGACATCCACGTGATGGACGAGTATCTGCCCGCCCGGGACAAGGACCGCCTGATGGCGAGCGGGGACTGCTACGTCTCCCTGCATCGTTCCGAGGGGTTCGGGCTGACCATGGCGGAGGCCATGTGGCACGGAAAGCCCGTGATCGCGACGGGGTACTCCGGCAACCTCGACTTCGTCGACGAGCACACGGGCTGGCTCGTCGGGCACGACCTGGTCGAGGTGGGCCCCGGTGCCGGGCCCTACCCGGCGGACGCGGTCTGGGCGGAGCCGGATCTCGATGACGCGGCACAGGCGATGCGCGCCGCGTTCGACGACCCTGAGGATGCGGCCCGCCGTGGTGCGCGCGGCGCACAGGCGCTGCGCGAGAGGTACGCCCCAGAGGCCGCCGGGTGGGCCATGCGCCGGCGTCTCGAGGTCCTCGAGGCGCAGCTCCCCCCGGCGCAGCTGCGCACCGAGGTCGGCGACTGGCTCATCGAACGATCTGAGTACGCACGGGCGGGGATCGACCTGCGCACGCACTTCCCAGGCGCCCGGTCACGGCTCGGTCGGCTGGGTGCGTTCGGTCGCAGCGCTGTGCGGAGGGTCATGCTGCCCTACACCTGGCATCAGGACCGCATCAACCGTGACCTGGCTGACGCCGTTGTCCGCAGCGATCAGCGGGTGGCCGACGCACTGGCCGTCCTGCATACCCGGACCGCGGCGTTCGAGGCGCAGATAGCGCTCGAGCTGCGCAGCCACGAGACCAAGGCCGCGGCACTCCAGGAACGGCTGGGCGCCGAGCAAGAGGCCCGCGAGCGGATGGCTGAGGATGTCCGGCGCGAGCTGCAGGACCTCGGACACGGGCTGCACCGCCTACAGGCCCGGGCGTTCGACCTGCCGGTGCCGGACCGTCCCTGGACCCACGCCTACAACGCGCTGCACCGGGCGTTCGTCACCGTCGCGCTAGACGACCCCGCATTCCAGCGTTGGTTCCGCGCAGGCGAACCGCTGCCCCCCGCGTACGGAGTGGGCCTCGACGAGCGGGTCATCGAGTATCCGTGGCTGCTCGCGCAGGATCCGCAGGGCCGCGTGCTCGACGCCGGCTCGGTGCTCAACCACGCACATATCGTCGAGCGCTTCCGCCCTCGCTTCGACGCGCTGACGATCGCGACGCTCGTCACCGAGGACGAGACTTTTCCCGAGCAGGACATCACCTACCTCGACGCCGACCTTCGCGACCTGCCGTTCGAGGACGGCAGCTTTGACACGACGGTCTGCGTGTCGACGCTCGAGCACGTCGGAATGGACAACACCTACTACGGTGCGGGTGAGGACGTCGCGGCAGTCGCCGAGGATCCGGCAGTCGAAGCGTGTCGCGCGCTGGCCGAGCTCCTGCGCGTCACGCGCCCCGGCGGCCGAGTGCTTCTGACCGTGCCGTTCGGTCGCAGCGAGCGGCTGGGGTGGCTGCGTATCCTCGACGCTGGCGACCTGGACGCGCTCCTCGCCGACGTCCCGGCAGACCGTCGCCGGGTCGAGATCTTCCGTTACCTGTCCGACGGCTGGCAGCGCGCCACGCCCGAGGAAGCCGCGGGGGTCCGGTACCGGGACTACATGGCCGACGCCACGCCCGTGGACGACGCAGCAGCGGCCGCCCGTGCGGTGGCGTGCGTGACGATCACCGTGTGACGGAGGGCGGCGTCGGTGCTCAGGGGAGCAGGTGCTTGGTGCCGAACATCCGGACCGACTGTCCGGGAGTCCGTGTCGAGTTATTGAAGTCCACCGCCGACCTGGGATCGGTCAGGGTCCACGCCAGCGGTCCGCCGGACCTCGGCAGTGTTGTCTCGTACCGCACCCAGCCCTCGCCGGCGTCCTGACGCGTCCACCGGACGGCGTTCGCTGTCCACGGCCGGCCGTTCCGGCGTGTCCCGATGAGCGCGGGTGTCGCGCCCTGGGCGGAGACGCCGCGGGCGAGCACCGTGATCCGGCGGGGGTTGACGCGGTCGACCGCGCCGGATGGCATGCCCTCGGCGAGGATCGCGGTGCCACCGTTCTGGGACGCCCGCGGTGCGAACACGGCGACTGAGCGCGACACGCTGGCGCAGTCCTGCACGGGGAACGTGGTGCTGGAATCGCAGGTCGGCCCCGGTGGCGCGTCCGGGCGAATGTCGTACGCCGTGCCGGTTTGCAGGTAGGCGAGATAGTCGATCGTCCCGCCGTAGAAGATGAGGTTGCCGAAGGCCCAGCCGAGGTCTCTGTTGCTCACGTAGACCGTCGTCGCCGGGGGGACGTCGTCGAGGATGCCCTGCTTCAGGGCGGCGCGCGTAAGGTCTCGCTGCTCGATGCCAGGACGTTCGATGGCGACGACCCGGAGATTCGAGTACTGCGAGGCGAACGCCAGCCCGCTGGCGACGAGTGCGACGCCGGCAATCGCAAGGCCCGACGCTGCGAGCCTCGATCCCCACAGCGTCCACGCGGCGACTGCGACCAGCACGAATCCGAGCGTCCCCGCGAACGTCGCGAGGTGCCCACCGCCCAGGCCGATGAGCTGCTGGTGCTGGGCCGCGAGGGAGATGTACAGGCCTGAGCACGACATCAGGACGACGCCGATCCCTGCGGCCGGCAGGATCCCGGCGCGAGCGGCTCCCTTTGGCGATGTCCCTCGCACCATGAGCAGCGCCGCGACCAGCACCAGGCCGAGGAGTGCAGCGCGCCAGAGCGCGGCGACGAGCTCGGCGCGCGTCGGGTCGGCGAGGAGTCCCTGGGAGCCCGAGACGAAGAACACGCCCGGGATGCCGGATACGGCTTGACGGAGCGCGACCTGCACGATGGTGAAGATGTCGAGTGCAGCTTCGTAGCCGCCGGGCGCGGTGGTCGTGCTGTGCGTATAGACGGACGTCAACGTCATCGCCGCGCCGATAGCGAGGAACGGGACCGCCGTGCGCCACGAGTGGGTGCGTCGCGCGTCATGCCCGAGGTGGAGGCAGGCGAAGGCGAGCACGAGCGGCGGATTCGCCTCGTAATTGAGGACGAGCGCCACCGCCAGGAGCAGCGAGAGCACGTACCACTTCCGGCTGTCGCCCTGGAGGTACCGGAGGTATGCCCACAACCCGCTGAACAGGATGAGCATGCTCATCTGTGGCGTCCCGGCGTAGCCGAGCACCGGGTCATGTGTCGCTCGGAACTGCAGGGAGAGCATGAACGCGACGCAGACCACCAGGAAGGTCGGCAGCGACGCGAGCCCGAGGCGGCGGAGGAAGATCCAGAGCATCCCGACGGCTGCGAGGGCGAGTACGACGATGCCGAGCTTGTAGGGCAGTCGCTCGTTCATGACCGAGGCGAAGGTCAGTCCTTGCGTGACCCCAATCGGCATCGGGCGGCCGCCGTCGATACCTGCTTCGAGCTGACCCAGGATGTACGACGGAAGGGACTCGCCGGTGTAGGCGCGGTGGCCCTCGAGGTCGATCGACACGTGGGAGTCGTCACCGCGCATACCGCTGCCCAGGGCGGGCGACAAGGCGCCTGCCAGCAGCACCACGGCGAGAATGGCGAGTGCCAGCCGCACCCAGCGTCGCGATCCCGACGTGGGGGCCTGTGCCGAAGACGCCGGCGCGTTGGGCTGCTCCGTGTGCTCGTCGCCGCGGTCGCGGAGAGAAGCGGTGGGGGGCGGAGAGGGCATCGGGAAGGGAACGCGAGCCGGGGCGAAAAGGTGCGGGAACGCCGAGGTGTCGGCGACAGGGCGTGCTAGGTGCTGATCACCAGAGAATCGAGGCCCGCGGTGAGCCTGGCCTCAGGGAACGTCTCAAGGACGGTAGCGAGGAGCTGCTCGAGGGCGGGGTACCCCTCCAGACGGCCGAACACGCGCAGGTCGTCGATGACGATCGTCGTCGAAGGCGGCATCCCGGCATCGCGCATCCGAAGGAGGATCTCCAGCGCAGGCTCGAGATGCGTGCCGTGGCTCGTGACGCCGCCCGACGCGTGACCGTCGAGCCACACCAGCGGCGGGCGTTCGAGTCGCGCCACGACCGCTGGGACCTCCTCCAGCCCATCGCCGAGGATGAGCGTCACGCCCTCCACACCGGCGAATCGCGCTCGGGCACGGTCGTAGAGCTGCTGGTCGATCTCAATCGACGTGATCTCGTCGACGTACGGCAGGACGTACGCGACGGTGTCGCCCAGATACGTGCCCGACTCGATGAAGACGCGATGCCCTCCGGTGCGGAGGAGTTCGACGAGGTGCCGGCGCTTGGCACGTTCTGACGGGACGCTGACCCTGCCGGCGTCGAACTCCCTGATGGCGAGTGCTCGCAGGGCCAGCGAGCGAGCGGGGGCGGCCGCAGGCGCACTTGTCAGGCGATGGAGATACTCCCGGGGTCGAGCCACGGCGCCGACCCTAGCCGATACCGTCTCCGCCCCGTGAGCTCGATTCGGACCATCGCACGGCGCCTTCCGCCGATCATCCCCCACCTCGGCCTCCGGGCTCTGCAGGCCGCCGCCGTGGTTCCTGGCGCTGCCCGTTTCGTGCGCGACCGACGTGCCTACGCGGCCCTCCCGGGCGCGGAGCAGCTCCGGCTGCGCGACACGTTTCCGAAGCTTGCCGACCGGCTGTCGACGACGCCCTACGACAGCCACTACCTGTTCCAGGACACGTGGGCGGCCCAGCGGATCGCCGAAGTGGGCCCGTCTCGGCATGTCGACGTCGGCTCCCGGGTCGACTTCGTGTGCTTCCTCACGGCGATCACGCGTGTGGCCTTCGTCGACATCCGGCCGTTGACCGCGCCGATCGACGGGCTCGAGCCCATCACCGGCTCGATTCTCGACCTCCCCTTCGAAGACCAGTCGCTGCCGTCCGTCAGTTGCCTGCATGTCGTCGAGCACATCGGACTCGGGCGGTACGGCGACCCGCTCGACCCGCTGGGCAGCCGGCGAGCGATCGCCGAGCTGCAACGCATCGTCGCCCCCGGCGGAGAGCTGCTGTTCGCGACACCCGTAGGGCGCCCTCGCGTCTGTTTCAACGCGCACCGAGTCCACGATCCGCGTGAGATCCGCGCGCTGTTCGGAGAGCTCGAACTCGTCGAGTTCGCCGGTGTGGACGATGGCGGAGAGTTTCGACGGCACCGCGAGGTCGACGAGTTCGCGGAGCAGTCGTACGCGTGTGGGATGTACCGCCTCCGGCGGGCAGCCTGACCGCGGGCGTCCTGTCCCGATCAGGCGCGCGCGTGATCGTGCGCGAGCGGTGGGTCTGACGGAGTCAGGTCACCCAGCTGGGCGGCGGCGTCCATCCGCTGGCGCTCGCGTGCTGCGAACTGGCGGACGTACCAGTGGCGGATGTGGATCCGGTACGCGATCGCGAGCGTGTCGACGAACATGCGCCAGACGGCGTCGCGGTTGATGCCGGTGCCGGAGAACTGGTAGTCGAGCCTGATCGGCGCCTCTTCGATGCGGTCGAAGCCGAACTGCGCGCCGACGGCCAGGACCTCGAGATCGAAGGCGTAGCGCTTGACCAGCAGGAGCGGCGCGATGGTGTCCAGCATCTCCCGGCGGAAGAGCTTCGCGCCGACCTGCGTGTCGCGCACGTTGATCCGCAGGAGCATGCGGACCAGCATCTGAAAGCCCCACGAGGTGAAGCGGCGCGGCGCGGGATAGTCCACGACGCTGTCCCGGTGCCGCTTGCTGCCGATCACCGCATCGAGTTCCGGCGACGCGGTGAAGCGCTCGAGCGCGCGGCTGATCGCGTCGGGATGGATGTCCATATCCGCGTCAAGCCAGCCGATGAAGCGGCCTCGCGCTTGCGCGGCGCCCGCGAGAATCGCGTGCCCCTTGCCCTGGTTGACCGGGTATTCGATCACGTGCACACGCGGGTCAAGAACGGACCGTGCGCGCTCGGCTGTGGCGTCACGGCACCCGTCGGTCACCACGAGGAGCTCGAACTGCCCGTCGAGCGACGAGAAGTGATCGAGGACGGTGCGGATGCTGGCGGCGATGAACGCCTCGCCCTGGTGGACGGGCAGGACGAGCGAGAGTCGCGGAATCGGCGTCACGCGTCACCGTCGCGATCTCGACGCCCGATGACCCACCGCTCGGCTCTGAGGATCGGGTGGAACAACAGCTCGTTCGCGGCGAGCGCGAGGAAGATCACGGCGGCCTGCACGGTCGCGATCTCTGTCGGGTTCTCGTGCAGCGCTGTGATCGCACCCACCTGGCAGACCACCGCCAAGCTGAGGACCAGAACCCAGCGGCGGTCCTGGATGGCCACGGTGTAGACCACGAGGAGGTACAGGAGCGCAAGACCAAAGCCGGCGACCGTCATCGCTCGCACGCCGCCGGCGGCGCCCGAGTACTGCTCGCCGAACATCGTGGTGAGCACGGCGTCGGGGAAAAGCGCGATGGGAATCGCGGCAAGCAGTGTGGTGGCGATCACGAGGAGCCCGCCGACGCGCAGCACGCCCGAGGCCGAGCCGTCGGCGAGGCGCGCCCGCGCGATGTTCGGAACCATGACGACCGCCACGGCGGAGGGGAGAAAGATGATCACCTTGCCGATGGTGGCCAGCGCGGCGTACTCGCCGGCTGCGGGTCCGTCGAGAAACACCTTGGCCAGCAGGACGTCGAGGTTGGAGAGCAAAGCGAAGGCGATGAACGCCCAGCTCGCGCTGATCGTTCGCGCGTCGGGCCGTCGCCGAAGTCCGGAGCTGGCGGCTCCCGTTCCCCGGCCGATCAGGTGGTCGCGCAAGAGCCACAGGGTCACGGCAACCGCGAACGCGTTGCCCACGGCTTGCCCGGCGAGCGCGCCGCCCGCCCCGCCGCCAGCCGCCGCCCAGGGGGCGCCGAACGCGATACGCGAGATTGCAGCCACCAGCATCAGGGTTCCGAGCGCCACGAACCGGTCAAAGCCCTGCAGGAGCCCCCAGACCACGGGAATGAACAGCGACACCGCCAGGAGCGGCACGAGGGCGAGCGCGGCGCCGAGCGCCTGCAGGTCGAGAAGCTCGTACACGAGTGGCGCGGCGACGCCCACCATGGCCGCGCAGACGAGCGAGACCGCGGCGACGTGTGCGAGCCCATGCCGGATCAGCACGCGCGCGCGGTCCGATTCGCCGCTGGCGACCAGTGCGGCGACGCGCTCCGCCCCGATCGTTTGCGCTGCACCCGCCGGCACGGTGACCACGACCACGAGGGCGAGCAGCGCCGTCAGGTCGCCGAACGAGGCTGGGGTGAGCAGCCGGCTGAAGACGAGGTTCGACGCGTAGTTCGTCGCGCTCGCAAGCCCGGTCAACAGCACCATGAGGGTGGTCCCGCCCAGGGCAAACGCCCCGATGCCGTACCGGCGGGCCTGTCGCGGGTGCTCCTGCGCGGGCTCGGCGGCCGGGCGTTCGAGCATGGTGCTGCTGCGGCTCACAATGGAAGAAGACGGGTGGCGAGGAACAACGTTGCGTGGATCCTCACGAGTTGTCCCGGCGCGGCCTGGCCGGGCGGGCGGGCGGCCACGGGCACATGGCCATACTACGGCAGGAGGCGCCGTGCTCCGTGACGGGAGCCGCAACTCGGAGAGCAGTCGCTAGGGTGCCGCCGTGCCCAATTCTCGCAGCCCGGTGGTCGCGGGCGGCCGCTTCGCGCTGGTCGCCAACGGCGCGCCCGACTCTCCTCCCGCGTCCGGTGTCCGGGATTACCTGCTCGCTCGCGGTGCCCGCGTCATCGTCGTCCACCACCCGCTCGGCCCCGACGAAGCGGGCCGGCATCACATCGTGCAGTACGACGGGAACGGCGCCGCTCGCCGACGGGTGCTCCGGCTGCCATCGCGGACGCCGTTCACGTACCCCCTGGACCTGGTCATCCCACCCGCCTTTCCTCGCGTCGACGGGTGGCTCGGGTTCAACAACCTCATGTGCCTGCCGGGGTTGCTCGGCCGCCGGGCCGGGCGCGTCGCGCGAGTGGTCTATTGGGCGGTCGACTTCGTCCCTGACCGGTTCGGGGCCGGGTCGCCGCTCACACGTGCCTACGACGCACTGGACGCGTACTGCTGCCGAGCAGCCGACGCACGGCTTGAGGTCGCGCAGGCCGCGCTTGACGGGCGCAACGAGCGGCACGGGCTCACCGAGGCGATCGCTCCGGCCGCGGTCTCCCCCATCGGAACCTGGCTCGACCGGGTGCCGAAGATCGGGCCGGACGCCTGGCAGGCTCGGCGCGTCGTCTTCATCGGGCATCTGGTGGAGCGGATGGGCGTCGACACGATGGTGCAGGCCCTCGAGATCCTCAAGGGGCGCGGCGTCGAGGTCCATGCGGACATCGCCGGTCGTGGGCCTTTGGAGGACGAGCTCCGCACGCAGGTCGCCTCCGCGGGACTTGCGGAAACGGTCACGTTCCACGGGTTCATCGCCGAGCACCAGCGACTCGAGCGCCTCCTGGCGGACGCGAGTGTGGCGCTCGCGCCCTACTCCACGCGCATGGAATCCTTCACCCGCTTCGCGGACCCCTCGAAGTTGAAGTCGTACCTGGGGGCGGGGCTCCCGATCCTGCTGACCGATGTCCCGCCGAACGCGATGGAGCTGGAACAGCGGGCAGGGGCGGAGGTGGTCGCCGACGATCCCGCGTCGTTTGCCGACGCGATCGCTCGGCTGCTGGACGCGCGCGAGGAGTGGCAGCGTCGTCGCCTCGCTGCGCTCGACTATGCGCAAGGGTTTGACTGGAACACGGTGCTCGACCGGGCGTTTGACGACGCCGGATTCACCGTCTGACATAGGCTGCCGTCCCGATGAGCGCCCACGCTTCCTTCTACGAGCAGGTCGCGACGTACGAGCGGCCGGTGATCCGTCACGAGCGTTTCCTGGCGGCCTATCGCGACCACCGCGCGACGCTCGGACGGCCGCTCGACGTACTCGATGTGGGCTGCGGCGAGCACGCGGTGTTGGCCGACGGGCTGGCGCCCGAGGACCGCTACTTCGGGGTCGACGTCAAAGAGCACATCGCGGCGAACCTCGACCGCTACGCCTCGCTCGACCTCGATCGTGATGAGCTTGCCGAGCCGTGGGGTGACCAGCGCTTCGACGTCATCTTCTGCGGCGAGGTCATCGAGCACGTGTTCTCCCCGGACCGGCTGCTGCGCCAGCTCGCGTCGGTGTCGCACGACGACACGTTGATCGTGCTGTCCACGCCGAACCTGGCGTACTGGCTCAATCGGCTCCTCCTGCTCGTCGGCATCAACCCGATGTTCGTCGAGAACTCGTCCGACGTCGTCCTCGGCCGGCGGACCGCAAAGCTCGGCCAGGGCAATCCCACGCAGGGGCACATTCGCCTCTTCACAAATCGCGCGATGCTCGATCTTCTCGAGCGGGAGCAGTTCCGGGTGCGCGGCGTGTCCTCCGTGCCTGTCTGGGGCCTGCCCGGCGAGCAGGTGCTCTGCCGCTGGGCGCCGTCCCTCGGGCCCAACACGATCTACCTCTTGCAGCCGCCAGCATCCCGATGAGGATGCTGATGCTGAGCTGGCGCTCCCCTGGGCATCCCCAGGCGGGCGGGGCCGAAGTACTGACACACGAGACGTTGCGGCGGGCCGTGGAGCGCGGTCACGACGTCACGTGGTTCTCGGCGATGTGGGCGGGCGCGGCTCCGACCGAAGTGATCGACGGCATCCGCATCGTTCGCCGTGGACGGCAGTGGACCGTGCATGCGCAGGCGTGGCGCTGGCTGCGCGGACGCCTCGGCGACTTCGACATCGTCGTCGATCAGGTGAACACGCTGCCGTTCCTCACCCCCGCTTACGTTCCGAGAGAGCAGCGGCGGTTGTACATCTTCCAGACCGCTCGCGAGTACTGGTGGCGGCAGACGCGGGGGCTGTTCCGGCTCGCGGCGCCGATCGGGTATCTGCTGGAGCCCTGGTACCTCCGGGCGTACCGCACGACCCGGGCCGTGACGATCTCGGCGTCCACACGGGATGAGCTCGCGGCCCTGGGCCTGCCGCCCGAACAGATCGCGATCATCCCGATGGCCAACACCTTCACGCCGCTGGCCGAGCTCGACGAGAAGCCCGCCGGCGTGCGGGTCGTCATCGTCGGCCGGCTCGAGCCCGCCAAGCATGTCGAGCAGGGCATCGCCGCCTTCGCCGTCCTGCAGCAGCGGATCCCGGACGCGCGGCTGGACATCGTGGGCAGCGGCACCCCCGAGTACCGACGGCGCTTGGAGCAGGAGATCGCCGCCGACGGCGTGCACGGAGTGACGTTCCACGGGCGGGTTGACGAGGAGCGCAAGCACGAGCTGATGCGCGCGGCGCACCTCCATGTCTTCACGTCGCATCGTGAGGGTTGGGGTCTGACCGTGACCGAGGCCGCCGCGCTCGGGACCGCGTCCGTGGGGTACGACGTTCCAGGCGTGCGGGACTCGATCAACGATCCGACGCGCCTCGTGGCGCGGGGGGACACGACCGGCCTCGGCGAGCTCATGTGCCGGTTGCTCGAAGATCCCGCGAGGTTCGAGGCGGCTCGCCGGTCGGCGTGGGAGGACGCGCGCCGCCTGTCGTACGAGGCGACAACGGACGCGTTCATCGAGGCGCTCGGTGTCTGACGCGGCACCCAGCATCACCGTCGTCATGCCCACGCTGAACGCGGAGCGGCATCTCGTCGAATGCCTGACTGCGCTGCAGGAGCAGGAGTACGACGGGGAGGTGGAGCTGCTCGTCCCCGATGCGGGCTCGACGGACGGCACGCGCGAGATCGTCCAAAGGTTCGGCGGCCGGATCCTGGAGAACCCGCGTAAGTCGGGCGAGGCAGGGAAGGCGGTCGGAGTGAAGGCGGCGACGGGGGAACTCGTCCTGCTGCTCGACTCCGACAACATCCTTGTCGGGCAGAATTGGTTGCGACGCATGGTGCGCCCGTTCATCGAGGACGCCGAGGTCATCGCCTGCGAGCCCGCGCGGTTCGAGGCGCGGCCGGATGACCATGTGATCAATCGCTGGCATGCGCTGCTCGGGGCGGCTGATCCGCTGACGATCTTCACGGGCAACTACGCCCGCGACTGTGTGCTGACCGGGCAGTGGACCGGGATGCCCCATCGCGCCGAGCAGCGAGATGGGTGGGAGCGGGTCGTGATCGATCCGGCGGCCGTCCCTGTGCTCGGAGCGAACGGTTTTCTGATTCGGCGCTCGGCGTACGACGTTGAGCCGGTCGGCGACTACCTGTTTGACCTCGACTACGTCCATGCGCTCGTGCAACGCGGGTATCACGTGTTCGGGCGGCCTGATGTCGGAGTGCGTCATCTGTTCTGCGACAGCGTGGCCGGCTTTCGCCGCAAGACCCGTCGCAGGGTCGATGACTTCTCGTACTTCGCACAGCACGGCGACCGGTCGTACCCGTGGACGAACCGCAGCCGCCTGCGCGGCATCGCGAGCTTCGTACTGGCCACGGTGCTCGTCGTCCCGTTGTTCGCCCAGGCGGTGCGCGGTCAGCGCCGCGCTCCTGACGCGGCCGCGTGGGCCTGGCACGTCGCCGCGTCTTGGATCACCCTGGTGGTGTACGCCGCCGGTGCGGTGCGCGGGCGGCTGCGCCCGCAGATGCTCAGCCGCGAGGGCTGGCGTCAGTGACGGGCGCAGCGGGCGGCGACATCGGCACCGAGCACCATAGGATCGGTGCCATGGTTTCCGAGTTGCCCATCCCGCCGCTGGAGTTGCGCGAGCTCGTCGGGCTGACCGATCCCGCCGGCTACGAGAATCCCGAGCGCACCCCGGTCTTCGCGGGCCTGGGGGTGCCAGTCGAGCTGTACAGGTCGTACCTCGACTTCGGCTGTGGCTGCGGCCGCAGCGCGCGTCGCCTCGCGCTGCAGGAGCCGCGCCCCGAACGCTACGTCGGGATCGATCTGCATCCGGGGATGATCACGTGGTGCCAGCGCGAGCTGCAGCCGCGCATCGACGGGTTCCGCTTCGAGCATCACAACGTCTATAACCCCGGCCTCAACCCGGATCGCACCCTGCCGTGGATCGCGCCGTTCCCGGTCGAGGATGGATCGGTGTCCCTGATCGAGGCCACATCCGTCTTCACGCACCTGGTCGAGGGGCAGGCCGAGCACTATCTCGACGAGATCGCCCGCGTGCTCACGCCCGACGGCATGTTCCTCGGCACGTTCTTCCTGTTCGACAAGGAGATCTCACCCTTCCTTCAGGAGAACCAGAACGCGCTGTACTGCAACCCGTTCGATCCCACGAACGCCGTCATGTTCGACCGGGACTGGCTCCGAGCGGCGGCCGCCTCTCGCGAGCTGAAGATCGTCCACGCGGTTCCCCCGGAGGTGAAGGGATACCACACGTGGGTCGGACTCGCGCGGGTCGGTTCGGGCATGGCGGAGGTCGAGCTGCCGCCGGACCTGGCGCCCCCCGCACGCCGGCCTCCCCCGCTGCTTCGTGCCGGCGCGGACAAGTTCGGGCTCGAGGACGGGGCGTTCACCGGCGCGGTGCAGGCCGCCCCGCGGGCCGAGGTTCCGCAACCGGACCCGGTGGCCATCGAGCTGCGCAACGCCAAGGAGTACATCGCCTCGCTCGAGCAGCAGCTGGCCGCGCGCCGCTGAGCCGCAGGACTAGGAGGGAGGGGCCGGCGCGCCGCGAAGCTCTCGCAGCGCGTCGAAGGCCGCAGCGAGCTCGGGCTCGAGGGGACCGAAGAGCGTGTCCGAAGCGCGCGTGCGCGACACGTCGATGGTGACGCCCGCGTCGCGTTCGTCGAACGACGCGACGATGAGCCCGTCCCCGCTCGCGGACTCGTGCACGGTGTGCTCGACGAGAATGTGCGCCCCGAGGCTGGTCAGCCGCTCGACGCAACGCTGGTGCGTGAGCGGGTCGCCGGTGATCGTGTGGTGGTGCGTCGAGACCACCATGAACCGCAGTGCGCGGTCGCGGATCGCGCCGGCACAGCCGGCGATCGCGTCGAGCTCGGCGCCCTGGGTGTCGCACAGCACGAGGTCGACGCGTGCGAGCTGCAGCTCCTCGCGCAGGCCATCGAGCGACACCACGGGAACGGTGCGCGTCTCGCCATCGCTCTCGTACCGCAGGGCGATCGTCTCTCCGTGATGCGCGCCCACCGCGGCGTGTCGCGTCGCGTCCGGCCTGAGTCCGTTGAGCTCGAAGTTTCGGATGCCGACCTGCAGGTGCGCTTCGTCGGGCTCGACAAGCACGCAGCGGCTGCCGGGCAACTCGTGCGCGACCCAGAGCGAGTAGTACGCCCAGAAGCTCCCGAACTCGACCATCACAGGAGACTCGGTATCCCGCCGCAGGCGCTCGACCACGCAGTGAAACGCCCACTCCTCCTGTGGCTCGTGATGACCACGCAGGCGGTGGATGATCTCGGTCATCCATGCGCCGTAGTAGCACCCCTCCTCGACCCGGACGCCGTTGTGCATGATCTGGGTGGCCACGCCGCCCTGCTCGATCACGCGGCCCGCCCCAGGCACCTTCGGGATTCGGTCGGTGTCCCGCGCGGCGACGGTGAGTGCAACCCGCCTCGCCTCGTCGGCGTTCATGGTCTGGGCGAGCGCTGCGCGAGGCGCGGAGCGAACGGCGGAGAGGTCGGCCAGGCGCCGGAGGCGGAGCGACACACGCCGCAACGGGCCGACGGCGCCGGACCTCGTGCGGTGGCGCAGTCGTGGCGTGCGTCTCCGGGCGTTCATCGCCGAGAGCGTAGATCAGGCGCGAGGCGTGACGCGGACGGCCCGACTACGATCGCGCGGATGCTGCGCACTTCTCGTCTCCACGCCGCGCTGACGGGCGCTGCCGCCAGCGACACGCCTTCGCGCTTCGGAGCGGCCGGGCTTGCGGCGCGTCGGGTGGCCCTGCGCGCCGGGCGGCCGCTGTCCGTCCCGGCCGAGCGCCGCGCCAGCCTGCTTGCCGACGCGGTAGCTGAGATCGCACGGGAAGCGCGCATCGGGGCCCTGGCGGCGCGGCCGCTGCTCCAGGACACCGTCGTCGAGGTCGGCACTGACATCGGGCCGGTCCTCCTGCACGCCGGCGACGAGGTCATGACGCCGCTCATCCGCGCTCAGGGAGACTGGGAGGCCGAGGAGGCGGCGTGGCTGCGCCGGGTCGTCCGGCCGGGCAGCGCAGTGCTCGACGTCGGCGCGAACGTCGGCTACTTCACCGTGCTGATGGCGCAACTCGCGGGAAAGACCGGTGCGGTCGTGGCTGTCGAGCCGGAGGCACGCAACCTCGCGGTCCTGCGCGCCAATCTCTGGCGTCATGGGCTGGACGACGTGGCTGTGCTCCCGATCGCGGCGTGGTCCGAGCGTGACCTCCTGCCGCTCGTGCTCAATGAGGAGAATCGGGGCGATCACCAGGTCCGCCCCGACGCCAGCGGGGCGGCGCACCTCGTCCCGGCGGCGGCGCTCGACGAGCTGTTCGGCGCGCACGCGACGCTCGACGTGATCAAGGTCGACACCCAGGGCGTCGATCACGAGGCGCTGGCCGGGCTTCGCGACGTCCTGCATCGCAGTCCCGATCCGCAGGTGCTCGTGGAGTTCTGGCTCGACGGGATGGACGACCGCGGCATCGACGCGCGCGGCGTGCTCGCGGGCTACCGCGATCTGGGGCTCGACGCGGCGCTGCTCGGAGACGATGGCTCCGCCACGGCGGCGACCGACGACGAGGTGCTCGCCGCAACCGAAGCCGCGCCTGGGCGATTCGTCAACCTCGTGTTGCGGAAGCGATGACGCTTCGCGCCGGGAACGCCTGAGTACAGCCGGCCCTGGTCCCCGACCACGTCGTGGCCCAACTCCACGAGGTGCCTGACACGAGGTCCCCCTGAGGCTCCTGCGCCGTGTGCCGGACGCCGGCGCGCCCCGCGCTCTACCCTGTCTTCCCCGGCATGCGCCTCCCCGAGATCACCCCACGCACCTACGCCTGGGTCGCCACGTCCGCCACGGTCAGCCTCGCCCTCATCGTCTTCACCGGCGCCGGCGTCCGCCTGACCGGCTCCGGCCTGGGCTGCACGAACTGGCCGACCTGCGACGGCAGCGTCATCGCGCCGATGACCGTGCACTCGTGGATCGAGTACGGCAATCGTCTGATCAGCGGGCTCGTGGGGCTGCTCGCCATCGCCGCCGGCCTCTTGGCCTTCCGTCGTCGCCCCTATCGCAAGGACCTCGCGATCCTCGGCACGCTCCTGCCGATCGGCGTCGTCATGCAGGCGGTCCTCGGGATGTGGACGGTGAAGTACCACCTGCAGCCCGGGTTCGTCATGGGGCACTTCCTGCTGTCGATGGTGATCCTCGTCGCCGCCGTGATGCTCGTGTGGTGCGCGTGGCACGAGCCCGGCAGCCGGCCGCGCAACCCGGACATGCTCGCCGTCTGGGGCACGCGGGCGTTGTTCCCGATCTCGAGCCTCCTCTTCTTCATGGGCACCGTCGCCACGGCGGCTGGTCCCCACCCCGGCAGCGCTCGCACGGGCGAGGTCGTCCACCGCCTCGACTGGCGTGGGAGCGACACCGTCGAGTGGGCCATCCACACACACGGCCGCCTGGGCACCGCGCTGGGCGTCTCATGCGTGATCCTGTGGCTGCTCCTGCGCCGCCGCGGCGCGGACAAGCAGCTGCTCAACGCGATCGCGGCCACGGCCATCCTCATCGGCATTCAGGGCGTCGTGGGCGCGATCCAGTACTTCAACGGCCTGCCCGCGGGCGTCGTGTGGATCCACATCGTCATCGCGACGGTCGCGTGGATGACGATGATGTGGGCGGTGTGCGCCGCCGGACGGGCGGTGCCGAAGGCCGAGCGGGTCAAGGAGACCACGCGGCCGAAGGTCGAAGCGTCAGCCGCCTAGACCGCGCAGCGCCTCAAGCATCAGCGCGGTCACGGCCGTCACGCCACACAGGCGCCACATCAGGGGGGAACGCCGGCGGCTGTGGGGGTGGGGGGTACGGCTTCCCCGCCGGCGAAGGTCGCGGCGCGATAGGGCGCTCGCGTAGATGTGGGTTGGTTGCGGCATGACGACCGTGGACCTCGAATGCGCACTCCCGTCGGAGCACCGCTGACCAGATCAGGTCGGTCGGACGACTGTCAACCAGCCGTCCACGAAGAACCCGCAATCACGGAGATCCTTCTCCGGCGAAGACGTTGACCGGGCCGTCGATCGTGACGTGCACGCGGTCGCCCTCGTGCCAGACCGGGTGCGACAGGGACCGTGAGCGGATGCGGCGGCCCGACGGCAGTTCGACGTGGACGAGCTGGTCGTGGCCGAAGTACTCGCGCTGGACAACGCGCCCTTCCACGCGCCGGCCCGACCCGCCCGAGCCCAGCGACAGTGCGACCGCCTCGGGCCGCACCAGGACGTCGGCGGCGCCGCGAAAACCCGGGTCGATCGGCAGGCGGCCCAGCTCGAAGTCGACGTGGCCATCCACGACGTCGCCGGGAAGGACGTCGGCCTCGCCCAGGAACGTCGCGACCCAGCGTGTCGCCGGGCGGCCGTAGACCTCTTCCGGCGTGCCGACCTGCTCCACCCTGCCCGCATGCATCACAGCGACGGTGTCGGCCAGCGACAGCGCCTCTTCCTGGTCGTGGGTGACGAACAGCGCCGTCACACCGGCCCGCTGAAGAATCGTCCGCACCTCGCCGCGCACCGATGCGCGCAACGCCGCGTCCAGGCCGCTGAACGGCTCGTCGAGCAGCACCAGCGACGGCGTCGACGCGATGGCGCGTGCCAGCGCCACACGCTGCTGCTGGCCGCCCGACAGCGCGTGCGGATGACGGTCGCCGAGCCCGGCGAGTCCTACGAGGTCGAGCAGTTCGTCGACGCGCGCAGACCGCCCACCGCGCTCCAGTCCAAAACCCACGTTCTCGGCGACCGACAGGTGCGGGAACAGCGCGTAGTCCTGGAACACCATCCCGATGCCGCGCTTCTCGGGCGGCACCACCACGCCGTCCCCGGCAACAACCCGGTCGCCGACCGCGATCGTGCCCGCATCCGGAGCCTCGAAGCCGGCGAGCAGGCGCAGCATCGTCGTCTTGCCACAGCCCGACGGGCCGAGCAACGCGCAGATCTCCCCTTCGGCGACCGAGAGGTCCACGCCGTCGACGGCGCGCGCGGCGCCGAACGCCTTGTGCAGCCCGGTGATGGAGATGGCGCTCATGTGAAGGACCGCTCGCGCAGGACCAGGATCGCCATGGGCACCGCCGACACGGCGAGCAGCAGCAGCGACGGCACCGCACCCCGCTCGTAGAAGCCGACGCTCGTCGTGCGCCAGACCTCGATCGCGAGCGTGTCGAAGCCTATCGGCGAGAGGATCAGGGTCGCGGGGAGCTCCTTGACGGCTGTCAGGAAGACGAGCGCGCCTCCGGCCGCGGCGCCGCCGCGCAGCAAGGGGGCGGTCACGGACGCGAAGGCACGCGTCGGTGACCGTCCGAGGGATCGCGCGGCCTCCTCGAGGCGGGGGTCGATCTGCAGGGCGGCGGTGCGGATCGCGCCGATGGCCTGCGGCAGGAACAGGATCACGAGCGCCACCACGAGCATGAGGAGCGTCTGGTAGAGCGCCGGGACCGCCCGTGTCGCGAAGAACACGAGCGCCAGCGCGACGACGATGCCCGGCAGCGCGTGGCCGAGGTAGGCGCCCCACTCGATCGTCCGCGGTGCGCGTCCGCGGTGCCGGGCGGCGAGCAGCGCGACCGGGACGGCGCAGACGACCGCAACGCCTGCCGCGAGCCCAGCGGCCAGCAGCGAGTTCCCGGCGGCCCCCAGCACCGACGCCCATGCGACGTCGCCGGAGATCGACCGCGTCGTCCAGAGGGCGAGCATGCCGATGGGCAGCGCCAGCGCCAGGCCGACGACGAGCGCGCAGAAGCCCAGCGCGGGCCAGCGCCAGACGCCCAGCGCCACCGGCCGGGGCGGTCGAGCCGACCCGGGTGCGCTGCGGTGCAGGGCTCCGCCGCGGCGCGACCTGCCCTCCAGCCACAAGATGACCAGCGTGACGAGCACGAGCAGCGTCGCCAGCGACGCCGCGCCCACCCGGTCGAACGACGACTGGTACTGCACGTAGATGACCCGCGTGAACGAGTCGAAGCGCATGATCGACACCGCGCCGAAGTCGCTCAGCACGTACAGGGAGACGAGCAGCGCGCCCGCGCCGACGGCGGGCAGCAGCTGCGGCAGCACCACGCTGCGGTACGCCGCCCAGCCCGACCGCCCCATCCCGCGCGCCGCCTCCTCCAGCGACGGGTCCATCCGCCGCAGCACGGCCTGCAGCGGCAGCAGCACGTACGGGAAGCAGAACAGCGTGAGCGCCAGCCACGCGCCCCAGAAGCCGTAGAGCGACGGCAGCCGGTCGATACCCAGCGGCCCCTCGAGCACGCCCTGCAGCTCGCCCCGCGGGCCCAGCGCGCTGACGAGCAGGTACGCCCCGATGTAGCTCGGGATCACCAGCGGCAGCGCGCACAGCACCGACCAGACGCCGCGGCCCGGAAGGTCCGTGCGCACCGTCAGCCAGCTGATCGGCAGGGAGATCGCCACGGTCGCCGCGGTGACGGCGACCGCCAGCCCCACGCTGCGCAGCAGCAGCTCGAACGCCCGGGCCGACCAGACGGTGTCCCACCACTGCGGCAGATCGCCGAGGACCACCCACGCGAGGTAGGCGACCGGCAGCACCGCACCGGCCGCGACGAGCCCCGCCGCGGCGAGCAGCGCGGGGGGTGCGCCGCGGCGGACCATGGCCCTACAGGACCCCGGTCTGCTGGAGCAGCTCGACGGTCCCCTGGAGGTCCTCGAGCTGGTTGAGGTCGATGTCCGGCTGCTCGATCTCGTCGAGCGGCTGCAGCGACGCGTCGGCCTCGACGCCCGGCACGACCGGGTACTCCTTCAGCTCGTCGGCGAAGTAGCGCTGGCTCTCGTCGGTCAGCAGGAAGTCGGCGAACTGCTGCGCCTTCTCCGCCTGATTCGCGCTGGCCAGGATGCCGACGCCCGCGACGTTCACGAGCGCGCCGATGTCGCCGTCGCCCGGCTCGTAGATGCCGACCGGGTAGTCGTCACCCTCCTCGGCGATCGCCTCGGCCACGTAGTAGTGGTTGATCAGCCCGGTGTCGATCTCGCCGTTGGCGATCGCGTCGCGGATCGCGATGTTGTTCTCGTAGACCTGGACGTCGTTGGCGAGCATGCCCTCGAGCCACTCGGTCGTGCGCTCGGGCCCCAGCGACGCGCGCATCGCGGTGACGAACGACTGGAACGACGCGTTCGTCGGCGCCCACGCGACGCGGCCCTTCCACTCCTCGTCGGTGAGGTCGAGGACGGACGCCGGCAGGTCGTCCTCCTGCAGTTCACGCTTGTCGTAGGCGATGACCCGGGCGCGGGCGGACGTCCCGACCCAGTCGCCCTGCGCCGAGCGGAACGCCTCGGGGACCTTGTCGAGCGTCGCGGCCGGCATGGCGGCCAGCAGGTCCTCGCTCTGCAGCGCGCCGAGCGCCCCGGCGTCCTGGCTGAAGAACGCGTCGGCGGGCGAGGCGTCGCCCTCCTCCACGAGCGTCGCGGCGAGCTCCGACGAGCCGGCGTACTTGACCTCGGTCTCGATGCCCGTCTCCTGCTCGAAGCGCTCGACGAGCGGACCGACGAGGTCCTCATTGCGCCCGGAGTACACGACGAGCGCGTCCTCGGACGGGCCGTCGTCGCCGCACGCGGCGAGGCCGAAGGCGAGCAGGGGCACGGCGAAGAGGAGCAGGAGGATCCGGGGCATGTACGACCTCGTGGAGGAACTTAGGGAACCCGAAGGCGCCCGACAGCTTGCCACACCCGCACCGCTCCATCCGGCCTCGTCGCGTGTCCATGAACCAGACAGGGTCAAGCAGGCGTAAGTCTGGGTACACGACCAAGTTGGATGGACATGATCACGCAGACCCCCAACGACATCTATGAGCGCCTCGAACTCCTGCGTATCGAGCGGGCGCTGGCGATGGGGTGCGAACTGCGCCACGACCCGGCGTACATGCACGATCTCGACACCGAGATCGCCGTCATGCACGCGGCCTGGGTGGGCGCAGCGGTCACCGAGATCGCCGTGCTCCGCGCGCAGTTCGCCGGCGCAGCGCAGGGCTGAGGCCGCGGCCTAGAGCCCCGGCGGGTGCCGGGCGACGAAGCCGGCGCGCGAGCGCATCTCGTTCTGCCACCGCGACCCGGTCTTCTTCCGGCCCGTGGTGTCGAACCGCACACCGGCGACTTCGAGGAAGACGTGGCCGTCGTTCGTCCAGACCGTCACCCACTTGCCCTTACCCGGCTTGCCCCAGCCCTCGAGCTGCCCGGACGTCAGGGAGCGGTCGAGCAGCCCTGCGGATGCCAGCGCGAACGACACCGAGCCCGAGCAGTCGTAGCCCTTGTCCTGCCACTTGCCGTGGCCGCCGCCCCAGAGGTACGGCGTGCGCGCGATGCCGTTGCCGGCCTCGATGATCTGACGGACCTCGGGCGGCGCCTCCAGCGGCGGCAGCGCAATGCCGTTCTCGAGGACCTCGGCGCGCACGATCGTCTGGTCGGTGTCCGCGTCGGTGGGGTCCAGCGCGTCGGATGGCGCGGCCGGGACGGTCATCGTCTGCGCGTCCTCGGCCTCATCGTCGGCCTCGGCCTCGCGCGACGCCATGGCCGCGCGCTGCGCGTCCGCATCGGCCTGCCGGTCGGCTTCGCGCTGGACCTCGCGGTCGAGTTCGGCGCGCGCCTCGGTCGCCATCCGCGTCGTCTCCGGCGGCAAGGGGAGCGGCGACGCGACGGAGCGCAGGGCGCGGGACTCGGTCTCCCCGCCGAACGCGGTGGTGGCGAGGACGACGAGGCCGAGAAGTGCGAGCGCGGTGAGCGCGCCCGCGAGCAGGCGGCGAGAACGGACCATCACCTGCAGTATCGGTCATCGGCGTGCTCGGCAGCAGGGGTGGGGCGCAAACCGGGCCGACCGGGAGTGGTCCGGGCACACCCGCGTCCACGAATACGCGACCTTCCAACTACAATTCAGGGCAGATATGGCCACGAGCACACACACCGACCTCTACGCGCTGCCGCAGGAGTTCCTCGAGCTGCGCGACATGATCCGCCAGATCGCGACGGAGAAGATCGCGCCGCGCGCCCACGACATCGACGCGACGGCGGAGTACCCGCACGATCTGCGCGAGATCCTCGCTGAGAACGGCATCCTCGGCCTGCCGTTCGAGGAGGAGCATGGCGGCACCGGCACCGGCGTCCTCATGCTGAACATCGGTGTCGAGGAGATCGCCAAGGCGTGCGCCTCGACGTCGCTCATCCTCATGGTGCAGGAGCTCGGCTCGATGCCGATCAAGCTCTTCGGCAGCGAGGAGCAGAAGCAGCAGTGGCTGCCGCGTCTGGCGTCGGGTGAGATCACACCCGCGTTCGCGCTCTCCGAGCCCGAGGCCGGCTCTGACCCGGGCAGCATGCGCACGCACGCGGTCCGCGACGGCGACGAGTGGGTCATCAACGGCGCGAAGAACTGGATCACGAACTCCGGTGTCGCCGACTTCTACCTGACGTTCGCGGTGACCGATCGCGAGGCCGGCAAGGTCTCCGCGTTCATCGTCGAGAAGGACCGCCCCGGCTTCTCCATCGGCAAGCTGGAGAAGAAGCTCGGCATCAAGGGCTCGCCCACCGGCTCGCCGGTCTACGAGGACGTCCGCGTGCCGCACGCCAACCTCGTCGGCGAGGAGGGCCGCGGCATGGCCGTCGCGCTGAAGACCCTCTCGTACACGCGCCTCGGCGCCGCCGCGCAGGCCGTCGGCATCGCCCAGGGCGCGACCGACTACGCCGCGAAGTACGCCGGCGAGCGCATCCAGTTCGGCAAGCCGATCAACCGCCACCAGGGCATCGCGTTCAAGCTCGCCGACATGCAGGCGCGCACCGCCGCCGCCCGCGCGATCACGTACGAGGCGTGCGCGAAGGCCGACCGCGGCGACGCCGACTACCAGGTGCACGGCTCGATGGCGAAGCTCATCGCGTCGGACACCGCGATGGCCGTGACGGTCGAGGCGATCCAGGTCCTCGGCGGCTACGGCTACGTGACCGAGTACCCGGTCGAGCGGATGATGCGCGACGCGAAGATCACCCAGATCTACGAGGGCACCAGCGAGGTGCAGCGCATGATCATCTCTCGGTCCATGGGCTGAGATCCGCGCATGGGGCGTGCCCGCCGCGGGTACGCCTCAGCCATGACTATCGGCGGAGCACTCTTCCTCATCGCGGTCGGCGCCATCCTGCGCTACGCCGTGAGCGACACCGTGGACGCGATCGACCTCGGCATGGTCGGCGTGATCCTGATGGTCGTCGGCGTCATCGGCCTGGTGCTGGGCCTCTTCCTCCAGGCCAACCGGCGCCGCGGGCGCAGCGACCCGGTGCTCTAGCTCCACGCCGGGGGTGAGTCACGTCCGCGCAGTCGTTCTGCGCGGATCCGTCACACGTCCGACATCGCGGCCGCCAGTTCGGCGATCGCCCGGCGCGCCGCCGCCTCCGGCAGCGCGCCGTAGCCCACGATCAGGCCCGTCGGGTTGTCCTCGGCCGGCTCGCCCCGGAACGAGCCCAGGCCCCACACCGCGATCCCGCGGCGCCCCGCCTCCACGCAGGCAGCCGCCTCGTCGAGCCCGTCGACCAGCAGGGTGAAGCTCAGCCCCGCGGCGATCCCCACCACCCGCGCGTCCGGCAGCTCCTCGGCGATGGCGGCCAGCAGCGCCTCGCGCCGCCCGCGGTACACCGGGCGCATCCGGCGCAGGTGCCGGTCGAGCTCCCCGCGGTCGACGAAGTCCGCGAGCGTGAGCTGGTCGAGCATCGGCGTTCCGCCGGCCGCGGTCACCCGGAGGCCCACGTCGAGCACGAGGTCGGCCGGGAGTGCCGCCCAGCCCATCCGCAGCGCGGGCGCCAGCGTCTTGCTCACGGACCCGAGATAGACGACGCGTTCGGGGTCGAGGCCCTGCAGCGCGCCGATCGGCTCGCGGTCGTAGCGGTACTCACCGTCGTAGTCGTCCTCGATGACGAGCGCGTCACGCTCGCGTGCCCATGCCAGCAGCGCCGTCCGGCGCTCCGGAGCCAGGACGGCGCCCAGCGGGTACTGGTGCGCGGGGGCGACGAGCACGGCCTGCGCGTCGGACACCGCGAGCGCGTCGACGTCGATCCCGTCCTCGTCGACGGGCATCGAGAGCACCTCGAGCCCCGCGCGCGCCAGGAGCAACCGGTGGACGGTGAAGCCGGGGTCCTCGATCGCGATCCGCCGCACACCGCGCGAGCGCAGCGCCCCGCCGATCGCGGACACCGCGCCCGTGATGCCGCCGGTGATGACCATGCGGTCGGCGTCCGTGGCCACCCCACGGCTGCGGCCCGCGTAGGCGGCAAGGACGGCGCGCAGCTCAACCGCCCCGCGCGGCTCGACGTGGTTGCCCAGCGTCGCGTCGGGCGCCTCGCGCAGCACGGTCCGCACCGACGAGGCCCAGGCCGTTCGCGGGAAGGCGCCGAGGTCGGGTGCCCACGGGCGCAGGTCGTACGTCGGTGTGGCACTGCCGATCCAGCTGCGCCGGGCGTGCGCCACCGCTGCCGCGGCGTCGGGGTCGGTGGCCCCGAGTCGCGTCGGCGGTGCGACGTCCGCGGCCCCGGCCGCCGTGACCGCTGCCACCCGGGTGGGCGCTCCCTGGCGCGCGACGAGGTACCCCTCGGCCACGAGCTGCGCGTAGGCCTCGACGACGACGCCCCGCGAGAGGCGCAGCTCGCCCGCCAGCGCGCGGGTCGACGGGAGCTTGGTCCCGGCGTGCAGGCGCCCTTCGCGAATCGCGTCGCGCAGCGCCTGTTCGAGCTGCGCGCGCAGCGGCTCTGGGGCGTCACGATCGATCCAAACCAGCAGGTCCGGTGCGAACTGGTCCTGAACCGAAGCCACGAACTGGACCTTACCGGCAGACCACTGGCGGTCTACGGTTCCAGACATGAGCGAGCAGCAGCTTCCCCACCCCGGCCGGTTCCGCGCCGGGCTCCTCGCCCTCGCGGCCGTCCCCGCGATCCAGGCCCTGTGGATGCTGCTCGCCCCGCGCGGCTTCTACGACGACTTCCCCGGCCTCGGCCGCTCCTGGCTGCCGCCCGTCGGCGTCTACGACGAGCACCTCGCCCGCGACGTCGGCGCCGCCCAGCTCGGCATGGCGGTCGTCCTCATCGGCGCGGCGATCCTGCTCGAGCGCCGCATCGTGCAGCTCGCGCTGCTCGCGTTCCTCGCCGCCAGCCTTCCCCACTTCGCCTACCACCTGACCACCACCGGCAGCTACGCCACGGTCGACAACGTCCTGTCGCTCGGCGGCTTCCTCGCCCAGGTCGCACTCGCGGCCTGGCTGCTGTCCCAGACCCGAACCACCCGGAGCGTCCCATGGCCCGCATCGAGCCCGTCCCCGCCACCACACGCCGCCCGCTCACGCGGCTGACCTTCGCGATGGCCCGCCGCCGGTTCGCCGGCAAGGTGCCCGAGCCCATGCGCGTCGCCGCGCGCCACCCGCAGATCTACCGCAGCTACCTCGGCATGGAGATGGGGCTCGACAAGGCCTCGAAGGTCGAGTTCCGGCTCAAGGAGCTCGCGTCCATCAAGGCCGCGGCGATGACCGGGTGCGAATACTGCATCGACATCGGCTCGTGGTTCGGCCGCGAGCACGGCGTCACCGAGCAGCAGCTGCTCGACCTGCCCCGGTACCGCGAGAGCCCGGCGTTCGACGAGGTCGAGCGGCTGGTCCTGGATCTCGCCGTCGGCATGACCCGCACGCCCGTCGACGTCTCCGAGCAACTCATCGAGGACCTGCGCGAGCACTTCACCGACGAGCAGGTCGTCGAGCTGTGCGGCGCGATCGCCGTCGAGCAGTACCGCGCACGGTTCAACTGGGCGCTGGGGATCGGCTCGGAGGGCTACAGCGAGGGCGCGGTCTGCGCGCGCCCGGAGACGGCGTCGCTCAACGGGTCGCCAGCTCCTGCTCCCATCGGATCCTGAGCTCGGCCTGCTGTTCGGGCAGCACGCCGTCGATCCACTCGAGGGTGTGCAGCCAGCGCAGCGCGCTCTCGTAGTCGCCCCACAGCGCGTCGGCCTCGGCGAACTCCACGGCGAGGCGGCGCATCTCCTCGCGCTCCTTGCCGGCGTGCCGTACGGGGTGGCGGTCCTCGAGCTCGCGCGCGGAGGGGTCCAGCTCGTGGCGGTCGGCGAGGTACGGGGCGAGGTAGCGGCCCGCGAGCTTCGTCGGCGGCCACCACAGGGGTGAGAACGCCGTCTCGCTGGCGACGCCGTCCCCGCGCAGGTAGGCGGAGGTCACGCCGGTGAGCAACATCCCGCGCAGCACCGGCTGGAAGGGCAGCGGCTCAACGGGCGCGCCGAAGCGACCCGCGATGACCGAGGCTGCGGTGTCGGCTTCCTGCGCGGCGAGTCCGCCCTGCTTGATGGGGAACGTCGTCGCGTCCCCGACGGCCCAGATGCCGTCGGTGCCGTCGACGGCCATGAGGTCGTCGACGGGGATGAAGCCGTCGTCGTCGGCCGGGAGCCCGGCAAGCGGATTCCCGGTCAGCTCAGCCATCGTGACGACGGCGTCGGCGCGCACGGAGCGACCGTCGGCCAGGGTGACCATCGCGTGGTCGTAGCCGGTGACCTGGGTGTCGAGGAACCGCACGCCGCGGTCACCGAGCATGTCGCGCACGGTGCGCGAGGCGCTGGGCCCGAACTCGCCGAGCGGCTGTTCGGCTGCGGTGGCGAGCGACAGGCGGATGTCTGACAGGCCCTCATCGGCGATCCACGCGGCGGTCAGCAGCGCGAGCTCGTAGAGCGGCAGCGTCCAGCTCGCTCCCGGCGGGGAGGCGAAGAGGAGCTCCTCGACGTCGCCTGCGCGGACGCGATCGAGCACCGTGCGGACGGCCTCGACATCCGGTTTGCCCGCGAACGTCACCGCCCCGTCGAGCCACGGGCGCGGGGTCGCGCCGACCGCGACGACGAGCGCGTCGAAGCTGATCTCCTCACCATCGCCCAGGACCACGAGGCGCTCCTCAGCCCGGACCGAGGCGACCGTGCCGTCGATCCGGCGCACACCGTGGCTGCGGTGCAGGTCCTCGAGGTCCAGTTCGGCGTAGGGGGTCCCGCCGAAGGGCTCGGTGACGGCCATCGGCCGGTAGACGAACGTGTCCCGTGGGCTGATGAGGTCGATCGTCGGGATGGGGCCGGCCAGCGCCCGAACCGCGAGCGCCGCCTCCACCGCTCCGACGCCTCCTCCTGCGATGACCACCCGGGGTTGGTGCGCATGCTGCTCCATGGAGGGAGTGTGCGCCCGGCGTGGAGGTGCGCCAACGGGGCCGACCCTCAAACCCCTCCCGGAGGACTACGGATCGTGGTACCTTGAACGCACCCGTAACTGGTTGGACCAGTTGCGGGATGGAGTTCGCCCATGTCCGACGCTGCCCCCATCGCCCGCCGCCCGCTGCGTTCCGACGAGGTTCACGACCGCCTGCGCCGCGACATCCTCAGCGGCGAACTTCAGCCCGGCGAGGCGGTTCCCTCGGAGCGCGCGCTCAGCGAGCGGCTCGGGGTCAACCGCCACGCCGTCCGCGAGGCCATAAAGCGCCTCCAGCAGGCCGGCCTGGTCGTCGTCAACCAGGGCGGCGCGACCCGCGTCCTGGACTGGCAGACCTACGGCGGGCTCGACCTCCTCGGCGACGTCGCCCCGCTGCTCGAGGGCGCGGCGCGCTTCCGCACGCTGCGCAGCGTCGCGGAGATGCGCGCGAGCATCGGGACCGACGCGGCCCGGCTCTGCGCCCGCGAAGGGGACGGTGAGCTGCGCGCCGGGCTGCCCGCCGTCGTCGACGACATGGCCGCCGCAGAGGACTACGAGGAGCAGCTGCGCCTCTACGAGGTCCTGTGGATGCGCATCGTCATGGGCAGCGGCAACCTCGCCTACCGCCTGGCGTTCAACAGCCTCGTGGCCGCCCGCCACGGCGCGGGCGTCAGCGGTGAGGTCTACGCCTCGGAGGTCACCGACGTCGACGCCGCCCGCGCGATCGCCGACGCCATCGCCGACGGTGACGAGCAGCGCGCGGCGGCCGCCGCACGGACGATGCTCGACCGCACGATCGCCACCGCCGAATCGCTGCGCGTCCAGTTTGAGGAGGCCTGATGGCCGAGGTCCTCTACTACGCGTTCCCGTTCTTCGTCCTGCTGCTGGCACTCGAGTGGCTGAGCTTCCGCCACGTCGAGGACGAGCACGTCGAACTCGTGGGCTACGACGTCGTCGACACCCGCACGAGCATCACGATGGGCGTCGGCAACGTGATCATCAACGTCGGCTGGAAGCTCGTCGTCGTCCTGGTCTACACCGCGCTGTACGAGCTCACGCCGCTGCGGATCAGCCCGTCGGACTGGTGGGCGTGGGTGCTGCTGTTCTTCGCCGACGACCTCGCGTACTACTGGTTCCATCGCGTGTCGCACGAGAGCCGCGTGTTCTGGGCCAGCCACGTCGTGCACCACAGCTCGCAGCACTACAACCTGTCGACGGCGCTGCGGCAGACCTGGGTGCCGATGACGTACTTCCCCTTCTGGCTGCCGCTGGCGCTCATGGGGTTCCCGCCGTGGATGATCCTGCTCGCCCAGAGCTGGAGCCTGATCTACCAGTTCTGGATCCACACCGAGCGCGTCCGGCGCCTGCCCCGCTGGGCCGAGGCGGTCCTGAACACCCCGAGCCATCACCGCGTGCACCACGGCTCCAACGAGCAGTACCTGGACAAGAACTACGGCGGCATCCTCATCATCTGGGACCGCCTGTTCGGCACGTACGAGCCTGAGGGCGAGCGGGTCCGGTACGGGCTGACGAAGAACATCGAGACGCACAACCCGGTGCAGGTCGCGTTCCACGAATACATCGCGCTGTGGCACGACATCCGGCGGGCGCCCGGGTGGCGCGCCCGGTTCGGGCTGATGTACCACGGGCCGGGGTGGCAGCCCGAGGGGGCGCCGCCGGTGGAGTCCTCGCAGGGCTGACGCCCGCCGGGTCGCCTGCGACGCTCCGCCACGTGCGCCGTTCGCCCGTCGCCCGGCTCATCGCCGTCCAGCTGCTCATCCTCGCCGTCGCGGGGCTGACCACCGTCGTCCGCTTCCCGGTCTGGGCGCTCGTCGACGAGCTCCCGCACTTCGACTACGTCCTCACCGTCGGGCAGGACGGGCGGCTGCCGGTGCTGGAGGAGGACCTCGTCTCGCCCGGCGCCCTGGCCCTCGGGGGACAGTCCGGCGATCCCGCGCAGCTCGGCCTCGCCGGGCAGTCCTACGAGGCCTTCCAGCCGCCGCTCTACTACGTCCTGCTCGCGCCGGTCACGGCGGCCGGGGGAGAACGGATCGCGACCGTCCGCGTCCTGCGCGCCGTCGGCGTGGCGCTCCTCGGCCTCGCCGTCTGGCTGACCTGGTTGCTCGCGCGGCGGGTCTTCGACGAAGACGACGACGAGCTCGCCGCACCCGCCGCCTTCGCCCTCGCGCTCTGCGTGTTCCTGCTGCCCGCCGTCGTGATCCGCAACGTCACGATCTCCAACGCGGCGCTCGCCCTGCCGCTGGCCATCGCGGTCGTCCTGCTGTGCTGGGACGCGCTGGAGCGCGCGGACGCCCGGCGGTTGCTCGCCGCGGGCGTGGTGCTCGGGCTGGCGCTGCTCACGCGGGTGGAACTCGCCGTGCTCGCGCCGCTGCTCGCCGGCGTGGCGTGGGTGCTGCGGCGGCGCGGCGCGATCACGCTCGCGTGGGCGGCGGGGGCGCTGGCCGCACCGGTCCTGCTCTTGGCCCCGTGGCTGGCATGGAACCTGCACCGCTACGGCGCGCTGACCGCCAACGACCTCGCGCGGGACATGCAGGAGCCGGTGCTCAATCCGACCGGGAAGACGTACGGCGCCGGCGACCTGTGGCGCGGCGCGAAGCTCGTCTTCGGGGGTGCGCTGCCGGAGGAGTGGTGGTACCGCTACCTGTCCGGCGGCTGGCGTGCCGGACGCGATGTGATCGCCGCCGTCGTCCTCCTCGTCCCGCCGGTCCTGGTCGCGCTGCGCCCGCCCGAGCGGCTGGGCCGCGCGCTCGCGTTCCTCGTGGCACCGCTGCTGCTGACGGGCGCGGCGCTCGCGTTCGTGCTGCTGGCCGGCCAGTTCGACCTGCTCAAGCCGCGCTACCTGCACCCGGTGCTCCCGGCCTACGCGCTGTTCGTCGCCCTCGCGCTGCGGCGCTGGCTGCCGGCCCGGGGCATGGCGATGCTCGCGGCGGGCGTCACCGCCGCGCTCACCGTCCTGTGGCTGGTCTCCGCGGCCGGGGAGACCTACACCGGCGCGTGACGCGCGGCGGCATCGACCGCGTCGACCGCCGCCAGCAGCCGCCGGCGCAGCGCGTTCGCCCGCTCGGCGAACGCCGCCTGCCGCGCCGCGTACTCGCGCTTGCCCTCCGGGGTCTCGATCCGGACGGGCTCGTAGCCCAGCGCGGTCAGGTCGTACGGCGAGGCCTGCATGTCGAGTGTCCGCAGCTCGGCGGCCAGCTCGAACGCGTCGGCCACGAGCTCACTGGGGACCGCGGGCGACAGCTTGAACGCCCACCGGTACACGTCCATCCCCGCGTGCACGCAGCCGGGCTGCTCGTCGGCGACCTGGGTCGCCCGGCTCAGCGGCGCCGCGTTGCGCGGGACGGCGTCGTCGGTGAAGAACCGGAACGCGTCGAAGTGCGTGCAGCGCAGCGTGTGCGACTCGACGACTGCGTCGGTCCCGGACGCGCCGAGGCGCAGCGGCCAGCTCGCGTGGCGCCGCTCGGCGGGCTGGCGGTAGACCATCGCCCACTCGTGCAGCCCCAGGCAGCCGGTCTGGATCGGCCGCGCGAGCGTCGCCTCGAGGATGCGGCGGGTGAACGCCAGTGACGTGCCGCGCGCGTCGACGAACGCGCCGGTGTCCAGCCAGACGTCGCCGTCATCCGCGGCGTAGTGCGTCCACCGCGCCCGGGGTGCGCCCGCGGCGCCTTCGAGCACGACCCCGGGACCGGGATGCCAGCGCCGCAGCCGCGACGGGGTCTGCCCGTAGTAGTCGAAGAGGAAGTCCTGGACGGGATGGCGCTCGCCGGCGGCACGCCGCTCCCGGTGTCCGGCCGTCAGCGCGTCGACCCGCGCGGCATGCGCGTCCTCGCGCGCCCGCCACGCGGGCTCGCTGAGCCGGACGACGTCCATCGCCTCGACGGTACCGCCTCAGTCGTCGGGGGTCATCCGGCGCAGCGCCATGTCGGTCGACGCCTCGTCGGGATGCGCGCTGTCCAGCGCCTCACGCGCGTCCGCCCGCGCGCGGGTGATGAGCTCGTCGGCGCGGGAGAAGTCCGTCGGCAGCACGTCGAGCGGCCACGGCGGCGGCAGGACGATGAGCTCGGCCTGGTCGCGCAGCGCCTCGATCTCGAACCGCAGCCGCTGATGCAGGAGCATCGCGGCGGCCTGCATGAACATGCCGATCGCCGCCCGGGGCGGCTCGTCGAGCTCCAGGCTGACACCCGTCGGCAGCACGTAGATGCGGTCGCAGCCGCGTTCGATCGCGTGGGTGATCGGCGTGTTGTTCGCCACGCCGCCGTCGACCGCGGGTCGCCCGTCGATGGCGACCGGCGGGTAGACCCCGGGGATCGCCGAACTCGCGAGGGCGGCGTCCAGGATCGGGCCACGTTCGAGGAGCTTCTCCTCCCCGGAGAGCAGGTCACACACCACGATGCCGACGTCGATCGGCAGGTCCTCGATGCGCCCGTGCGCGAGCTTCTGGCTGATGAGGTCGCGCAGGCCGTCGTTGGGGAAGAAGTGGTTGCGCCGCCCGATCGCCCCGCCGATGAGGATCCGCAGCCGGCGAGGGAACGCTTCGTCGCGCTTGAGGTTGCGCCAGATCGCCTGGAGCTCGTGGGCGGTGGCGACGGTCGTGTCCCGCCCGCCGAGGAACGCGGCGTTCAGCGCGCCGGCGGACGCGCCGACGAGGTAGTCCGGCGCGATGTTCCGCTCGTAGAGCGCCTCGACCATGCCGGCTTCGATGGCGCCGAGCGACGCGCCGCCGGCGAGTACGAACGCGGTGGGCATTGGGCGAGCGTAGAGCGGGGGACGGAGGGATTCCGTTCAGCGTCCGAGCACGCCTATCCTCCGGATGCTCGGGTCGGTGAGGGATCCGGTCACCGGGGCACGTCACCCGATGGAGGACAGTTGCGAGCCAGGTGGAACGCCAATGGACCGAGGTAGACCGCAGGAGATTGCTGCGCGGCTGCCCGCGGTGGCGCAGGCGCTCGGTCCGGTGGCACGAGAGCTCGTTCGGGGAGCGAACCTGGTGGATCTGGTTTCGCTCAGAGCTGTGGCCATTGATTTCACCGGCGACGACGGCGGTGACGCCGGGCTCCTCGATGGCTGCGCGCTGTTCCTGCTCTCGCAACGAGAGGCGGATGGCCGAGCAGGCAGCGGCGACGTGTCCCCGGAGTGGTTCTGGATGCCGCACTTCTGGGACGGCCCATGGACGATCGTGGAGTTCGCGGGCGATCTGCGGAGGGCGGCAGAGGACGCGGTGCGCGACATAGCCGACGCCTTGCAGATCGATCCGCTCTTCGCGAAGGGGCTGTTCTTCGACATCGTGGGTCGCGAGGTGGTGACGAATCGTGAGGAGCTAGCTCACTCGACGGAAGAAGACTTCGTGGTCTTCGCTGCTCGGCATGAGAACTTCGCGATCGGTGTTCTCGACAGCATCTCGTGGACAGCTGGCGCGCGGGTGACGGGCGACCTTCAACGCGTTGGCCTCCTTCCGACCCAGGACGAGGCTGACGGTGAGGGGGACGAATGGACGCGACTGAGGTAACACGCGCGAACCTGGAGAGCGACCCGGTGACATCGTCCCGCGCGGAGAAGCCCGCAGCGGCTCAGCGGCGACGGTCCGTCGGGTCGGCGCTCTGGTGGTGGCCGATCCGCGTGGTGATGCTCTGCGGTCTGACGTGGGCTGTTGGGGCGCTGGCGTTACCCACGGCGATGGACGTCTTGCTCAGGGACACAGGGCCGGATCCGTCTCAGGCGGAGTCGGCACTCGCGCACAGCTTGACGTGGCTCACGCTGATTGGGATCCCGCTCATGTGGTTCGCGGCCTTCATGAAGCACGGAAGATCGCGGACCCGGGTCGCGTTCGTTCTCGGCACGCTGGGCGTCGCGTGGCTCGCCATCAAACTGATCTTTCTGATCGGCTACGGCGAGCCGCTCATCGGGTCCTAAGTCGGCTCCGCGCCGCCGCTCACCGCAACGTCGCCAGCGCCAGCCGTTCCGATTCCCGCAACGCCCCATCCCGGCTGATCCCACCCGGATGCAGGTGGTCCGCGATCAGCTCATGCATCGCCCCGAGCATCCCGATCGTGATCGCATGGAAGTCCCGCTCGGGGATCTCGCCCCGGCCGGCGCGCATCGACAGCCGTGACGACAGCGCCGACGCGATGCGCCGCATGACCGCCCGGCGGTGGGTCTCCATGCCCGGGCTCACGCCGACCGCCTCGATGAAGAGGACCCGTGCCAGGCGCGGGTCATCGACGACGACCTCGTAGAACGCCTCGAGCTGCGCTGGGATCGACACGGTGAGCGGGTCACCGTCGTGGCGCTGGAGGGCTTTCGCCGACGCGCCGTAGCCCCGGGCGATGACGTCGTCGTAGACCGCCTTGAGGAGCGCTTCGCGGTTCTCGAAGTGCTCGTAGAAGTACCGCGAGGTCAGGCCCGCGCGCTCGAGGACGTCGCTGACCGTGGTCTGCGCGTAGCCGCGGGTCCCGAGGAGGTCCAGGCCGGCGGTGAGCAGTCGTTCCCTGCGCTCGCGCCGACGTTCCTCTGCCGAGACACCGCCATACCTCCTCCCGGGGGTCGTGGCGTCCATGCGGTGTATTGTGACTGGTCGTTCGGTTAGGAGTCGCCTCGACGATTCACCGCAAAAGCGGAAACCGCCGGATCCAGGCAAGAAAGCCCCGCGACTCCGTGTCTATTTCACCACTCACCGATGACGCTGCCGAGCTCGGACGGATTCTTGACGGCGGACTGCTCACCACCGTCTACCAGCCGATCGTCGATCTCGAGCGCCGTGAGGTCGTCGCGTACGAGGGGCTGGCGCGCGGGCCCGAGGGGTCGCCGTTGCGCCGCCCCGAGCGGATGTTCGAGGTCGCTCGCCAGGCCGGTCGCGTGGTCGAGCTCGACTGGGCATGCCGCGCTGCTGCGCTGCGCGGCGCGCGCGACAGCGCCATCCGCCCGCCGCACACGCTGTTCATCAACGTCGAGCCCGACGTCGCGGGTGTGCCGGCGCCGCCCGAGCTGCGCGAGCTGCTCGACTGGGCGCGCGCCGAGCTGCACATGGTCGTCGAGCTCACCGAGCGCTCGCTGACGGCGCGCCCCTCCGGCGTGCTGGCCGGCGTGCCGTTCCTGCGCCACGCCGGGGTCGCGATCGCGCTGGACGACGTCGGGGTCGACGCGCGCTCCCTCGCGCTCATGCCGTTCCTGCACCCGGAGGTCGTCAAGCTCGACATGCGGCTCGTGCAGGAGAGCCCCGACCGCGAGCTGGCCGCCACGGTCCACGCCGTCGCCGCCCGCGCGGAAGCGGCCGGCACGCTCGTCCTCGCCGAGGGGATCGAGACCGAGGCGCACCTCGAGCGCGCCCGCGCGCTCGGCGCACGGCACGGCCAGGGCTGGCTCTTCGGGCCGCCCGGGCCGCCTCCGATGGCGCCGCCCAGCGGCGAGCTGCCGGGAGAACGGCTGGCGATGCCCCGAGGCGACGCCACGCCCCCGCGACAGACGCCCTTCGCGCTCGTCTCCGAGCGCATCGCGCCCCGGGTCGCCGAGGTGGGGCTGCTCACCGCGCTCGCGCGCGAGCTCGAGGACCACGCGCGCACCGCCGGGCCGGCGGGGGTCCTGCTCGTCTCCGGCATGGCCTGTCCCGGGGACGACGGGTGGTCGCGCTACCGCCAGCTGGCCAGCCAGGTCGCGTTCGTCGGGATCCTCGGCGAGGGGCTCGCCTCCTCGCCGGAGCCCGGCGTCCGGACCGCGCCGCTGGCGACCGACGACCGTCTCGCCGGCGAGTGGACGGTGTGCGTGATCAGCCCGCACGTCGCCGGCGCCATGACCGCACGGGAGGTCGAACCGGGCCCGTCGGGCGAGCCGCGGTTCGACTACTGCCTCACGTACGACCGTGACCTGGTCTGCGGCGCGGCCCGCACGCTCATGGCCCGCATCGGGCCGACGCGCTGACCCGGGCCCGACCGGGTCAGGCTGCGGCGCGCGGCCGGTTCTGGCGCCGGTCGCGCACGAGCGAGGCCACGACCCCGGTGCCGAGGATGAGCACGATCGCCGGCAGGCTGTACTCCGGCCCGATCTTGCCCACGAACTCGGCCGCCGCCATCTTCGCCCCGATGAAGATGAGCAGGAACGCGAGCGCGGTCTTCAGGTAGTACAGGCGATCGACCAGCTCGGCCACCAGGAAGAACAGCGGGCGCAGGCCGAGCAGCGCGAACGCGTTGGCGGCGAACACGATGTACGGGTCCGGGGTGATCGCCAGGATTGCCGGCACGGAGTCGACCGCGAAGATGAGGTCGACGATCGCGATGGCCACGAAGGCCGCGCCGCCGATGGTGAGCATGCGCTTGCCGTCGACCCGGACGAGCAGGCGGTGCTGGCCCGCGTCGGCGGGGGCGATCGGCAGCCGGGAGCGGAGCTTCTCGACGAGCTGGTCCTCGCCCTCGTGATCGTGCCGGTGGCGGAACATGCGCCAGCCGGTCCAGATGAGGAACGCGGCGAAGATGAACGCCACCCAGCTGACGGCGTTCAGCGCCGCGGCGCCGACGACGATGAACACGCCGCGCATGACGAGCGCGAGGATGATGCCGAACGTCAGGAGGCGGTACTGCTCCTTGGCCTGGATGCCGAACGCCGTGAAGACGAGCAGGAAGACGAAGACGTTGTCCAGCGACAGCGACTTCTCCACGAGGTAGCCGGCGAAGTAGGCGCCGGCGTCTCCGGAGTCGCCGAACAGGAACAGGACGACGCCGAACGTCAGCGCGACACCGACCCAGAAGATGCTGGCGATGGATGCCTGGCGGAACGTCATCTGGCCGTCGCGCCCGCGGACGACGACGAGGTCGAGCACGAGCAGGACGGCGACGGCGGCGATGAGGCCCGCCCACCAGTACGGCAGGTCGGATGAGGCGATGGCGAGGGGCAGGGTGAAGTCCATGAAACGCTCCGCGGGTCGAACTGATGGTCGGTCCGCGAAGGTTTCTCCGCCCCGTGGAGGGCCGCGAGCACCGGGTGAGGCCTCAGTGAAGGGCCGCCGTGTTGACGATGCTCGCCGTCGGGATACTTCCCTTCGACGACCGCCAGAATAGCAGGGCATCGAACTCACGACATGGTTGTCGTACATATGTCCCCTCGAAAACCCTGGGGTGCATGTCTGGGGGTTCCCGCAATGCCACGACGGCGGGTGCGCCGCAGGATGACGACACCGCAGCACTTCCGCTGCGGCCCCGAGTCACAAGGAGTCGTCCCATGCGCCGCACCCCGTTCGTCGCCGCCTGTGCCGCCCTCGCCCTGCTTCCGGCGGGCGCGTCGGCGTCCTCCCTGACCTACGAGGGGGACACCCTCGTCCTTCGCGCCGCGCCGGGTGAGGCGAACTTCGTCGGGATCTCCGGCGAGCAGGCGGGCCGCATCTCGATCTCCGATTCAGGCGGCGCGGCGATGAGCTTCCCGCCGGACCGGTGTACGCAGCTGTCCCCCGACTACCCCGCGCAGTGCGACGTTCCCGGCCGCGTGGTCGTGGAGCTCGGCGACGGCGCCGACAACGCCTACACAGTCCCGAGCGCGCCGTCCGTGCCCGTCACGTTCGACGGCGGTGCCGGCAACGACAAGCTGAAGAACGCCGCGGCGCTGCCTGCCACCCTGCTCGGCGGCGACGGTGCCGACGAGCTCGAATCCGAGGTCGGCAACGACGTCCTGCGCGGCGGCGAGGGTGACGACAAGATGATCGGCGGTGCCGGCGACGACCAGCTCTACGGCGACGGCGGCGACGACTTCCTGCAGCCCGACCGTTACACCGACGGCAACGACATCGTCGACGGCGGCAGCGGGTTCGACCAGGTCGACGACTGGGCGGACAACAGCTCCGAGAAGCGCGGCAAGCGCGTCACGGTCACCCTCGACGGCCAGGCCAACGACGGTCGCCCGGGCGAGAGGGACAACGTCACGGGCATCGAGCACGTCAAGGCCTTTGCCCCCGGCGAGTACACGATGAGCGAGGGCGCCGACCGCGTCGAGGTCTACGCGCCGAGCGACCTCGGGTCCTCCACGGTCAACGGCCTGGGCGGCGACGATGTCCTCCTGGCGTCGCACGGCAGCCAGACCATCGACGGCGGCGCCGGCAACGATCAGATCGAAGGCGGCTTCGGCGACGACGTCCTCACCGGCGGCCCGGGGCGCGACACCATCAACGGTGACTTCACCGGCTCGCAGTGCGGCATCCTGCAGAGCTGCACGCTGCCGCACGGCAATGACGTCATCAACGCACGTGACGGCGAGGTCGACAGCATCGACTGCGGCGTCGGCACCGACCGCGCGATCGTCGACACGACCGACATCGTGAGCGCGAACTGCGAGACCGTCGAGCGCGGCGCCGCCGGCACGACGGGCAACAACGGCACCACGACGGCCGACGCCAAGACGAAGAAGGTCGCGTTCGCCAAGTCCGTCAAGCTGCGCGCCGCGCTGCGGAGCGGGATGAAGGTCAGGCTCAGCGGCCTGCCCGCCGGCAAGACGTTCACGGCCAAGGCCACGCAGGGCAACCGCACCGTCGCGACGGGCCGCGGGAAGGCCGCCGCGAACGGCACCGCGACCGTGACGCTGAAGTTCACGAAGTCCGCCCGCCGCAGCCTCGCTCGCAAGCGCAGCGTCACGCTGAAGATCACGGCCGGCAAGGTCGCCGGCACGCTGACGCTCAAGCGCTAGGTCGCCACTCCATGAGCACCCCGTGCACCGCCGCCGCCCCGATGAGCTCCTCGTCGGGGAGCGGCAGGTGCGCGGGGGCCAGGATGAACGGCTCGGTCTGCTCCCCGCCCAGGCCGCCGTGGAAGCTGATGAGCTCCTCGAACGCGCAGCCCTCGTCGAGGTGCGGGTCGTAGAAGCTGCCGACCATGATGTCCGCGACGTGCTCGAAGCCGTCGGTGCGCAGCAGGTGGCGCGCCGCGGTGGGTGAGAACGGGGCGAGCGGGTCCTCGCCGGTGACGGTCCCGGTCGCCAGTTCGCGCTCGCCCTTCGGCCCCAGGACCAGGGGTCCGCGCTCGGAGGACCGGACGAGCAGCCAGCCGATGTGCTCGTGCTCGCGCAGCGACGGGATGAGGCGCGGGTGGCGCTCCATGAGCTCCTCGTAGGTCAGCCGCCGCGCCTCCTCCATGAGGTAGATGAGCCCGAGGTTGCCGGATCCGAGCACGACGGTGCTCCGGTCGCCGACCGGCACGCCGGCGTCGCCGCCGGGCTCGTCGTCACCCTCGGTCACCATGCTCGGCCGGCCCGTGGCCTCGCCGAGCGCGGCGCGCGGGACGGCGTCGATCTCGTCGCCGCCCATCAGCGACACCATGCCGTCGGTGCGCTCCAGCGACCGCGAGACCAGTTCGTCCAGGCCGTAGCCGTGGCGCTGCTTGAACGTCGCGCCCTGCGTCTGGCCGTGGTCGGACAGGACCACGATGTCGTACGGCCGCTGCGCGTACGGGCGGGCCGCTGCGATGCGGCCGAACTGCTGGTCGAGCTTGCGCAGCGCCTCCAGCGTGTCGGGGCGCTCCAGGCCGGAGTGGTGGGCGACCTCGTCGTAGGACGCGAACGTCGCGTAGACCACGGGCCGGCCGCGCATCATGTCGGTCAGGACGCTGTAGACCACGAGGTCGCGGACGAAGACGCACATCACCGCGCGCAGAAACGGATAGACGCCGCCGCGATGGCCGCGCGGGCGAATGTCGCGCCGCTTCTGCCGGGCCGCGGCGACGAGCTCCAGCGCGACCTCCCAGCCGAACAGCACGACCATCCGCGTGACGTTGAAGCCGTTGGCCAGGAACCCGCGGTACCCCGGGTTGGCCCGGAACTCGTCGGCCAGGCGGCTGATCGTGAGGATCGCGTCGTCGGCCTCGCCGCTGAGCAGGTTGCCGCGGCTGGCGCCCCCGTTGGCGAGCAGGCCGACGCCCGTCGCGTGGCGGCGCTCGATCTCCACGCAGTCCTGCGGGCGCGAGCAGCTCATGATCACGCCGCGGTCCTTCTCGACCCAGCGGAACGCCGGGATGCCCTCGTTCGAGCCCAGCAGGATGCCCGCCTGGCTCGCGCCGGTCTGGGACGACAGGTCGGTCTCCCACTGCACCAGGCGGTAGCCGTCCTCGAACAGCCAGCGGGTGAGGTGCGGCGCGTGGCCGCTGCGCATCGCGCGCTCCAGGACCGGCAGGCCGAGCCCGTCGATCTCGAGACAGATCAGGCCCGGCGACCCGTCGTGCTCGATGCGTCCCTGGCGCCGCGCGATCCGGCGCACGACGCGCAGCGTGTACTGCTCGTCGTCGTTGGTGCCGAGGAACACCTGCAGGACGAGGTCGACCGCGGCCGCGAGCAGCGACGTCGCGAACGCGAGGCCGTAGCTGTCGATGCCGAACGACCCCTCGATGAGGTCGCTCGCCCACTTCAGGGCGAGCGCGTCGACGACGAGGACGAGGACGAACCCGAGCAGCAGCGTCAGCGGCAGGCGCATCGCCGCGATGAGCGGCGGCAGCACCGCGTTGACGACCGCGATGACCGCGGTGACGGCGAGCGCGCCGGCGATCCCCTCGATCTCGACGTCGGGCACGACCGACGCCGCGACGAGCAGGGCGACGGCCGAGACGAACCAGGAGATGACGAGTCGGATCGGCCGCAGCCGCGGCGTCTCGGGGTGCCACCCGATCGCGCGTGGCACCCGGGGGTCTTCGGGCGGGGTGCTCATGCGTGGAGCAGCCGGTCCTTCTCGGCGGCGAGCTCCTCGTCGTCGAGGACCCCGGCGTCACGCAGCGCCGCCAGTCGCTCCAACGCGGCGATGCGCGCCTCCGAGGGGTCGATCGCGGGAGGCAACGCCGCCGGGGCGGGGGGAACGTCAGGCTCGTCGCTCGGCCCGATCTTGGCTGCGGCACGCCGCATGGACCCGGCCGCGTCCGAGGCCCGCCCGCGCAGCGCGCTGAAGTCCAGGCCGCTGCCGGAGGCGTCGGGGAACTCGCGCTGGGTCCGGCGCCGCAACGCGTACACCCCGATCGCGACCAGCACGATGAGCAGCAGCACGAACGACGGCCGCCGCAACGCCGGAATCGGCGCCCAGGCGATGAGCAGGATGACCGCGACCGCCACCCCGATGCCCACCGCGTCGGGACGCTGCTGGAGCGCCGGCGCGCTGAACCGCCGCACCGCGGTGGCGGGACGTGCCGGGCCGGCGAGCCACGCGGCGACCACGACGCCGAGGCCGATGATCACCGCCTGCCAGCCCAGCGTGTAGAGCAGGGACGTGCCGATGTCCCACGCAGCCGTCGCCGACCCCTCCACGGACGCCGTGCTCGTCAGCGCGTCGACGACGTACTGGCCGGCGATGCGGCGAGCGAGGAGCACGATCGCGCCCGCCGCGATCAGCGCCCAGCCGGCGGCGAGCATCGTCGAGTGCCGGTGGCCGCGGGCCAGCCAGACGGCGAGGATGAGCAGCCCGAGGGCGAGGAACGTGAGGAAGTACGAGCCGGTCTTCAGCAGCTGCGCCGCGTTCTGCGCGCTCTTCAGCTCGTCCGAGCGCACGATCTCGATCTCAGCGGCGCTGTCCGGGATGCGCTCGAGCACGGAGTTCGGGAGCCCGATGCGCTGGCCGATCTGCGTGAGGATGCTGCGCAGGTCGAGCACCACGACGCCGTCGGTCGTGCTCACCGGCCCGGAACTCTCCTCGAGGATGATCGCGACGAGCTGCTCGTGGGCGACGCGATTCGCGTCGGCCCAGAGGTTCTGCGTGCGCGGGTCCTCCAGCGCGCGGTCCGAGATGCGGTCGAGGCCCTGGCGCACGGCTGCGGCGGCGGCGGGCGCGAGCGGCTGCAGGTCGGGTGGCAGCCGGTCGGCGAGCTGCTGGCTGACGTCGACGTTCTCGTAGAGCGAGTCGACGAGGAAGTTGGCGATCTGGTCGTTGATCTCGGGGTTCTCGAGCAGCTCCGTGCTCGTCTTGACCCACTGGTCGGTGTTCAGCAGCTGCTCACGCGCCCACGTCGCGAAGATCGAGAGTGTCCCGACGAGGAGCGCGAGGACGACCAGCGCGCGAGCGGTGTACAGGCGGCCCCGGGAAGGCGTGGCCGCCGCCTCCTCAGAGGGCTGCTCAGGGTCCGCCGTGCGTTCGGTCTCGTCGCTCATGGTGCCGCCTCGCTGAGGGAAAGAGGTCATGCCGGGTCTACGCGCGCGGCATCCTCCCACCTCGCCCGGCCGCACGCACCCGGGGAAACTCCGGTTCCGCGGCTAGGAGGTCTCCCGGAACGCGAGCTTGTCGCGGTAGAGCTCCGCGTCGGCCCGCCTCACGAGGTCCTCGACGCTCTCTCCCGGGCGTCGCGTCACCGCGCCCACCGCGCAGCCCGGGTCGTACTGCAACGCGGTCCGCAGCCGGCGGGCGAGCTCGTCGAGGTCGCCCTCGCCGCAGTCGGGGAGCAGGACGGCGAACTCGTCGCCGCCGAGGCGGGCGAGCATGTCGCTGTCGCGAAGCTGGCCCCGCCACGCCGCCGCGACCTCCCGCAGCACGCGGTCCCCCGCGTCGTGGCCGAGCGTGTCGTTGATCGCCTTGAAGCCGTTGAGGTCGAGCAGGGCGATGGCCAGCGGTGTGCCCGACTGCTCGGCGTCGCTGATGGCCTGTGGCACCTGCGCCTCCCACGCCCGCCGGTTGGGCACGCCGGTCAGCGGGTCGTGCTCGGCGAGGTGGCGCAGCCGCCGTTCCAGCCGGTGGCGGTGGCTGATGTCGAGGTAGTGACAGAGGATCATCGGCGGCTCGTCGGGGGCGACCTGCAGCCGTGCTGCGGAGAGCTGGACCCACATCGCGCGTCCGTCGGAGGCGATGAGCCGCCGCTCCGCGGTCCAGCGCTGCACGGTTCCCGCCAGGAGATCGCCCAGCGCCTGCAGGTCTTCGGCCGCGGGGTCGGTCGCGGTCATCACGCCGTGGCGCATGCGCAGCAGTTCGGCGTGGCTGTGGCCCGTCAGCTCGCAGATGGCGTGGTTGACGCGGACGTTGCGGCCGTCGGCGTCCATGAGGATCATGCCGATCGGCGCCTCGTCGAACGCGGCCTCGAACCGGCGCTGTGCCGCGCGGAGCGCGAGCTCGGCCTCCTGGCGCTCGCTGATGTCCTGGATGACCCCGGCGATCGCCGTGGGATGACCCTGCTCGTCGCGCTCGACGTGCGCCCGCATGTGGAGGTAGGAGACGGTGCCCGCGCGGTGCATGAGCCGGAAGTAGAGCTCGATCGGGCCGGCCGGATGGCGCAGGCGCCGGTCCCAGGTCCGCGACAGGAACTCGCGGTCCTCTGGGTGCGCGTGCGCGAGGAACTCCGTGAAGTCCGCGGGCGGGTCTCCCGGGGTACGGCCGAAGATGCGGCATGCCTCGTCCGACCAGGTCCAGGCGAAATCCGGGAGGGCGATGCGCCAGGAGCCCATGCGCGCGATCCGCTGCGCCTCCGCCAGTTCGGCGTGCTCGCGGGCGAGCGCGCGCTCTGCTTCTCGCTGCGCGGTGACGTCGATGAACGACGAGACCACGTCGCGCCGCGTCGGATCGGACGCGGAGGGGATGGGCTCGGTGTTGACCAGCAGCCAGCGGACCGTCCCGTCGGGGACGTGCAGCCCCAGCGTGCGGTCGGTCTGCGGCTCGCCGTCGCGCTGCGTGCGGTGACCCGGCAGGTCGCGCAGCGCCAGGCGGGTGCCGTCGTCATCGGTCGCGTACCAGCCGTCGGGCAGCCGTTCCTCGCCCGCGAGCTGCTCGGCGGTGAGACCGAGGATGCGCAGTGCGCTGGCGTTCGCCACCCAGGCGCCGCCGGCGTCGAGCAGCGCCACACCCTCGTGGAGGTTGTCGAACATCGCGCGGTAGCGCGCCTCGCTGCGGGCGAGCTGGTCTCGGGCCTCGGCCTCGGCGGCCTCCGCGCGGCGCTGCGCGGTGACGTCGGCGATGACGCAGACGATGTCGATCACGCGACCACCGGCGCGACGCGGGATCAGGTCCGTGGCGTAGACGTGGCCGGTCTCGGGAACGTCGTAGTCGAAGCGCTGGCGCGACCCGCGCAGCGCGGCCTCCCAGTGCGGCCGGGTGATCCTCCACCGGGGGCCCGCCATCTGCTCGGCGGTCTGCCCGGTGAGGTCGATGGAGACGTGCAGGATCCGGTCGACGAGTGGTCCCCGCGCGAGTCGGCAGACGAGGTTGCGGTCGAAGAGCAGCGCGGCGGCGTCGGGCATGACCCCGGTGAGTTCGTCCAGTTCGCGCGCGACGTCGGTCCGCGTGGGCGCGTCTGCGGCGTACTGCGCGGCCTGCCCCACGGCCAGGCCCAGCTCGAGATCGGTCGCGGTGACCGGCACGGCCTGGACGACACCGACCGGGAGGGGGGCGGGTGGCGTGTCGGCGAGCATGACGATGCCGACGCTGCCGCCCGCCTCGGGCAACCGCGCGGCGCAGGTCGCGGCATCGCCCGCGGCCGGGTCGGCGAGGACGACGTGGCGACCGCCCGCAAGGAGTGGCAGCGCCTCGTCGATGGAGGCGGCGGAGTGCACCGCGCCCTGCGTGAGGACGCTGACGCGCTGCACCAACTCATCGCGGGGGCGCGACGCGGGGCTCAGCACGAGGATGTCGCAGTGGACGACCGGCATCAGCATCCCCGAAGGTGGGGATGCCAAGGTGTTCGGCCAACGGGCGCCCTACCGCGAGTAAGTTGGCGCGTTGACGCTCATGCCGGCAGGTGGCCCGCAACAGCGATGTATCGGGCATCCAGCTCGACGGTGCCCGGATCGTTGCTCGACGCCGCGAGCAGCCGGTCGAACGCCGGTCGCAGTTCCTCGCGCTGAGCGTCGGTGAACGTCCCCGGGGCCAAGGCGGTGAAGAGCTCGTCCGGACTCAGGCCAGCGATCCTGACGGTGCGCGTGCGGACCTCGAGGTCCTCGAGGACGGGCCCGAGCCGGTTGCGGATGATGGCGTCACGGCCCCACGTCGTCATCGACGGGATGCCGTCGGCGGGCGGGCGCACGTGCTCGGCGTGCTCGATGAGCCCGCCCGGCAGGCCGCGCGGCACCCACGCGGCGACCGCGATCCGGCCGCCGGGACGGCACACGCGCACGAGCTCGTCGATGGTCCGCTCGACACGCGGCGCCTGCTGCGCGCCGAAGGCGGAGATCACGACATCGAAGCCGTCGTCCTCGTAGGGCAGCGCCTGGAGGTCGGCCTGCTGCCACGCGACCGCCGGGTCGCATCGCTCGCGCCCCCGCGCGACGGCGGCGGCGGCGAGGTCGCACGCGTCGACGCGCGCGCCCAGCGCCCGGCACGCGCGCGCCACGTTGCCGTCCCCGGCGCCGGCGTCGAGCACGCGTTCCTCCGATGCCACTTCGGTGAGCTCGGCGAGGAGCTCCGCGACGGGACCGAGCTGGTCGAGCACCGGCCATGCCGTCGCGGCCTCGGCGTCGGCGCGGACCCGCGCCGTGGCCCCCTCGTAGTCGATCTCCGCCCGTGCGCGCCCTGACATCCGCAGACCGAACAGGGCGCGCCGCGAGACCCGGGTCTCGTCGGTGCGCCGGGGCGGCGGGGGCGGATGGGCGTAGACGTCGCGGCCTTCCATCGACGCCGAGCCTACGCCGTCGCACCGGATCCTGAAGTCCGCGTCACAGCATCGTCACACCCCGCCTACAGAGTCGTCACATTTCCGGGGTGCTTCGGGACATAGGACTTCAGGGGTCCAGTTTCCAGCACCGGAGGGCATCCACCCCATGGCAGTCGATGTGTCACGCAGGAAGTTCGTGCAGGGTTCCGCGGCGGTCGGTGGCGGCCTCGCCATCGGTGGTCCGCTGAGCGCGCTGGCCGCCAACACCGCACAGGGCGCCGCGCCGACGGCAGCCGGCTACGGCAAGCTCTTCCCGACGGCGGAGATCGAGACCGGTGAGAAGTTCCTCGCCCTCCCGCGCGGGTTCCGCTACCGGCTTATCAACAAGGCCGGCGACCCGATGCGCGACGGCAACCCGACGCCCGGCATCTTCGACGGCATGGGCGCGTTCAAGGGCCCGAAGAACACCACGGTGCTCATCCGCAACCACGAGAACCGCTCGCGTCCGGGCGAGGTGACGGTCCCGGTGCCGACCGGCAAGCGCTACGACCCGAACGTCGAGGTCCGCGGCGGCAACACGAAGCTCGTCGTCGGGGCCGATCGCAAGCTGCAGGAGATCTTTGGCGTCCTGGGCGGGACGCACACGAACTGCGCCGGCGGCGAGACGCCGTGGGGCACGTGGATCAGCTGTGAGGAGATCTTCAACTACGGCGCGAACTCGAACTCGCCGTCCGGCGGCGTGCCGCACGGCTACGCGTTCGAGATCCCCGCAGACGCGACGAAGGCCGTCACGCCGCAGCCGATCGTCGACGCCGGCCGCTTCGCCCGTGAGGCCGTCGCCTGGCTCGACGGCGCGCTCTACCAGACCGAGGACCGCGGCGACGCGTGTCTGTACCGGTTCGTCCCGGCTAAGCAGCCGAAGGAGTACGGCGACCTGGCCGATTTCGGCGGCGAGCTGCAGGCGCTGGTCGTCAAGGGCCAGCCCAACTTCGACGCGAACCTCGCCGAGCCGGGCATGACCTACGAGATCGAGTGGGTGACGCTCGACGAGCCGAACCCCCTCGCCGACACCCTCCGCCAGGAGGCGCAGTCCAAGGGCGCGGCCATCTTCGACCGCACCGAGGGCGCCTGGGCGACGAAGAGCCGCGTGTACTTCGACTGCACGACGGGCGGGGAGGCCCAGCTCGGCCAGCTCTGGGAGATCGACCCGGACAAGAACGGCACGGACAAGCTCAAGCTGATCTTCGAATCCGACGACGCGGGCGTCCTGGAGAACCCGGACAACGTCAACGTCGTCCCGGCCACCGGCGACGTCTTCCTGCAGGAGGACAGCGCCGGCGAGCAGTTCGTCCGCGGCGTGACGCCGCAGGGGCGGATCTACGACTTCGCCAAGGGTCTGCTCACCGGCAGCGAGTTCTGCGGCGGGTGCTTCAGCGCGGACGGCAAGACGTTCTTCGTCAACCACCAGGGTGAGCGGCTCGCTGCGGGCGAGACGCCCGAGACGCAGCCGATCGAGAACCGCGGCCTGACGTTCGCGATCTGGGGTCCCTGGGACGTTCGCGGCGCGTAGGGGGTAGATCACCGGGGCGGCCGGGACGCCGGCCGCCCCGGGCGATGCGGGATGATGGGTACCGAGACGTACTGGTATCCATCCCCCGGAGGTCCCCCGCCATGTCGTTGAAGCGCACGCTCTTCGAGCCCGAGCACGAGCTCTTCCGCGAAAGCGTGCAGGCGTTCGTCGCGAAGGAGGTTCTGCCCAAGCGCGAGCAGCACCGCAAGGACCGCCTCATCGACCGGGAGACCTGGAAGAAGGCGGGCGACCTCGGGTTCCTCGGCCTCGGTGTCCCGGCGGCGTACGGCGGCAGCGACATCGACGACTTCCGCTTCAACGCGGTGCTCAACGAGGAGCTCTCGCGCATCGGCGTCGCCTACGGGTCGAGCTTCGGCATCCAGGTCGACATCATCGCCCCGTACCTCCTGCGCCTCACCACCGAGGAGCAGAAGCAGCGCTGGCTGCCCGGGTTCTGCAGCGGCGACATCGTCACGGCGATCGGCATGACCGAGCCCGAGGCGGGCTCCGACCTCGGCGCGCTGAAGACGTCTGCGGTGCGCAACGGCGACGGCTGGATCATCAACGGCTCGAAGACGTTCATCACCAACGGCGGCAGCGCAGACCTCATCGTGACCGCGGCGCGCACCGGCGGCGGGCCGAAGGGCCGCGGCATCACGCTCTTCGGCATCGAGGAGGGGATGGAGGGCTTCACGCGCGGGCGCGTGCTCGAGAAGGTCGGCCAGCACGAGGCCGACACCGCCGAACTGTTCTTCGAGGACGTCCACGTCCCCGACGAGCTCGTCATCGGCGAGCTCGACGGCGGTTTCAAGCACATGATGGAGCACCTCGCGCAGGAGCGGATGGGCTCGGCGATCACGAACATCGCGCACGCCCGCGCGGCACTCGACATCACGCTCCAGTACGCCAAGGACCGCAACGCGTTCCGCCGCCCGATTGGCACGTTCCAGCACAACCGGTTCCTGCTCGCCGACCTCGTCACCCGGCTGGACGTCACGCAGGCGTACGTGGACCAGTGCACCGCGGCACATGCCGCGGGCGAGCTCTCACCGGTCGATGCCGCGAAGGCGAAGTGGTGGAGCAGCGACGTCCAGGGCCAGATCATCGACGCGTGCGTGCAGCTGCACGGCGGCTACGGCTACATGGAGGAGTACGAGGTCGCCCACGCGTGGATGGACGCACGCGTGACCCGCATCTGGGCCGGGTCGAACGAGATCATGAAGGAGATCATCGGCCGCGATCTCGGGCTCGGCGACCCGCGGTAGCCGCCTCACGGGAATAGGACGGCGCCGGCGGGCGTCCACAAAAGTGTGGGGGTCACGTTGGGGTGGTCCCCGATGACCCCCGTGCAGTGACACGTCACGGTGTGCACTGTCGAGGAACGCCTCCATCACCAAAAGGAGCCCGTCATGCCGTCCATCAGCCAGCACTTCCCGTTCTCCGCCCTGCTGCGTCGTCGTTCACCGCGGCCCGCGCAGCCGAGTGCGCCTCCTGACGCACCGCCGGCCGCGGCGCGCGAGCCGCTTCCGCTGCCGATGCTCGCGCCGATCCCCGACGACGAGCCGCGGTGGGCCGAGCCACACCCGGCGCCGTTGCTGCGCGAGCAGGTCGCGGTGCTCGAGGCCGAAAAGGCGCTCGCCGCCCTCCACGGCCTGGACCGCGACGGCGCGTACGCCGAGGACCTGCAGTCCGAGCTCGCCGCCGCCAAGGCCGCGTACATCGGAACCGCGGTGGTCGAGCTGGCCGTCCTGCGGGCCGAGCTCAGCGGCCGGCTCCAGGGCTGACCAGGGGGCCGTTTCGGTATGGGCCGGGTGTGAGCGCCCGGCCCGGTGGTGCGGTCTGCCGGAACCCGGGGAGGCCAAGCGTTGGACAGGTGTCCAAGCGGCCTCATGCCGCGGGCGCGCGTGGTCGTTGGACTCCCATGACCTCATCTGACCTCTCCCGCTCCACGCCCTCCCTCGGGGCCGCCGACACCCTCTGCCATGCCGTCTCGCGCCTCGTCGATCTCGCTGGCAGCGTCACCGGTGCTCCGATCGCATACGTGTGGCTTGCTGACGCCGCGACAGGACCGTCGTGTTCCACGGCCCGACCCGGGCCACGCCTGCGTGCGCACACGCAGCGCGTGGCCGCCACCGGACGTCCTGTCGTGGTCCACGACGGCTACGCCGAGGTGGATCCCTCGCAGCCGCACTTCGAGCGCGTCGTCGCCTTCGTCGGCGCGCCGCTGGCCCGCGACCAGGGCAGCCGGGTCCACGGGGCACTGTGCGTCGTCGACCGCCGGCCGCGGCTCTGGACGACCGAGGAGGTCGCGACCCTCCAGACGATCGCCCGCGCGATCGCCGGAGAGCTCGAGCTCATGTCCGAGGCGTAGTCAGCCGCCCACCCACGGGCGCGGCCGCGTGCACGGCACCGGGCTGGTGTCCGACGGGTCCAGGGCGCGCAGGGCGTAGCCCACGGCGCGGCGGTCGTAGACGATCGCCGCGTGGTCGATCTTGTTCTGCTCGCAGCCGTCCTGGACGACGATGTTCGTCACGTCCGGACCGTCGAGCAGGGCGGACGTCCACGGCGTGACGATCTCGTCGTAGCGCGTCTGGATGACGACGTACCGGACGCCGGGAACGGTGTCGCCCCCCTCGTTGAGCTGGCGCATGAACGGGGATCCGGCGCTCTGCTGCGCGAACGCCGGCGCGAGCGACGACGTCAGCGAGCGCAGCCAGTTGCGCACCCACGCCGGGACGCGCGACGGGGCATCGACCTCGTCGGGATCGCCCGAGCCGTGGTTCGAGGGCGACATGCCGACGAGCGTGCCGACCTTGCCGGCGCCGCCCTCGAAGCGCAGGTACTGGCGCGGCATCATGCCGCCCTGTGAGTGCCCGATGATGTCGACCTTCGTGGCGCCGGTGGCCGCGAGCACCCGGTCGACGAAGACGCCGAGCTCCCGGGCCGAGCGCTCGATGCGGGCCAGGCCGAACGACGGACCGGGGTACAGGCGCCCGTAGTTCAGCGCGAAGACGCAGAAGCCGCGGTTCTTCAGCTCGGGGCCGATCGCGCGCCAGCTCAGTGCCATGTTCGCGGCCGTGCCGTGGACGAGCACCACCGGGTTGGGGTGCTCGGCGCTTGGGCGGCACGAGAAGTCGTTCGTCCCGGGCGGGGCGGCGTTCGGCCGCGCCTGTCCCTTGAGGATCGCGTCGATGAAGTCGTACTTCACCGGCAGCGGATCGGCGGCGGCCGGCTCTGCGGTGATGGTGAGTGCCGCCGTCAGCGTGACGGCAGCGACGATCGTGCGCAGCATTGGTCTCCCCCCGGAGTCCCCCCTGGAACGCGAGTCAGCGTAGTCGAGGAGGGCGGTCGCTGCTAGGTTCCGGCGCCACGAAACCGGGACGCCGCAGGGAGACGCGGCGGTGCCGGTGGGCTGTCCCGCCCCGTTCGTCAGCAGTCCACCGCATCCGTTTGAAGGAGCCGTCTCCCGCATGTTCAGCGCACCCCGCGGCCGCAAGGTCCTCGTCACCGGCGCGACGAAGGGCATCGGCAAGGGCATCGCCGCCGTGTTCGCCGGTGCCGGCGCCGATGTCGTCATCACCGGCCGCAACGCCGAGGCCGGCGAGGAAGCCGTCCGTGATCTGACCGTCAGCGCCGGCGGCAAGGTCCGGTTCGTCAAGCAGGACGTCGGCGTGCCCGAGGACTGCGCGCGGGCGGTGCACGAGACGATCGAGCTGCTCGGCGGCCTGGACGTCGTCTGCGCGAACGCCGGCGTGTTTCCCGAGCGCCCGCTGGCCGAGATGACGTCCGTGGACCTCCGCGAGATCTTCGCGATCAACGTCCACGGCTGCATCATGACCGTCCGCCACGCGATCCCCGCGCTGGAGGCGTCGGGCCGGGGGCGGGTCGTGCTCACGTCGTCGATCACTGGCCCGGTGACCGGCTTTCAGGGGTGGTCGCACTACGGCGCGACGAAGGCCGCGCAGCTCGGCTTCATGCGCACCGCGGCCATCGAGCTCGCGCCGAAGGGGATCACGGTCAACGCCGTCCTGCCGGGCAACATCCGCACCGAGGGCCTGGTCGAGATGGGGCCCGACTACATCGCGTCGATGGAGGAGGCGATCCCTCAGAAGCGGCTCGGCAGCGTCCGGGACATCGGCCACGCGTGCCTGTATTTCGCGAGCCCCGAGGCGGGGTACGTCACCGGTCAGTCGCTGGTCGTCGACGGAGGCCAGATCCTGCCCGAATCGCTCGGTGCGATGGGCTGACACGACATCGTCGGCCGATATCGCTACCGTTCTGGTTGACAGAACGCCGAATCCGGCACGGTCCGCCGTGCTGGAGCGGGGGACCCACGTCGTTGGGGCGAATCGACGCCAAGGTGCGTCGTAGCGCAGACCTCATGCGCGAGCCCGTCAGCTCACCCCGTAGGCACCACCGTCGCTGAAGAGGTGTCGAACTTGTTGCTGACCCGTGCCCGCCACGTCGCCGTGGCCCGCATTTCGTGCCGCGCGCTCGCGCTGGCTCCGCTTGCCCTGATGCCCGCTGCGTCGTCGGCGCACGCCCTCGTGGGCGGGGCCACCGCCACTGGTGCGCCCGCGGTCTCCGAGCTGCGCTGCCCGGCGGGCGACGGCGGGGCGCAGTGCCCGCGCGGTGAGGTGCTCCGGCTCTCGGGTGAGAATCTGCGGGGCACGCGCACGGTGATCTTCCTCGGCGGGAAGGGGTCGAAGGACGACCGCCGCGCGACGCCGACGACGGCGTCTCCGCGTCGCGTCCTCGTCCGCGTGCCGCGTGGCGCGAAGACCGGCCCCGTGCGCGTCATCAACTCGGAGGGCGACCGGTCCGAGCCCGGTCCGAGGCTCCAGGTGCTCCCCGGCCGCCGCGTGACGCCGGCCTCGTCCGGCAGCGGCGCGGCGGGCGTCTTCCCGGTGGTGGGCAAGTACGACCTGGGGACCCACACCAACACCTTCGGCGGCGGGCGCGGCCATCAGGGCCAGGACATCCTCGCCAAGTGCGGCCTGCCTGTGGTCAGCGCGCTGTCGGGCGAGATCCAGCACGTGGCCTACCAGGGCGCCGCGGGCAACTACGTCGTCGTCCAGGCCGACGACGGGACGAGCCAGGCGTACATGCACCTGCGCGAGGCCAGCACCTGGAAGAAGGGCGAGGCCATCCGGGCGGGCGAGGAGCTCGGCAAGGTCGGCTCGACCGGCCGCTCCACCGCGTGTCACCTGCACTTCGAGATGTGGACCGCTCCGGGCTGGTACCTGGGCGGCGAGCCGATCGACCCGCTGCCGCAGCTCAAGGCGTGGGCCGACCAGCCGGCGGACGCGTAGGCGCCCGCCGGCCGGCCGTGGCGCCTCAGCGGCGGCGCTGCGGTCCGCGGAACTCCGCGCGGTCCTTCTGGGCCTTGGTCTTGCCCTTCGCCTTCCCGGGCGACGTCCGCTCGAACGCGTAGACGGCGGTCGCGTACGCGGCGCCGTCGGAGAGCTGGTCGAGCCCGGTCTCCCCGATGTTCGAGAGCGTGTCGCACGCCAGGTGGTAGCAGCGGTCCAGCGCCTCACCGAGCACGCCGCCGAACAGGTCGACCTGCTCCGCGGTCTTGATCGCCTCGGCCCCGCTGAACAGCCCGCCCGCGGGGATCCCGACGTCGATGAACGGCCCGTAGTCCGACCGGCCGTCGAACGCGGTCGGCTGCGTCGCCAGGCCGCGCCCCTCGAAGTACGACAGGAACGTCTGCTCGATCTCGCCGGAGAACGACGGGCCCGCCGTGCCGGTGTCCGAGCCGTCACCGTCGTACACGAGCCGCGCCCAGTTGGGCGACCCGAGCATGTCGAAGTTGAGGTTCAGGCCGATCTGCCCGAGCTCCGCTTCGGTGAGGGACCCGACGTAGTGCGTCGAGCCCAGCAGCCCGGCCTCCTCCGCCCCCCAGAACCCGAAGCGCACGGGGTTGACCGGCTTCTGGCCGCGGGCGAGCTGCTCGGCGATCTCGAGGATCGCCGACGTGCCGGTGCCGTTGTCGTTGATGCCCGGTCCGTCGATGACGGAGTCCAGGTGCGCGCCGACGACGACGGTCTTCCCGGCCTTGCGCGCGTTGCGCGGGGCGAGATCGCCGATGACGTTCTCCGTCGAGCGGATCTGTGACTCGGTCTGGGTGGAGATCCGGGCGGCGGTGCCGTCCTGCGCGAGCTCGCCGCCGAGCGCGAAGCTCACGGACACCACGGGGATGCCGACCGGTGCGCCGAGGGTGCCGCCGAACAGGTCCGTGCGGTCAGGGCCGCCGTTGCCCTGGTTCATGATGATCGCGCCAGAGGCGCCCGCGGCTTCGGCGTTCGCGGCCTTGTCGCCGAACGGGCAGGTGCCCCGCTGGAGCAGCGCGATCGCGCCGGCCGGGAAGTCGGCGAAGTCGCTTGCCTCGCAGCCGGAGGTCACGGTCGACGGATCGGCGAGCGACAGGTCGACGGCGACGACGGCGCCGATGGCCTCGCCGGACCCGGAGTACTCCATGACGAGGTAGTCCGTGTCGAGCGCGTAGGTCGTGGGGGTCGGCGCCGTGCGCTCGAACGCGGATGGGCCGGTCTCCCGGTAGAACGGGAAATCGAACGACTGCCGGGTCACGCGCAGGCCGGCGGCCTCGAGCTTCTCTGCGACGTAGTCGGCGGAGGCGGTGTACCCGGGCGTGCCGGACGCGCGGGTGCCGTCGTTCGCCGTGGCGATCGCCTGGAGCGCCTGGAGGTGCTCGGTGATGCCCGGGAGCGTCACGGCACGGGTGAGCCGGTCGGGTGCGCCGCCTGGTGGTGCGGCGATCGCCGGTGCTGCGAGCGTCAGGCTCAGACCGGCGGTGAGGGCACACGCGATGAGGCGTGCGCGAGGAGTCCTGGCCACGAGGGCCTCCCTTCGGTTGACTCGCCGCGCCTACCCCTTCGTGGCAGAAGTCACACCTGCGCGACGGCGCTGCAGGCGCTGGCCGCCGAGCACCACGAGCCCGGCGACCAGCCCCCAGAACGGAGCGCTGATCCCGACTGCGGTGATCGCCGATGCGCTGACGACGAGCGTCACGACGGCGGCCTCGCGGTGTTCGCCGTCAGCCATCGCGCTGCCGAGCGAGGCGGCCAGGGCGCCGAGCAGCGCCAGCCCGGCCACCGCTTCGATCAGCAGCGGCGGCGCCGCCGCGAGCAGCACCGCGGCGGCTCCGGCCGACAGGCCGACCGCGACGTAGGCCGCCGCCGAGCTGAGCCCGCCGATCCAGCGGCGTGACGGATCCGGCCCGCCCTCGGGGCCGGCCATGAGGGCGGCGCTGATCGCGGCCAGGTTGATGGCGAAGACCCCGAACGGCGCGGTGAGCGCGGTGGCGCCGCCGGTGGTCACGAGGATCGGCCGCAGCGGCGGGCGGTAGCCGAAGCTCGCCAGCACGGTCATACCGGTGATGTTCTGCGACGCCATCGTGACGAGGAAGAGCGGGATGGCCAGCCCGACGATGGCGCCCGGGGTAAAGGCGGGTGTGGTCCAGGTCGCGGCGGGCACGAGGTCGTCTCCGGAGACGTCGAAGGTCTCCGTCGCGCCGATGACGAGCGCCGTGACCACGATCGCGCCCGGCACCGCCCAGCGCCGCGCGACGAGAAACAACACGAGCCACGCGCCGATGATCGGCGCGGTCTGGCCGGGCAGCTCGACCAGCGCCTGCGCGGGGGAGAGGCAGATGGGCAGCAGGACGCCGGCGAGCATCGCGCTCGCGATCGGACCGGGGATCGCGGCGATCGCGCGCGCGAGCGCGTGTGAGGTGCCGGTGATCACGATCAGGACGCCGCAGACCACGAATGCGCCGACCGCGGCGGCGTATCCGCCGTCCGGTGTCCCGGTGCTGAGCAGCAGTGCGGCACCGGGCGTCGACCAGGCGATGGCCACGGGCATCCGCGTGCGCAGCGAGAGGAACGTGACGACGGCCGCCATCGCGAGGCAGATGACCAGCAGGCCCGATGCGGCCTCGGCTTCGGTCGCTCCCACCGCGCTCAGGCCCGTGAGCACGAGCGCGAACGTGCTGGCAAATCCGACGACGACCTGCACCACCCCGGCGGTGACGGGCTGGGCGATGCCGCCGCGCGCGCTCATCCGTAGAGCATGAGGTTGAGGGTGCGCGCCGCGCGGGCGCCGGTCGCGTAGACGTGCTCGACGTCGGCGGCGAAACGCGCGAGGTCCCCGGCGCGCAGCTCGACGGTCTCGTCCGCAGGCCCAACGGTGATCGCGCCGGCGGTGCAGAGCAGCAGCTCCTCGGTGCCGAGCAGGTGCGCGGGCGAGCGCTGCTCGGTCCGCGCGGGCAGCTCCCAGGTGAAAAGCTCGGTGCGGCGTGCGCGGGTGTCGGCGTACAGGAGGAGGCCGGCGAGGCCGGAGTCGGCGGTGACCGGGGCGCCCTCACCGGCGCGCAGGACCTCGACGCGGGGCGCGGTCTCCGGCGCGACGAGGGCGCCGAGCCCGACGCCCAGTGCCTGCGACAGCTTCCAGAGCGTCTCCATCGACGGGTTGCCCTCACCCCGCTCGATCCGGGCGAGAATCGTCTTCGACAGCCCGCTCGCGCGGCTGACCTCGCCGAGCGACTCCCCGCGGGCGGCACGGTGGGCATGGACGGCGCGGCCGATACGCCGGGCGAGGTCGTCGAGATCGTCACGCATAGTGGACGACTGGAAACTCTAGTGAACGGCGTAGACTCAGGACCATGTCCACGCCTCCCGAGACGCGCAGCGTCAAGATCTCCGACGACGAGCGGGGAGGCTGGTCCTCCGATCGTCCGCGCCGTGACGGCGCCGACGCGCCGCCCAGGCCCCGCGACATCTCGGTCCGCACGCGCCTCCTGTCGCCGGCCTTCCGGCTGCGCTACACGCCGGGCAGCCTGCTGCTGATCGTCAGCGGCGCGCCCGAGCAGGCCGAGCAGTTCGCCAACCGGGTGCTCGAGGAGAAGAACGCGATGCTGTCGATGGCGAAGGTGCGCCGTCTGCTCGCGGGCAAGGTCGGGGCCGAGGAGATCGAAGAGCGGGCCGCCCAGCTGCTCGACGCCGCGATCACCAAGCGCCTGAAGTCCGGTGACTCGACGTGCGTCGTCCTGGATACGGTCGGCCCCGAGGAGCGCGAGCCGCTGCTGCGGGCCGCCGCGGAGCTGCGCCGCCCGCGCCACCTGATCCTGCTCGAGGCGCCGCGCGACGCGGTCTCCGACGAGGACCGGCTCGTCCTCAACGACCTGCGCAAGGCCGTCGAGGACGGCGACGTCGGCAGCGAGGGCATCCAGACGGCGCTGCGGCTCGGCGGCGCGTCACTGTCGGACACGAAGAAGATCGTGTTCCGGCCGCCTCCCGCTGACGACTAGGGCGGTCGTTCGCGGCGTGGGGTGAGGGCGCTGCCCCCACCCGCACGCCGAGCACGAGAGGGCTGCTACTTCAGCCGCTCGATGATCATCGCCTCGCCCTGGCCCTGGGCGACGCACATCGTCTCGAGGCCGAACGTGCCGTCCGTCGTCTCGAGGTCGTTGAGCAGCGTCGTCAGGATGCGGACGCCGGTCTGGCCGAACGGGTGGCCGAGGGCGATCGCGCCGCCGTGCGGGTTGAGCTTGGCGTAGTCGAAGCCGACCTCGTCGGCGATCGGGATCACCTGGGCGGCGAACGCCTCGTTGAGCTCGTAGATGTCGATGTCGCCGATCGTCAGTCCGGCACGGTCGAGCGCCTTCTTGATGGCGCCGATGGGCGCGACACCCATCATCTCGGGCTCGTTGCCCCACGTCGCGGCGGTGACGAAGCGGGCGCGCGGCGTCAGGCCGAGCTCCTTGGCCTTGTCCTCGCTCATGATGAGCGCGGCGGCCGCGCCGTCGTTGAGCGGGCACGAGTTGCCGGCCGTCACGGTGCCGCCCTCGCGGAACGCGGGCTGCAGCTGGGACAGCTTCTCGTAGGACGAGGACGCGCGCGGGCCGTCGTCCTTGGAGACGACCGTGCCGTCGGCGAGCGTCAGCGGGATGATCTCGCGGTCGAAGAAGCCCGACTCCTGGGCGGCGACGGCGCGCTCCTGCGACTGCTGGGCGAACTTGTCCTGATCCTCGCGCGAGACGCCGTACTTCACCGCGACGTTCTCGGCCGTGAGGCCCATGGCGATGTACGCGTCGGGCTGGCCCGGCTCCTTGCCCTGGAGCTTCTCGTTCTGGTCCTCCGGGTGGGCGGCCTCCTGCGCGGCGTTGTAGCGCGAGACGAACTCGACGCCGCCGGCGATGTAGACGTCGCCCTGGCCCGCGGCGACCGCGTTCGCGGCGTTGCGGACGGCGTCGAGGCCCGACGCGCAGTAGCGCGAGACGGTGATGCCGTTGGTCTCCTGGCCGAGCTTCTCGCTCAGCAGGACGGAGATGCGGGCGATGTTGTTGGCCTGCAGGCCCTGCGGCAGGCCGCAGCCGGCGATGACCTCTTCGACCGTCGAGGGATCGACCCCCGGGTTGCGCTCCAGGAGCTGGTCGATGGTGTAGGCGAGGGTCTCGTCGGGTCGGAGGGAGGCGAGCGAGCCCTTGAACGCGCGGCCGACCGGGGTGCGGACGGCGTCGACGATCACGGCGTTGGGCATTCGTGGTCCTTTCAGGCGTGGCCGCCCGGCGCGATCAGGATGCGCGGGCGGGTCTGGGTCCAGGCGCTGGAGCGCCCGCGCGGGACAGCGGGACGTGCGCGGGGATGTACTGCGCACAGTGTGGCAGGGGCCGCCGCGCGCTGACTGGTGGCATCGGTGCGTACGCCGCAGTGTCCGGGACGCACCGGATCTGGGACGATCGCGGCTCATGCGCGCTCGCATCCTGCTGCCGACCATCGCGATGCTGCTCGCCCTGCCCGCGTCGGCCGCCGCCGCGCCTGGGGTCTGCACGTACGACGCGGGCACGCAGATCGCGACGTACGAGTGGCCGACCACGATCTCAGGTGTCGAGGTGCCGAACGTCCAGCGGTTCGGCGCCGGCAACGAGCAGATCAAGGTGGGTCTGGGCAGCACGGCGTGCGGCGCCGCCACGGTGAACAACACCAAAGAGGTACGGATCATCGGCACCCCGCCCGCTTCGAGCGTGCGGGACGACTTCGCCGTCGTGCTGGCCAACGGTGTCATGGCACCCGGGAGCGGGGCGACCGGCGAGGTGAAGCTGACCTTCGTCAGCCCCGGGCGGCTCATCTACGTCCGCGTCACCGGGTCCCCGAGCGCCGACCACATCACGGCCGGTGCCAACGGGGTCAACGTCAACGCCGACGAGGCCGCCGACGATGTCGACGTCGCGGTGACCGGCGCCGGCTCCTCGATGCAGGTGACGGGCATCGGCTGCACCGACACGGCGTGCACCGCCGACGGGTCGGGCGGGAACGACGTCCTGAAGACGACCGGCAACGACGGCACGGGTGCCGCGGCTCCGGGCAGCTTCGCGCGCTCCTCGCGGGTGTTCGGCGGCCCGGGTGCCGACACGATCGACGTCGCTCGCTATACCGCGGTGCTCCCGGGCGCAGACGCCGACACCGTCACGGGCCCCGGCGCGCAGTCCGACCCGTTCTCCGGCACGACCGTCGACTATCGCGGCACCACGTCGGGGGTCATCGTCGACCTCCAGGCACCGGCGCCGCAGGCGACCGGGGGTTCGGGGACCGACACGCTCGTCGGCGTCCAGCACGTGGTCGGGACGTCCCAGCCCGACACCCTGCGCGGCGACGGGAACAAGAACCGCCTCTCCTCCGAGGGCGCGGGCGCGGACCTGATGGAGGGCCGCGGCGGGCCGGACGAACTCGGCGGCGGCTCGGGCAACGACACGCTGCACGGCGGGACGGGCGACGACGACCTCAAGGGCAACGGCGGTAACGACACGCTGCACGGCGAGGCGGACGACGACACGCTGTGGGGCGAGATCGGGACCGGCGGTCCGGGCGACGACACGCTCATCGGAGGGCCGGGCGACGACGCGTTCATCCCCGCGGTCGGTGACGACACCGTCGACGGCGGCCCCGGGACCGATGAGCTGCGCTTCGCCTACGTCCTCCCCTCCGCCATCACCTTCGATCTCGCGGTGACGTCGAAGCAGAACACGGGCGGTGGCGGCCTGAAGACCGTCTCCGCGGTGGAGAACATCTCGGGCTCGCCGCAGTCCGAGACGTTCTTCGGCGACGACGGGCCCAACACCATCCACGGTGGCTTCGGTGGCACCGACACGCTCGACGGGCGCGGCGGCAACGACACCGTCCGGAAGTTCGTCGCCGGCGGCGTCGCGCGCGGCGGTCCGGGGATGGACACCGTGTCCGGCAGCGACGGCGCTGACGTCCTGGAAGGCGGGCCCGGGCCGGACACCATCTCCGCCGCGAAGGGCGACGACATCCTCCGCGGCCCGGCCGACGGGGAGAAGGACACGCTGTTCTGCGGCGAGGGCGTCGACACGACCGAGCACGACGAGGGACTCGACACGCTGAACGCGTGCGAGAACGGCACGGGATCGGTCTTCGTCCCTCCGCCGGTCATCGAGACGCCGGTCACCCCTGATGCGCCGGCCCCCGTGGCCCCCACTCGTTCGCCCCCGATCGCCGCGGCGCCGGCACCGAGCCCGGCGCTCCCCGCCCTCAAGGCCTCCGCGGTCATCAAGCTGCCCGCGGCGTCGAAGCGCTGCTCGAGCCGCCGGACGCTCACCATCAACCTCGTCCAGCCGGCGGGTGTGGCGTTCACCGGGGCGAAGGTCACCCTGAAGGCGGGCAAGAAGCAGCTCATCCGGCGGCTGAAGCCGAAGAAGGCGGGCAAGGGCCTGAAGGTGGACGTCGATCTCCGGGGACTGCCGAAGGGACGGTTCACCGTGGCGATCGAGCTGACGACCGCCGACGGGCGCGCGGTCAAGGCGAGCCGCGCCTACCGGACCTGCACACCGAAGCGCAAGCGCTGATCGCTCACGCGAGCCCGCCGTCCACCCGGTGACGAGGGCGGGTGCGCCGCGTGCGGCGGCCCCTCAGGCGTGGACCACCGGCAGCGGCGCGAGCGACTCGGGCTCGGCCGTCGCCGTCTTCCCCGCGATCGGCGCCGTCCCGATGTGCTCGGGCACGACGCCGTCCTTCGCGGGGATCTGCGCCATGGCGCGCTCGCTCAGCGCGGTGATCGTCAGCGACGGATTGACGCCGACGTTCGCCGGCACCGCCGAGCCGTCGCACACGAGCAGGTTCTCGTAGCCGTGCACGCGCTGGTCGGCGTCGACGACGCCGTCCTGCGCGGTCTCGCCGATCACCGCTCCACCGAGGAAGTGCGCGGTCGACGGGATCGAGAAGAGCGACTCCAGGACCGACGACGCCGCGATGCCGCCCGTGCGCCGGGCCAGCCACTCGGTGAAGTCGTTCGCGACCGGGATGAACCGCGGGTTCGGCCGCTGCGGGTCCTCCTCGGTCTGCAGGCGCACGCGGCCGTTGCGGCCGGTCTTCGCCCGCAGGCGGATCGCGTTGTCCAGCGACTGCATGACGAGCACGATGATCGTGCGCTCCGACCAGCCCGGCGAGAACATGAGCGACAGGTAGCGCCGCGGGTGGCGGGCGATCTGGCCGAACAGCTTCAGCGGCCGGATGGCCCGGGAGCCGTCGCCGGTCAGCAGGGTGAAGATGCCGCGCATCGCGCCGCCGCCCTTGCCGTAGACGACGGTCTCGACGTGCGTGTGCGGGTCGGGGTAGATCGACGAGTTGATCGCGACGCGGTCGATGAGGCTCTGGTCGTAGTCCGTCGGGACGGTGACGCCGAGGACGGCTTCGCTGTTCGTGCGGACGAGGTCGCCGAGCCGCGGGGAGATCTGCGGCAGATCGCCGTTCTCGCGCGCCTGCGCGAGGAGCTGGTTCGTGCCGAGCGTCCCGCCGGACACGACGACCCCGCGCGCGCGGATGACCTGGCGGTCCTTGCGCCGCCACGCGCCCGCGCGCTCGTGCACGATCTCCCAGCCGTCCTCGCCGCGTGCGCCCAGCGGGCGGATGGTCACGACCTCACGCTGTGGGGTGATCCGCGCGCCGCGCCGCTCGGCGAACCACAGGTAGTTCTTCGGCAGGCTGTTCTTCGCGCCGACAGGGCAGCCGATCATGCAGCGCCCGCACGTCGTGCAGCCGGTGCGTGCGGGGCCCTCGCCGCCGAAGTACGGGTCGGCGACCGTCTCCCCCGGCGTGTCGAGGTACGTGCCCACCCGGGCGGTGCGGTAGGTGTCGGCGCAGCCGATCTCGCGGCCGTACTCGAGGAGCAGCTGGTCGGCTGGATCGCCGACCGCCGCGTCGGTCACGCCGAGCATGCGCTGGGCGGTCTCGTAGTGCGGGGCGAGCTCGGCGTGCCAGTCGTGGCCGCTCGGCCACTGCCGGTCGAGGAAGAACGCGGGCGGCGGCGTGTACAGCGTCATCGCGTAGCCGAGGCTGCCACCACCGACGCCGGCGCCGGCGCTGACGAACACGTCCTTGAAGGCGGCGAGGCGCAGGATGCCGCGCAGGCCGAACTTCGGGGCGAAGAAGTAGCGGCGCAGGTCCCAGGTCGACCCGGGGAGGTCCTCGTCGGAGATGCGGTTGCCCTGTTCGAGCACCTGCACCGAGTAGCCCTTCTCGGCCAGGCGCAGCGCCGAGACGCTGCCCCCGAACCCGGAGCCGATGATCACCCAGTCGACGTCGTGCGAACCCATGACCCCTGAGCGTACGCCGCGCTCCGGCTTCCGGGGCAGTGGCCGGACGCCAATTGGACCGCCGTTCGATGGGGCTCGGCGACAGTCACCTACCGCGTGACGGTCAGCGTCACGGCCCGGGTCGTCGCCTTCCCGCCGCCTGCGGGCGTGTACACGAGGGCGAGCCGTTCCTTGCGGGCCTTGGTGAAGCGCACCTTCAGGGTGGCGACGCCCTTGACGACCTTCGCCGAAGCCAGCTTCGTCCGCCCGCGGCGCAGCGCGACGGAGCCGCCCGCCGCGCCCCGGATCGCGACCTTCAGGGTGACCCGCCGGCCGCGCTTGACGCCGCCCTTGGGCAGGGTGAGCTTCAGCGTCGGCGCCGCCACGGTGGGGAGGACCGCACCGCTGATCGGCACGAACGGGCCGCCGGCCGCGGGGGGCGGTGCGGCCGGTGTCTCGGGCACGGGGACGGCGATGCAGGCCGAACGCACGGACCGGGCGCCGTTGAGCGTCGAGTAGCCGAACACCGCGGCGCCGGCCGCGGGTGCCGGGGACGGCGCCACCGAGGCGTCGCCGCCACCCGCGCCGTCGGTGGCGACGATGGTAGTGCCCACGAGTGTCGCGGTCGCGTCCGTCGCATCACATGACGACGCGGTGAACCAGGTGACCACGTAGCTCGTCAGCGGCGCGTCGGCCACGCGCCCGGTGACCAGGGACGGGCTTGCCGACACCGGGATCGGCGGCTTCGGGACGGTGGCGCCGGGGCCGGGCGGCGGAGGTGGCGGCGGCACCGGGTCGCGGACGACCGTGACCGCGGCGGGCGTCGCGTCGACGAACAGGTCGCGTGATGCCGACGTGGCGCTGCGCCACCGCACGCGCGACGCGAAGGTCGAGGTCGGCGATGCGGGCACGGACGACGGTGCGGTGATCCGGCTGGTGCCGACGACCTTCTCCCCGGGCAGGAGCGTGCCCGACTCGTCGTTGACATACGCCAGGCCGATGGCGCTGCCCGTCCGGGTGAACACCGTGGCATCCCAGCCGGCGTTCTCGACCCACCCGTCCTTCGCCGTGGCGGTCACGGTGATCAGGCGGTTCGTGTTGATCTGGATCGTCGGGCCGCCCGTGTCGATGACCGCCGTCAGCGTGCCGCGTGGGCGGGGCGAGACCGTCTGGGTGATGTCGCTCTGCCCGACGGCGGCGTTCGCGCTGACCCACCGCTCCTGGACCGCCGGGACCGCGGCGGGACCGGCCTCCGAGCGCACGATCGGGTTGAAGAGCACCTTCCACGTGCTCCCGGCGGGCAGCGGGAAGCGCCACGAGGGGTTCTGGCCCGAGCCCGAAGACCCGGTCGTCTTCAGGCAGTTGTGCGCTGTGGTCGACGTCGTCGCGTTGATCGTGGCGACATCGACGCACGACCCGAACGTGGGGTTGGTGCCCGAGCGCACGGCGTACGCGGTGCCGGCCAGGTGGTTGACGGCCCCAGTGGCGTTGAAGCGCGCCCACCGCCAGCGCGGCGGCGCATAGATGGCGTACCCCTTCTTGTCCTTGATGACCGTCGTGCCGATCCGGTGTGCGGCGACCAGGGTCTGCCAGACGTCGCCGTCGTTGCCGATCCCGCGTGGCGAGAAGCGGAAGGTGCAGCTCGTGTTGTCACCGCCGCACCCGCCGAGGATCGCGTAGGGCGTCGTGCCGAACCCGAGGCCGACGGAGAACAGCCATGCGACGTTCGAGTAGACACAGGTGCCGAGCGACCCGGGCTCCAGGCACGTCGGGTTGAACGGCGTGCCGAACGGCGGGACGGGGTTGTAGCCGGTGTCGATCGTCACCTCCTCGTCGACGGCCACGACGCGGGTCGAGGACGAGTTCGGTGTGCCGTACGTCGCGTCGCACCCGGCCACGTAGTAGAAGCACGTGGGCGCGGGCGGCGTGTCGGCCTCCGCCGCCGCGGGCAGGGCGAGGACCAGGAGCGCGAGCGCGGGCCCGAGGCAGCGGGCCAGAAGCGAGTGCATCGGCCGAAGTGTTCCGCGTGCGCACGATGTGCGCAAACGTGGTTACGCAGCGCTGCGTACGAGTGTGGTGAGGATCGCGCCCGCCGCCTGCTCGGCGAGGGCCATGATCCGCGCGACGGGATAGGCCTCGGGCTCGGTGATCACCAGCCGGGCGGCGTGCTCGGAGACGCCCTGCGCGATGTGCGCGGCGAGCTCCAGGTCGACGCCCGAGGGGTCGATGCTCTCGCGGCGCAGGCCCTCCGCCAGGACCGCGGCGAGCTGCACGCGCACGGCCGCGCGGTCGCGGGCCACGCGCTCCTGGAGCACGCGCGGCGAGCCTTCGATCGGCATGAGGATGAGCTGCCACGTCAGGGGCGAGGCGGCGACGGCCTCGAGGTAGCCGCGCAGCGCATCGGTGGCGACCGCGGGCACGGGGCGGGAGTCGTCGGCGCGCGGCAGCACGGCGGCCAGCTGGGTGATCGCGCGTCCGGCCTCGCGGTCGAGCAGCGCGTTGAACAGGCCTTCCAGATCCTGGAAGTGGCCGTAGACGATGGGCCGCGAGATGCCCGCGGCCTTGGCGACCGCGTCGATCGAGACGCCGGTGAAGCCTTCGCGGGCGATGAGCGCGAGCGTCGTGTCGAGGAGCTGCTCGCGGCGCTCCTCACCGGACATGCGGGGGGATCTCGTCACCCTTGACATGGTACTTACAGCGCCGTAAGTTACGCAACTGCAAGTTACGGCAGTGCAACCTCCTCCCCAAGGACCCCACCGTGTACTCCCATCCCACCCCGGACCACGACGTCGTCGTCGTGGGCAGCGGTTTCGCCGGCCTCGGCATGGCGATCCGGCTCCAGCAGGAGGGCCGCGCCGACTTCGTCGTCCTCGAGCAGGGCGCCAGCGTCGGCGGCACGTGGCGCGACAACGACTACCCCGGCTGCGCGTGCGACGTGCCGAGCCACCTGTACTCGTTCTCGTTCGCGCAGAACCCGGACTGGTCGCGCACCTTCTCCCCGCAGGCCGAGATCCGCGACTACATCGAGCGCACCACCGACCAGTTCGGCATCCGCCCGAAGATCCGCTTCAACAGCCGGATGACCGCGGCGGAGTGGGACGACGCCGCGCAGCTCTGGCGGCTGTCGATCAACGGTGGGCAGGACACCGTCACCTGCCGGGTGCTCATCGGCGGCCTCGGCCCGCTGAACCGCCCGTCCTACCCGCAGGTCACCGGCCGCGAGGACTTCGCCGGGACGAGCTTCCACTCCATGTACTGGGACCACGACCACGACCTGGAGGGCAAGCGCGTCGCGGTGATCGGCACCGGCGCCAGCGCCATCCAGTTCATCCCCGAGGTCGCCAAGCAGGCGGCCGCGGTCGACGTCTTCCAGCGCACCGCCCCGTGGGTCCTGCCCAAGCCCGACCGCCCGGTCCGGCCGCGTGTCCGGACGCTGTTCCGCCACGTCCCCGGCCTGCTGCACGCCTACCGCACGTGGATCTACGCGCGGCTCGAGGCGCGGGTCGTCACCTTCGACCATCCGCGTCTGTCGGTGCTCGGCGAGCGCCTGGCCAAGAGCTACGCGGCGCGCAAGATCCAGGACCCGGTGCTGCTGCAGAAGGTCATCCCCGACTACCGGATGGGCTGCAAACGCGTGCTGCTGTCCAACAACTACCTGCGCACGCTCGCGAAGGACCACGTCGACGTCATCACGACCCCGATCGACGCGATCACGCCGGGCGGCATCCGCACGGCCGACGGCGTCGAGCACGGGTACGACACGATCATCTACGGCACCGGCTTCAAGGTCACCGAGCCGTACACGGAGATCTCGATCACCGGCCGAGGCGGGGTCGAGCTCGCCGACAAGTGGTCGCGCGGCGGCACGCAGGCGCACAAGGGCTCGACGGTCGACGGGTTCCCGAACATGTTCCTGCTCGTCGGGCCGAACACCGGCCTGGGGCACAACTCGATCATCTACATGATCGAGGCGCAGGTGGAGTACGTCCTCGACGCGCTGCGCCAGATGGACGCGCGCAAGGTCGCCGCGGTGAGCGTGACGCCCGAGGCGCTGCGCGCCTACAACGACGACATCCAGCAGAAGCTCGCCACGACGGTGTGGCAGGACGGCGGCTGCTCGTCCTACTACCAGGACGAGCACGGCGTGAACCGCGCGATCTGGCCGGGACACACGTACGCATTCCGCAAGGCCGTCCGTGCGTTCGACACCGAGAACTACGAGATGATCCCCGCGACCGTCCCGGCATCCGCGCCGGCGTCGGTCTGAGGCCAGGAGGAGCGACCGTCATGGGACGAGCCAGGTACGACGTCAACGGGCGCACGGTGTTCATCACCGGCGCGGCCCGCGGGATCGGCGCCGAGAGCGCCCGCCGGCTGCACGCCAAGGGCGCGAACGTCGCGCTCGTCGGGCTGGAGCCCGACCGGCTGGAGGCGCTGTCCGCCGAGCTGGGCGACCGCACCGCGGTCTTCGAGGCCGACACGACCGACCCGGCCGCGCTCGAGCGCGCGGTCGCCGGGACCGTGCAGCGGTTCGGCGGCATCGACGTCGCGATCGCCAACGCCGGCATCCAGCGGACGGGCGCGGTGCTCACCGCCGACCCGGACGCCATCGAGCGGACCATCGAGGTCAACCTCCTGGGCGTGTGGCGCACCGACCGCGCCGTGCTGCCGCAGATCGTCGAGCGCAAGGGCTACCTGCTGAACATCGCGTCGCTGTCGGCGATCAGCCACGCGCCGCTCATGTCCGCCTACACCGCGTCGAAGGCCGGCGTCGAGGCGTTCACCGACGCGCTGCGCATCGAGACCGCCCCGACCGGGGCGCGGATCGGCTGCGCGTACTTCGGCTTCATCGACACCGACATCGTGCGCGGGTCGTTCGCGCAGCCGTCGAACCAGGCGATGCTGAAGATGCTGCCCGGCCCGATCGGCAAGCCCGCGCCGCTGTCGCAGGCGATCGACGCGATCGAGAAGGGCGTCGAGCGCCGCTCCTCGCGCGTGTGGGCGCCCCGGTTCGTGGGCCCGCTCATGCTCATCCGCGGCATCGCCCAGCCCATCAGCGAGTGGCGGATGATCTCCCTGGGCCGCAAGCAGATCGCCGAGGCGGTGCGCCTGGCCGACCCCGCGACGGGCGCCGACCGCCCGGAGGATCCGCTCCTCGGCGCGGCGACGCTCGCGACAGGCGACGCGCCTACGGCCGCGGACGCAGCAGCGTCGCCGGCGCCCGAGCCGGCCGCGAAGGCGTAGGGACAGGGGGCGTCCGCCCGGCCGCCGGGGGTGCGGCGGCCGGGCGGGACGTCATCCGGGCGATGAGCAGCGCGAGGGTCGGGGTCACGACGATCGCGATCCCGGCCAGGAACCACCACGTGTCCGCGTCGGTCCCCGCGCCCAGCGCGTGGCCGACGCTCAGCAGCCACGCCAGCGCCGTGAACCGGTGCAGGCGCCTCCAGCGCGCTGGCCCGATGCGGTCCCGGACGTAGTAGGAGAGGCCGAGCGCGACCATCGCCCACATCGCGATGATCCCGAGGCCGGTCCAGAACGGCGCGTGCGCGCCCGCGAACGGGATGACGAGGTCGGCGACCGACGGCTGGAGCCACGGGTCGAGCAGGAGGACCGCGGCGTGCAGGGCCACCGCCGCGAGCGTGGCGAGCACGAGGCCCTCGTGCGCGGCGCGCAGCTCGCTCGCGCGCCCGCGCGTGAGCTTGAGGCCCATGGTGAGCCCGATCGCGACGGCCGCGCTGGAGCACAGGAGCGCGGCGATGCCAGCGGCGCGACTGGTCAGCCAGAAAACGGTGGTGTCGGCCAGGACCGCCATCACGACACCTGGGTGGTCGGGGCCTCCAGCGCGGAGTCCTCGGCGGTGGTCGTGCTGTCGTCGGTGGCCTGCTCGTCGGACCACGTCTCGGTGCCCGCGTCGGTCTGGATCGCCGAGTCCTCGGTCGTCGTGGTCTGCTCGGCGGCGGGCGCGGCCTCGGCCGCGGCGCGCTCATCGGCCTGCTGCTGGAAGGTCACGGCGCCGAGCGCGAGGATGAAGCTCGCGCCGGCGGCGGCCAGCGCACGGCGTCGCACACGGCGCAGGCGGGTCCGCATGGCCTGCAGGCGGGTCTCCGCGAGGCGGCGCGCATCGGGGGAGGGGGGAGCTGAGGGCATGTCGAGATGGTCGGCGGCCCGCGTCCCGATTCCCCGAGCAGAACCTGGGAGATGGCTGGGACCCCGAATGCCTGTTCCCATCGGGTGAAAAAGACCCCGAAACGACCTTGACCCTTGCTACGCTGCGCGCGAACAGGCCCGGGCGGGAGCGCTCGGGAAAAGCAGTGTGAGGCGCCCGCAGTCGTTGCTCGAAGCTTCCTCGGCGATCGCAGTGCACTCAGAATCATCCGTGGAGGATCCGCAATGGCCACCGGAACCGTGAAGTGGTTCAGTGACGAGAAGGGCTTCGGCTTCATCACGCCGGACGAGGGCGGCAAGGACCTGTTCGTGCATCACACGGGCATCAACGCCGAGGGCTACAAGTCCCTCGCCGAGGGTGCGCGCGTCACGTATGAGGCCGAGTCGGGCGACAAGGGCCCGAAGGCCGTCAACGTCACGGCTGTCTAGCTCACACTGCTGCTCCGCGCTCTGGCGCGGAGCAGCAGGTAGTGCTCCGGGTCGAGCCGCTCCGTCGCGCGCACGTACTCGAACATGTAGCCGGGCCAGTTGTTGACCACTCGGCCCGCCGCGTTGCGATACCAGCTCGCGCAACGCGTCCAGACCGACGTGCGCAGGTGCGCCTGCGTCCGCTCGTCGTAGGCCCGCTCGACGTCGGCGCGCACGTCCCACGCCGCCCGTCCACCGGTGGCTCGCAGTTGCGCCACGGCGTCGGCGATGTACCGCGCCTGCGCCTCGAGCATCACGACGATCGAACCGACGCCGAGGTTCGTGTTCGGCCCGTAGAGCAGGAAGAGGTTCGGGAACCCCGGGACGGTCAGCCCGAAGAACGCGTGCGCGCCGTCCGCCCAGGCCTCGCGCAGCGTGCGCCCGCCGGCACCCATGACCTCCATCGGCGCGACGAACGCCTGCGTGTCGAACCCCGTGCCCCAGATGATGGTGTCGGCGGGATGCTCGGTGCCGTCGGCGGTGACGATGCCGTCGGGGGTGATGTTCGTGATGGGCGTGTCGACGAGCTCGACGTGCTCGCGGGTGAGCGCCGGGTAGTAGTACGACGAGAACAGGATGCGCTTGCAGCCATAGGCGAAGGACGGCGTGAGCTTGCGGCGCAGCTCGGCGTCGCGCACGTGGTACCGGAGGAACGCCTTGGACCAGGTCTTCAGCGCGCCCTCGATCAGCCGGTCGCCCTTCAGCCCCTTCACCATCGTCTCCATCGACAGCAGCATCCCGTTGCGGCGGAGCGCCTGGAGGCCCGGGACCCATCGGATCGCGGCGCGGACCGGGGCGGGATAGCCGAGGTTGCGGCGAGGCAGCATGTAGTTCGGGGTGCGCTGGAAGACGTCGAGGTGCGCGGCCTCGTCGGCGACGGGCGGGACGAACTGCACGGCGCTCGCCCCGGTGCCGATGACGGCGACGCGGCGGCCGCGCAGGTCGTGGTCGTGGTCCCACTCGGCGGAGTGGAACTGGCGGCCGGCGAACGTCTCGGCTCCGGGGATCGACGGCCGGACCGGGATGCTGAGCTGACCGCACGCGGGTACGAGCACGTCGCACGTCGCGGTCGAGCCGTCGCCCAGCTCGAGCTCCCACCGCAGCGCGTCCTCGTCCCACGTCGCGCCGGTCACCTCGGTCGAGAACCGGATCTTCGGGGTCACCCCGAACGTGTCTGCCGCCTCCTGGAGGTAGTCGTGGATCTCGTCGTGCGGAGAGCACGGCCGGGTCCACGTCCGGCGCTGGAAGAACGAGTACGAGTAGACGTGCGAAGGGACGTCACACGCCGCGCCGGGGTAGGTGTTCTCGCGCCAGACTCCACCCAGGTCGTCGGCCTTCTCGAAGATGGTCAGATCCGTGACCCCGTCGCGCAGCAGGGCGATCGCGGCGGCGATCCCGCCGAAGCCGGACCCCACGATGGCGACGGACGGTGCGTAGGCAGGCATGCCTACATCGTAGGTGCGCACCTATGATCCGCGGCGGTGACGCTCGGAGCCGGCTCGATGATCGACGGGTATCGCGTGGTGCGCGAACTCGGTCGCGGGGCCGCGTCGGTCGTCGTGGAGGCCGAGCCGCCGGGCGGCGGGGACCACGTCGCCGTCAAGCTCGGGCGGCCCGGGGTCCTGGGCGCCGACGAGCTGCGCGGCCGGCTGCTGCGCGGCGCCCGCGCCCAGGCGCGGCTCGATCACCCCGGCGTCGTCCGGGTCGTGGCCACGGGGGAGGACGACGCGTACGGCCCATACGTCGTCATGGACCTCGTCGACGGACACACGCTGTCCGAGCTGCTGCGTGCCGGTGCGCTGCCGGCCGAGCGCGCGCTCGACCTGCTCGGGCAGGTCGCGTCCGCCCTCGACGCGGCGCATGCCGCCGGCATCAGCCACCGCGACGTCAAGCCCTCGAACATCCTCGTCGACACCGGCGGGCGCCGGGCACGGCTGGCGGACTTCGGTCTCGCGCGCGCCGCGTCCGACCCCGCGCTCACCGCGACGCACGGGCTCGCCGGCACCCTGCAGTACCTCGCGCCCGAGGTCATCCGCGGCGGCGAGCCGGACGCCGCGGCAGACCGGTACGCGTTCGCCGCGACCGCGTACGAAGCGCTCGTCGGCGCGCCGGTCTTCGTGCGCCCGACCGACGCGGCGGTCCTGTTCGCGCACGCCGAGGAGACGCCGCCGGCTCCCTCGACCCGGCGCCCGGAGCTGGGTGACGACGTCGACGGACCGCTGCTCGACGCGCTCGCCAAGGACCCGGCTGACCGGCCGTCCACGGCGGCCGCGTTCGTGGTCGCCGTGCGCGACGCCGTCGGCGACCGGGCCGCGGCGCTCCCCTCCCCGCCGGCGGCGATCGGACCGGCGCCCGAGGCCGCGACGGTCGACGTGCCGGAACCGGCGGCGCAGCGGGAGGATGGCGAGCGGCGGGGTGGGTGGCTGGCGATTGCCGTTGTCACCGCCATCATCGTCCCGTTCCTGGTCCTCGGTCTGGTGGCCCTCGTCGCGGGGGGTGACGACGACGCCGCGCCCGCCGCCGGCGACCAGGTCCCGTCGGTCGGCGCGGGCCTCGAAGTCCTCGGCGCGAGCCTGCGCGACGACGACGGCATCACGAGCCGCGACTGCCGCGGCCGCGCACCATCGGGCAGCTCTCCCGCGTGCACGTTGCTGCAGACCGAGCTGCCGGGCCGTCGCGTGGTCGTGCGCGCGGGCGGCGCGCTCAGGGCCTGGGCGGTCCGCGGCGCAGAGGGCGAGCTCGCGCTCCAGGTGCTGCGGAGGCGGTCGGGCGAGATCTTCCAGGTGGCCCGCTCGCAGCCCACGGTCGTCCCCGACACCCGGCCGCACCGCTTCGGCGCCGAGCTTGCCGTGGAGGCCGGCGACGTGCTCAGCCTCGCGGTCGCGCCCGGGGCGCGCGTCGGGCGCCGGCCGGTCTCCGGCGCCACGCTCGAACGCTGGGTCGGACCGGTCGGCAGTGAACGCGGGGAGGGCGAGTTCACGCAGGGGGAGGAGCTCCAGCTGCGCGTCGAGATCGAAGCAGGCGCGACCCCGACCCCGCCCAAACAGGTGACCGGGGCAGCGGCCGCGGCGCTGCCCGCGGGCGAGGAACTGGCCGTCAGCGAGACTCCGCTGCCCGACGGGCGCCGGGTTCGCGTGGCCCTCATCCGGGCGGGCGACGCGATCGCGATCGACCTGTTCCGCGGCGACCGGCGGCGCGCCCGGATCGCGGTGCCGGACCTCGAGCCCGACGGACGGCTCGTCGAGTTCCGCGCGTTCGAGGCCGACGACGCCCCGAGCCAGCTGAACCTGCTGTGGCGCAACCCCGGCGTGCGGGCGCAGACCGAGCACTACTACGGCCTCAGCGCCGAGTCGCTCGAGTTCTACTCCTGACCAAGCTCGGCCGGCCGGACGAGGCCCGTCGCGAGCGCGCGCCGCGCGAGCTCCGCGCGTTTGCGGTTCTGCGGCAGCTCGTCGACGCCCAGCTTGCCGAACAGCGTCCGCAGGTGGGTCTTCACGCCGGCGATCGACAGCACGAGCTCGTCGGCGATCTCCTGGTTCGTGGCCGGCGCCGAGGCGCGCTCGTCGGCATACGGCCGGCACAGCGCGACGAGCACCCGGCGCTCGGCGGGCGTGAGCGCGACTGCGTCCGCGGTGTCGCGCGCCGCGACGGTCTCGGTCCCGGCGCCCCGGGGCGCCCGCAGGACCAGCACGGTGCGACCGACCCGCACGGTGTCCCCGGCATCGAGCACCTGCCTGCCGGCGACGCGCGTCTCGCCCACGAACGTCCCGTTGCGCGACAGGCCGTCGTCGACCACCGTCCAGCGCGACCCGATCCGCTCCAGGCGGGCGTGGGCGCGGGACGTCTCGCCGTCCCAGCCGAGGACGAGATCGCTCTCGGGCGCGCGGCCCACGGTGACGACCTCGTCGCGCAGGGCGAAGAGCACGAGCCGCCCGTCGCCGTCGCGCAGCAGCACGTAGGGCACCCCGCCGCGGTCGGCCGCCAGCACGGCGGCGTGTTCGGAGGCGGTCAGCTCGTAGGGCCCGATCGGCACGGTGCGGATGATGGCCGATGCGGTCGCGACCGACATGTCCCGCCAGCCTCCCGGGCCGCGCGACCACCCGCCACACCCCTGGGGATGGAGCGGCCCGACCCTGCTACGCGGCGTGCGGGATCGTCTCGTCGTCGGCGAAGCGGCCGACGCCGTCGCGCAGCAGCGTGCCCGCCAGGTCGACGCTCGCCGGACGCGAGTACAGGTAGCCCTGGCCGAGGACCGGGCCCATGGACCGCAGCACGACGGCCTGGCCCTTCGTCTCGATGCCTTCGGCCACGACCGTGATGTCCAGCGCGTGGGCGAGGTTGATGATGCCCTGGGCGAGCTGTGCCTGGCCGTCGTCGAGGTCGATGGCGTCGATGAAGGCCTTGTCGACCTTCAGCACGTCGACGGGCAGCTGGCGCAGGTAGGCGAGCACCGAGTGGCCGGTGCCGAAGTCGTCGATCGCGACGCGCACGCCCAGCGCGATGAGCGCGGCGAGCTCCTCGGACATGGCCTCGGGACGCTCGACGAGCACGCTCTCCGTGATCTCGAGCTGCAGCTGGCGCGGGTCCAGGCCCGTGCGCGACAGCGTGTCGCGGACCATGTCGTGCATGCCGGGGTCGGCCATCTGCAGGGCGGAGACGTTGACGCTCACGTGCTGGCCCGAGTTCGCGCGGCCTTCGTCCATCCACTGCTTCATCTGGGCGCAGGCCGTCTCGAGCACCCACTCGCCGAGCGGGAGGATCAGGCCGCTCTCCTCGGCGAGCTCGATGAACTCGGGCGGCGGGATGCGGCCGTAGACCGGGTGCGGCCAGCGCGCGAGGGCCTCGGCGCCCACGACGCGGTCGTCGGCGATGTCGACGATGGGCTGGTACTCGAGGAGCAGGCTGCCCTCTTCCAGGGCGCAGCGCAGGTCGGCGGTCAGCTCGAGGCGGCGCATCGCGTCGGCGTGCATGTCCTCGGTGAACACCGCGACGCGGTTCTTGCCGCCGTTCTTCGACGCGTACATCGCGACGTCGGCGTTGCGCAGCATCTCGTTGGCCGGGGTGAAGCAGCCGGCTTCGCTGATCGCGATGCCGGCGCTGCCGCTCACCCGCAGCTCACGCTCGCCGATGGTCATCGGTCTGCTCACGGAGCGCAGGATCTTGTCGGCGATGATCTGCGGCGCGCGGGCATCCTCATCGTGCTCGTGCAGCAGCACGGCGAACTCGTCGCCGCCGAGGCGCGCGATGACGTCGTCCTCCGAGATCTGCTGGCGGATGCGCGACGCGACGACCCGCAGCAGCTCATCGCCGGAGTGATGGCCCAGGCTGTCGTTGACGGTCTTGAAGTCGTCGAGGTCCAGGAAGATGATCGCCAGCCGCTCGCCGGTCTCGGTCGCCTCACGGAGCTCCCCGGCGAGATGCTGCTCGAACAGCGTGCGGTTCGGCAGGCCGGTGAGCGCGTCGTGGTAGGCCTGGTGGCGTAGCTCGGCCTCGAGCGCGTGGCGTTCGGTGACGTCACGCATGCTCAGCAGCAATCCGCCGACGATCTCGTCGCTCGCGCGGTTGGCGGCCACGATCTCCACCGGGCGGAAGTTGCCCTCGCCGTCGCGCCAGCTGACGTTCAGGGTGGCGGTCGTACCCGTCGGGCGGGCGAGCAGCGCGCGCAGGCGCCGGTCCGCGGCGTCGCGGTCGCGGGGGTGCAGGGCGTCGCGCAGCGGCTGGCGGGCGAGCGAGTCGGGCGTCCGCGCGAAGACGCGCTCCATCGAGGCCGCCTGCCAGGTGATCCGGAGGTCCTCGTCGAGGACGATGACGACGTCGGTCGCGTGCTCGGCGAGCGCGCGCAGGCGCTCCTCGCTCTGGCGTTCGACGCGGCGGGTGGCGGCGGCGACCTTCGTCCGGCGCGCGAGATGCTCGAAGCGCCATGCGAGCAGGCCCAGGAGGAGCAGGCCGGCCACGATGGACCCGAGGAAGAGCGTGCGGGCGAAGGCCGACGACTCGTCGGCGAGCCGATCCTGCGCACGGGCCTGGCGACGTGTGAGGTCGATGATGCGGTCGAGGGTCGGGGCGACCTCGGCGCGCTGGACCGCGTACGCCGCCTCGACGTCGCCTGCGATCCCCAGACGCAGGGCCTGGGTCCCGGCGCGCAGGAGCTGCCCGAGGTAGGCGCGCATCTTGGCGACGACCGCGGCGTTGACGTCGAGGCCCTCGAGGCGCTCGATCGAGCGCTGCAGCTCACGGGCGACGCCGAACGCCTCGACGTTCGTCTGCGCGCCCGCCGTCCCGGTGACGAGCGACTCGGCCTGGGCGGCCCGCAGGCGCTCGGTCAGCGCCTGGGCGTGGCGGAGTTCGGCCTGCGCCCGGCGCTGGTGATCAGACGTGTCGCGTGCGCGCTCGGACACGGCCACGGTGATGGCCACGACGAGGATCGCGAGCAGGCCGACGGCGATCCGGCCCGCCCGAGCGCTCCTCCCAGCGACGCCCGTTGCATCTGAGTCGTGCACATTCCACACGTCGGCGTCTCGCTCTGGAATCTTGAGCCACCGCGTCCCGTTGGGCCCACCTGTCCAGTGGCGGTATGAGGGAGGAAGGAACGCCTGGAGCTACCGGCGGTTGGCCAGCGGCATGAGTCGGTCGATGACGTCGTAGTACCGGCTCGGCGCCGCGCGCGTGAGCCAGTCGATGGCGACGGCGTCTCCGCCGACGCGGATCCGGGCCTGTCCGCGCTCGATGCCCTTGTGGATGATCTTCGCCGCCTTCTCGGGCGTCGTCATCGCGAGCTTCTGGAAGGCCGCGGCCGCGTCCTCGTGGCTCTGTCCCTCGCCCGTCGGGTCCGAGTGGAACCGGGCGTTGGCCAGGATGTTCGTCTTGATGCCGCCCGGGTGCACGGCGATGGCGCGCACGCCGGTGCCGCGCAGCTCGTGGCGCAGCGACTCGGTGTAGCCGCGGACCGCGAACTTCGAGGCGCAGTACGCGCTCTGGCCCGGGAAGCCCATGAGGCCGAAGACGCTCGAGGTGTTCACGATGACGCCGGAGTTCTGCTTGAGCAGGATCGGCAGGAACGAGCGGATGCCGTGGATGACCCCGTCGAGGTTGACCTGGAGCACCCACTCGTCGTCCTCGACGGCTGCTTCGGCGATGGTCTGCGTGGCGGTCACGCCCGCGTTGTTGAAGACGACGCCGATGGGCTGCGGCGCCCACTCCGCCACCTCGGCGGCGAAGACCATCTGCGCCTGGCGGTCGCGCACGTCGACCTTGCGGGTCAGCACCGGCCCGTCGATGGTGGAGGCCGTCTCCTCGAGGCCCTCCTCGTTCCAGTCGATGAGGGCGACCGGGCAGCCGTGGCGCGCGAGGCGCTGGGCGAACGCGCGACCGATGCCGGAGCCGGCGCCGGTGATGACGGCCGTCTTGCCGTTGATGGTCGGGGGCTTCGTGCGGGGCATGGTCGGCGCACTATGCCGGATTTCCTACCGCGTGTGTCGAAAGGGGTGGTTGACGCGCTTACTAATGTCCGGATCGTGAGCACCCCTGAGCCCGCCGCCCGCCGCCCCGTGTTGCTGGCCGTGGACGACGAGCCGGCCGTTCTCGCCGCTGTCGCCCGCGACCTGCGCGCCCGCTACGGCGGGGACTACCGCATCGTCCGCGCGACGTCGGGCAACGAGGCCCGCGGCGTGCTGGAGGAGCTGCGCCGCCGCGGCGAGGCCGTCGCGCTGATCCTGTCCGACCAGCGCATGCCCGACGGAGACGGCGTGTCGCTCCTGAGCGCCGCGCGGGAGCTCTACCCGCTGTCCAAGCGCGTGCTGCTCACCGCCTACGCGGACACCGAGGCGGCCATCGCCGCGATCAACGCCGCGCAGACCGACTACTACCTGCTCAAGCCGTGGGACCCGCCCGAGGAGCGGCTGTACCCGACGCTCGACGACCTGCTCGGCGACTGGCAGGCCGACGCGGCGCTCATGGACGTCAGCGCGCGGGTGATCGGGCACCGGTTCAACCCGGCCAGCCACGACGCGCGGGACTTCCTGGCCCGCAACCGCGTGCCGTACCAGTGGCTCGACGTCGACCGTGACGCCGAGGCCCGGCAGCTCCTGACCATCTCGGGCGTCGACCAGTCCCGCCTGCCGATCGTGCTGCTGCGCGACGGCTCGACCCTGACCCAGCCGACGACGCTGGAGCTCGCCGACCGGCTCGGGATCTCCCGCCGCGCGGAGCTCGACTTCTACGACCTCGTGATCGTCGGCGGCGGCCCGGCGGGGCTCGCGGCCGCGGTGTACGGCGCGTCGGAGGGGCTGCGGACGGTGCTCGTCGAGCGCGAGGCGCCGGGCGGTCAGGCCGGGCAGTCGTCGCGGATCGAGAACTACCTGGGCTTCCCGAACGGGCTGTCGGGGAGCGAGCTCGCGCGCCGGGCGCTCGACCAGGCGCGGCGGTTCGGCGCCGAGGTGCTGACGGTGCAGGAGGTCGTGGGACTCGACGCCCGCGGTCCGCAGCGGGTGGTGCGGCTGGGCGGTGGCGACGAGCTGGCGGGACACACGGTGCTCGTGGCGAGCGGCGTCTCGTACCGGCTGCTCGACGCGCCGGGGGTCGCCGAGCTCACCGGCGCGGGCGTGTACTACGGCGCGGCGATGGCGGAGGCCGACGCGTGTGCCGAGCAGGAGGTCGTCGTCGTGGGTGGCGCGAACTCGGCCGGTCAGGCCGCGGTGTTCCTCGCGCGGCGCGCGGCGAAGGTCACGATCCTCGTGCGCGCCGACTCGCTGGCGAAGTCCATGTCGCACTACCTCATCGAGCAGATCGAGGGGATCGACAACATCGAGGTGCGAACCGAGACGGTGGTCGCCGCTGCGCACGGCGATGGGCAGCTCCAGCGGCTCGACCTCGCCGCGAAGGACGGCACCCCGATGGAGACCGTGGACGCCAACGCGATGTTCGTCTTCATCGGCGCCGCGCCGCACACCGATTGGCTGGGCGACCACGTCGCGCGCGACCCCCGCGGGTTCGTCCTGGCGGGCGCGGACGTCGCGGCCCTCGACGGCGACCTGCGCTGGCCGCTCGCGCGCGAACGCGACCCGCACCTGCTCGAGAGCTCCCTGCCCGGCGTGTTCGTCGCGGGCGACGTGCGCTCGCGGTCGATCAAGCGCGTCGCGAGCGCGGTGGGCGAGGGCTCGATGGCCGTCCAGTTCATCCACGAGTACCTGGCGGACGCGTGATCACCGCGGCCGACCTGGCGTCGATCGACCTCTTCGACGAGGTCGGTGACGACGAGCGCGCCGCGTGGGCGGAGGCGGCGCAGGAGCAGGTCTTCGAGGAAGGGGAGGTCGTCCTGCGCGGGGAGGATCTCCCGTGGACCTTCCTGCTCCTGTTGGAGGGGCGCCTTGACGGCATCCGCCACCACGAGGACGGGACGTCGGTGGTCGATCACCAGCAGGTCGCGCCGACCTGGCTCGGGGCGATCTCGGTGCTCACCGAGCAGCCGCCGAACATTTCCTTCCGCGTCGTCGAGCGCGCGCGGCTGGGCATCGTGGAGCCCGAGGACTTCCGCCGCCTGGTGTTCGCGCAGCGGCCGGTCTTCCTGAAGATCATGCGCCAGTTCCGGCCCGTGATCTCCCGGGTGGAGGGCAACGAGATGCGCCGCGAGAAGCTGGCGGGGCTCGGCACGATGGCGGCGGGACTGGCCCATGAGCTGAACAACCCGGCGGCCGCGGCAAAGCGCAGCGCCGACCAGCTGGCGCTGTCGCTCGACGCCGTCACCGGCGCCCTGAAGACGTTTGTCGAGTCCGGGGTCGAGCGTGAGGACGCCGCGAAGTTCGTCGACCTGCAGGACCAGGCCGTGGCGACGTTCGCGACGTGCACGATCCAGGACAAGAGCCCGCTGGCGATCGCCGACCGCGAGGACCGCCTGCTCGAGCTGCTCGAGGACCAGGGCGTGGCCGACGCGTGGAAGTACGCCGAGCCCCTCGCGCGCGCGGGCGTGGACGAGGACTGGATGGAGCAGCTCGTCGCGGTGGCCGGCGCGGCGACCGAGGCGGCGGTGCGCTGGGTCGCGGCGGCGCTGACCGCCCGTGAGCTCGCCGACGAGCTGCGCGAGAGCACCGACCGGATGTCGTCGCTCGTGGGCGCGATGAAGTCCTACGCCTACATGGACCAGGGCGACCTCGTCGAGGTCGACGTCCATGAGGGCCTCGAGGCGACCATCACGATCCTCGGCCACAAGCTGAAGCAGACGTCGATCTCCGTGGTGCGCGAGTACGGCGAGGGGCTGCCGTCGGTGTGCGTGTACGGCAGCGAGCTCAACCAGGTGTGGACCAACGTGCTCGACAACGCGATCAGCGCGCTGGGCGACACGGGGACGATCACGATCACGACGCGCGGCTGGGAGAACGACGGCGTGGAGGTGGTCATCGCCGACGACGGGCCGGGCATCCCGGAGGAATTGCAGCGCCGCGTGTTCGACCCGTTCTTCACGACGAAGGGCGTCGGGGAGGGCACCGGTATGGGGCTGGACACGTCGCGCCGGATCGTCGAGGACCGCCACCAGGGCCGGATGACGCTGGAGAGCGAGCCCGGGCGCACGGCGTTCATCGTGCAGCTGCCGCATGCGCCGCGGAAGGCGAGCACGTAGGGGGTGTGACGCGTACGCGCCGACCAACTGCGCGAATCCGTCACACGTGCCCGACCGTCGCGACGACGAGGCGGTCGAACATCACGCGCTCACGTCGCAGCTGGCGCCAGGTGAACCGCAGGGTGCGTATGCCCGCGGCGGTGAGATCGTCGTCGCGCATGCGGTCGGCGTCCATCGCTTCCCGGCGTTCGTGGGTGCTGCGCCCGTCCGCCTCTAGGATCACGCTGCGGTCGGGCCACGCGAAGTCCGCGCGGTAGGGCCGCCCGCTGAACCCGGTGAGCTTGTACTCACAAACCGGCGGAGGGATCGGCAGCGTGTCGAGTGCGAGGAGCATCTCCTCGGCGAGGGGCAGCACCGTTCGCCGGCGCTTGGCGTCCTCGACCGTCACGGCGAGCAGATTGCCCAGTCCGTGGTGTCCCGGGTACTGCGCGGCGGCGGCTTCGAACTCGGGCTCCCGGATCACGCCAGCGTGGATGGTGTCCCCGACGAGGCGTTCCAAGGGGCGACCGCTCGTGGTGAGCGCCACGTCGAGCAGCGCGCGGACCGGTTCGACTGCGGGGATCCCGCGCACGCGCCGGACCGGGAGCGGGCGCCGGGCCCTGCTCACGAGCAGCCCGGGTTGCGCCTTGCGTCTGCTCGTCGTGGCCAGGTGATGGCGGCCGTTCGGTCTCGGGGCGGCGCCGTACAGCTCGAGAGCCGACCAGCCGGCGAGCGCGGTCGGCCAGGGGTACGACAGGATCGCCGCCGTACGCCGGCCGTCGGCTGTCACGACGGGGCTGAGGGCGTAGGCGCGGTAGATCTCGAACAGCCGCTGGGTCGCGACCCCGTGGCGCAGCCCCGACCGGCTGAGGCCGGTGGCGAGGATCTCGTCCTCGGAGGCGACCCCGTGGTGTGCCGCGCATGCGGCCACGATGGCCGACGTGATGCGCTGGGAGCGCGAGGTTCTGCGTGCATCCGTCACACCCCCGAGCCTGCCGACCATCCCGCGCAGCGGGTGCGCAGGACGGTGACGAATCTGCGATGAGTTTCCGTACCCGGCACAGTCCGACCTCCCATGGACCCCGAGACCTGGTCGACCCCCGGCTGGCGGCACACCGCGACCGTCTGGCTCGACACCCGACTCGCCGAGGCCGGGCTGCGCCGCACCGGCTTCGTCGAGCAGCCGCACCTGCGCCCGTGGGCGACCGCGCTGCGCGCCCCCACCACCGGCGGTGACGTCTGGCTGAAGGCCGCGGGCCCGGCGACGGCGTCCGAGGTCGGCGTGTACGAGGCGCTCCTCGACGCCGCGCCTCACAACGTCCTCGAGCCTCTCGCACTCGACCCCGCCCGGGCCTGGATGCTGCTCCCCGACGGCGGCCGGCCGCTCGGTGAACGGTCGTCGGGTGATGGTGTGGTCGAGGCGATGATCACCGTGCTGCCCGCGTACGCCGAGCTCCAGCGCGCGCTGGCCCCGCAGGCCGACCGCCTGGTGGACGGCGGCACGCGCGACATGCGCCCGGTCGCCATGGCGGCCCGCATCGACGAGGCGCTCGTGGCCGTGGAGGCGGTCGCCGGCAACGGCACCGACCATGCGGCGCTCCAGCGCGTCGCCGAGCACCGCGACGTCGTCGTGGGCTGGTGCGCCGAGCTGGCCGCCGCGCCCGGCCCGCCCACGCTCGATCACCACGACCTGCACCCGTGGAACGTCGTCGTCGCAGACGACGAGCCCGTGCAGCAGGCGCGGTTCTACGACTGGGGCGACAGTGTCGTCGCCCACCCGTTCTCCAGCATGCTCGTCGCCCTGACGTTCGCCCAGCGCCGGCTCGGCGTCTCCGAGCACCGCACCGACCGGATGCGTGACGCCTACCTCGAGCCGTTCACCGACCTCGCGTCACACCAGGAGCTCGTCGCCACGATGGAGCTGGCGTGCCGGGTGGGGAAGGTGGCCCGGGCGCTGACGTGGGCGCGCGTGGTCGCGGCGATGGATCCGGGCCCGGACCGCGACGAATGGGCGCGCGCGGCGGTCGCGACGCTGACGTCCGTGGTCGACGAGTCGTACCTGGGCGGCGCCTGAGCGGGACCGGCGTGTGGCGCGCCAACACGCCACGTTCTCCACGATGTGTCCTCAGCCACCCGACATTTGGCTGGCTGGCCAACTACGATGTACGGACGGCGCTGCGACGGCGGCAGCGTCCCCTTCACCGCCCGCGGGTCTCTCGGCGGGCACCACCCTCATCAGGAGTCGATCCATGGGAAGCACTGACGCGTACGTCTTCGACGCGATCCGCACGCCCCGCGGCAAGGGCAAGCACAACGGCTCGCTGCATGGCACCAAGCCGGTTGACCTCGTGGTCGGCCTCATGCACGAGACGCTCATCCGCAACGACCAGCTCGATCCGAACCGGGTCGACGACGTCGTCCTCGGCGTCGTGTCGCCGGTCGGCGACCAGGGCGCGGACATCGCGAAGACCGCTGCGCTGAAGGCCGGTCTGCCGGACACCGTCGCCGGTGTGCAGCTCAACCGCTTCTGCGCGTCCGGCCTCGAGGCCGTGAACATCGCCGCGCAGAAGGTCGCCTCCGGCTGGGAGGACCTCGTCTTCGCCGGCGGCGTCGAGTCCATGAGCCGCGTGCCCATGGGCAGCGACGGCGGCGCCTGGGCGATGGACCCCGAGACCGCGTACGACACCTCGTTCGTCCCGCAGGGCGTCTCCGCCGACCTCATCGCGACGGTCGAGGAGTTCAGCCGCGAGGACGTCGACGCCTACGCCGCGCGCTCGCAGGAGCGCGCCGCCGCCGCGCAGGCCGAGGGCCGCTTCAAGAAGTCGGTCGTCCCGGTCAAGGACATCAACGACCAGGTCGTCCTCGACCACGACGAGTTCATCCGCCCCGGCACGACCGTCGAGACGCTGGGCAACCTCAAGCCGAGCTTCGAGGTCATGGGCGAGATGGGCGGCTTCGACGCCGTCGCGCTCCAGAAGTACCACTGGGTCGAGAAGATCAACCACGTCCACACGCCGGGCAACAGCTCGGGCATCGTCGACGGCGCGTCGCTCGTCACGATCGGCAACGAGAAGACGGGCAACGAGCTGGGCCTGACCCCGCGCGCCCGCATCCTCGCGACCGCCGTCTCCGGCGCGGACGCCACGATCATGCTGACGGGCCCCGCGCCCGCGTCGAAGAAGGCGCTGGCGAAGGCCGGCATCACGGTCGACCAGCTCGATCTCGTCGAGATCAACGAGGCGTTCGCGGCCGTCGTCCTGCGGTTCGTCAAGGACATGGGCCTCGACATGGAGAAGGTCAACGTCAACGGCGGCGCCATCGCCATGGGTCACCCGCTCGGCGCGACCGGCGGCATGATCCTCGGCACGATCATCGACGAGCTCGAGCGCACCGGCGGCCGCTACGGCCTCTGCACGCTCTGCGTCGGCGGCGGCATGGGCATCGCGACCGTCCTCGAGCGGATCTAGGAGACAGACAGATGAGTGAGAGCACCATCCGCTACGAGCGGGACAACGACGGCATCGTCACGCTGACGCTCGACGATCCGAACCAGTCGGCGAACACGATGAACGCCGCGTTCGTCGAGTCGCTGGTCGCCACCGTCGACCGCCTCGAGGCCGAGAAGGACGACATCAAGGGCGTCATCATCGTCAGCGCGAAGAAGACCTTCTTCGCGGGCGGCGACCTGAACGACCTCATCCAGGCCAAGCCGGAGAACACCCCCGAGATCCTCGAGGGCGGCCGCGTCATCAAGGGCGCGCTGCGTCGTCTCGAGACGCTCGGCAAGCCGGTCGTCAGCTGCGTCAACGGCGCGGCGCTGGGCGGCGGCCTCGAGATCTGCCTCTCGACGCACCGCATCATCGTGGTCGACAGCCCGAAGATCCAGCTCGGCCTGCCCGAGGTCTCCCTCGGTCTCCTCCCCGGCGCCGGCGGCGTCGTGCGCGTCACGCGCAAGCTCGGCATCGTCCAGGGCCTCATGCAGGTGCTGCTCGAGGGCAAGCGCCTGCGCCCGGAGAAGGCGAAGGAGATCGGCCTCGTCGAGGAGCTCGTCGCCTCGCCGGACGACCTCATCCCCGCGGCGAAGAAGTTCATCGCCGAGGCGGGCGAGGACATCGCCCAGCCGTGGGACGTCAAGGGCTACAAGATGCCCGGCGGCCTGCCGAGCAACCCGAAGCTCGCGATGAACCTCCCGGCGTTCCCGGCCAACCTGCGCAAGCAGCTCAAGGGCGCGAACTACCCGGCCCCGCACCACATCATGGCCGCGTCGGTCGAGGGTGCGCAGGTCGACATCGAGACGGCGTTCGAGATCGAGGGCCGGTACTTCGCCGACCTCGTGACGGGCCAGGTCGCGAAGAACATGACGCAGGCGTTCTTCTTCGACCTCCAGCGCGTCAACGGCGACCGCGACCGCCCCGCCGACATCCCCGCGTGGAAGTCGGAGAAGGCGATCGTCCTCGGCGCGGGCATGATGGGCGCGGCCATCGCGTTCGTCTGCGCGAAGGCCGGCATCGAGGTCGTCCTCAAGGACATCGACCAGGCGGCCGCCGAGCGCGGCAAGGACTACTCCAAGGGCCTCGTCGAGAAGGCCGTCAGCCGCGGCCGCATGACGCAGGAGAAGGCCGACGCGCTGCTGGCGCGCATCACGCCGACGACCGACCCGGCCGCCGCGCAGGACGCCGACCTCGTCATCGAGGCCGTCTTCGAGGACCCGAAGGTCAAGGCGCAGGTCTTCGCCGAGATCGAGCCGTACCTCAAGCCCGACGCCGTCCTGGGCTCCAACACCTCGACCCTGCCGATCACCGGCCTGGCCGAGGGCGTCTCGCGCCCCGCCGACTTCATCGGCCTGCACTTCTTCTCCCCCGTGGACAAGATGCCGCTGCTGGAGATCATCAAGGGCGAGAAGACCAGCGACGAGGTCCTGTACCGCTCGCTGGACTTCGCCAAGCAGATCAAGAAGACGCCGATCGTCGTCAACGACTCGCGCGGGTTCTTCACGAGCCGCGTGATCGGCACGTTCATCAACGAGGGCATCGCGATGCTGACCGAGGGCGTTCCGGCGCCGTCGATCGAGCAGGCGAGCTCCCAGGCCGGCTACCCGGCCCCGGTGCTCCAGCTCAGCGACGAGCTGAACCTCGGCCTGATGGCGAAGATCCGCAAGGCGTCCAAGGAGGCCATCGAGGCCGAGGGCGGCACGTGGGAGGACCACCCGTCCTTCAGC
>JAEMQS010000086.1 GCA_016463765.1 Solirubrobacteraceae bacterium | reverse complement strand
CAGGCGATGGCCGGCGGCGGCTTCCACGTCCCCGTGCTGAACGTCGCGTGGCCGACGGGTGAGTTCGGGGCGATGGGCGTCGAGGGCGCCGTGCGGCTGGCGCTGCGCAAGGAGCTCGAGGCGATCGAGGACGAGGCCGAGCGCGAGCAGCGCGTCCGTGATCTCGTCGAGCAGGTCCGCAGCCAGAGCGGCGCGCTGAACATGGCCGCGCACTTCGAGATCGACGACGTCATCGACCCGGCGGACACCCGGTCCCGGCTGGTCGCCGCGCTGCGGGCGTTCCCCGTCCCGCCCGCAAACGGCCGGCGGCGCACCATGGTCGACGTCTGGTGAGCGTCAGTGGTCGGCGAGCTCGCGCAGCCGCCGGTACTCGTCGGCGGTGAGCGGCCGCCCGCGCACGGTCGACAGCGCGGGGTCGCCCTCGAGGTACGCGTCCTCGTTGCGCCGCCACACCGCGAGGTAGCGGTAGAACGGCACCACCGGGTGCAGGTGATGGACCAGGTGGTAGTTCTGGTACAGCAGCAGCGGTGAGACCCAGCGCTCGCCGCCGACGCGGTTGCGGGTCGTCTTCAGCTTGTCCTCCGACGGCCGGTGGTGCAGGCCGTGGTGAGGCAGGTAGTCGAACGCGAACGCCAGCCAGACGATCGCGAGGCGCTGCGGCACGATCCAGAAGAGCAGCAGCTCGGGGCCGTAACCGGCGATGAGCGCCGCGGCCGCCAGCGTGCCGACGACCGCCCACTGCACGAACAGCTCGACCTTCTCCGCGCGCGGGCGGCTCGACGCGTGGCGCAGGAAGAACCGCACGTAGTGCACGTCGATCGTCAGCCAGCGCAGCGGGCGCTGCCAGGCCGGACCGCCCATCGTGTACGCGTCGGGGTCAGAACCGTCGTCGTGGTTGGTGAAGCGGTGGTGCTGCATGTGGATGAATCGCCAGACCGCGAAGCTGGCCTGCGGAGCGAAGAACGGGGTGGAGATGCGCCCGAGCCAGCGATTCAGCGCGTCGTTGCTCGACGCGGCGTGGTGGGCGGCGTCGTGGGAGACCGTGAAGAGCAGGTACGCGGCGACGGCGTTCACGACCACGGTCAGCACCCCCGGCCAGGTGCCCGTCACGCCCAGCGCGGTCGAGCCGACGGCCAGCGCGATGCCGCCGATCAGCAGCGCGACGGTCGGCCAGGCGACCGCGGGCACGGGCTCGGCCGGGTCGGGGATCCGGCTGATCGTGACCGGATGTGAGCGGGACGGGGCGACAGTGCTCATGGCGAGACTTGACACTATGTCAAGTCTCGGCGCGGTCAGTTGCAGATCAGGCACGCCCCCGCGGCGCACTCGCAGCCGGGAGCCTGCAGCTGCAGCCCGTCGACGTCCCACTGCTTGACCACGCCGCCGGCGATCGGCCGGGCCCCGTCGAGCGCGCCGGGCCAGCATCCGCGGATCAGGACGTCGGTCAGGCGCGCGGGTTCGATGCCCCATCCGAACACGACAGCGGCGATGTGGGCGCGGGCGAGCGCGCGGCGGGAATCCTGGGGCATGGCCCGCTTGATCGGACGCCCCGCCCGGTCCTCAACCCCATCTCCACCATCTGTGGAGTTGCCCTCATGACTTCCCGTAGGGTTGGCGATCGTGGCGCTCCCGCCCGGACCCCGCGCACCCAGCATCGTCACGTCGGTGCGGTTCCTGCACCGGCCGCTGGACCGCCTGCGCGAGTGGCAGGCGCAGTACGGCGACGCGTTCACGATCCGCTTCACCGGTTTCGGCCCGGGCGTCTACGTCTCCGACCCCCGGGCGATCCGCGAGCTCTTCACCGGCGACCAGTCCGACCTGCTCGCGGGCAAGGCGAACTCGTTCCTCATCCCCGTGCTCGGACCGAACTCGGTGCTCGTGCTGGACGGCCCGCGCCACCTGCGCCAGCGCAAGCTCCTGCTGCCGCCGTTCCAGGGCGGGCACGTCGCGGAGTTCCGCCGGATCATCCGCGAGGCCGCCGAGCGCGAGGTCGACAGCTGGCGCGCCGGGGACGAGCTCGTCCTGCGGTCGCGGATGCGCAGCCTGACCTTCGACGTCATCTGCCGCGCGGTGTTCGGGGTCACCGAGCCCGCGCGCGTCGAGCGCCTGCGCGAGGCGCTGTGCGCGGTCATCGACGCGAGCACCGCCGTCCTGCTGGTGAAGGGGATGCAGCGCGACCTCGGGCCGTGGAGCCCGGGCGGGCGGCTGCTGCGCCGCAAGCGCGTGGCCGACGCGCTGCTGTACGAGGAGATCGCCCGCCGCCGCAACGAACCGGACCTCGACGAGCGCACCGACGTGCTCTCGCTCCTTCTGCGCGCCCGCGACGAGGACGGCGCCCCGCTCACCGATGAGGAACTGCGCGACGAGCTGACGACGATGCTGGCCGCCGGCCACGAGACGACCGCCACCGCGCTGGCGTTCACGTTCGACCTGCTCCTGCGCCGCCCCGACGCGTACGCCCGCGTGAAGGAGGCGGTGGCGGCCGGTGACGACGCGTACCTCGACGCCGTCGCGAAGGAGTCGCTGCGACTGCGGCCCGTCATCGACGCGGCGGAGCGGACCCTGACGAAGCCCCGCACCGTCGCCGGCTGGGACCTGCCGGCGGGCACGTACGTCTTCCCCGCGATCGCGCTGATCCACCACCGCCCCGACCTCTACCCCGAGCCCGACACGTTCCGGCCCGAGCGGTTCCTCGACGGCGCCGAGTCCTACGCGTGGCTGCCGTTCGGCGGCGGGATCCGGCGGTGCATCGGCGCGGCGCTGGCGCAGGCCGAGCTCGTCGAGGTGCTGCGGACCGTCGTCGCCCGCGCGGAGCTCGCGCCGCGGCGGGCCACCGAGGACCCGGTCGTCATGCGCGGCATCACGCTGGCGCCCAAGCACGGGGTGCCGGTGACCGTGCGGCGCGTCGCCCCGCGGGTGACCGCGGCGAGCGAGCGCGCGCCCGTCATGTCCACCTGAGGCGGTCGAGGATCGCCTCGGTGGAGCGCAGCAGCGCGTCGCGGTCGGTCTGCGGGTCGTCGAGGACGATCTGCACGTGCTCGATCGCGAGCGCGAGCAGGACCCGCGCCATCAGCTCGTCGTCGATCGCCTGGCCGCCGCCGAGCTTCGGCAGCCCCCACTGGACCAGGCCGCGGGTGCGGTCGAGCAGCGCCTGCCGGCGGCGGTCGATGATCTTGCGGACGATGGCGGGCGTGCCCTCGGGCGGGTGCAGCGCCAGGCGCCAGGTCAGCGGGCGCTTGGCCGCCGCGTCGAGCACGCCGCCCAGGCTCTGCAGCAGCAGATCGCGCGGCGACAGGTCCCCCGCGTCGGCCGGGACGACCTTCGCCAGCACCCCGTCGACGCGTCGCTGCTCGCGCCGCAGCATCGCGATCTGCAGCGCGGCGAGGCTCGGGTACGCGCGGTAGACGATCGGCTTCGTGATCCCCGCCTCGCTGGCGATGCGCTGCGCCTGCACCGCGCCGAAGCCCTCCTCGACGACCAGCCGCAGCGTGATGTCGAGCAGCTGGCGCCGGCGCTCCTCCATCGGCATCCGCGGCGCGGACGCCACGCCCCGGGGACTCACGCGCGCTCCTCGGCGGGCAGCAGCGCGACGACGTCGCCGACCGCCGCGGCGATCCGGTCGGGCGGCCAGCGGTCGGGCTCGGCGAGCACCATGCGCCCGAGGTCCTCGCCGACGGCGACGATCATGCGGGCGATGACGTGCGGGTCGGCGCCGTCGGGCGGGCCGACACGCTCGAGCCCCCAGCGGACGAGCTGCTCGACGCGGTCGATGACCTCGCGGCGGTTGCGCTCGTAGCGGCGGCGGATCTCCTTCGGGGTGCCCGCCGCCGGGAGCAGCAGGACCTGCCAGGTCAGCGGGTCGGCGCGCACCGCCTCGAGGAACAGGCGCGACGCGGCGGTCAGGACGTCGTCGGGGCGCGCCGTGCCGAGGTCGGCGACGAGCAGCTCCTCGGGGATCGCGGCGCGGGCCCGCGCCTCACCCTCGTCGGCGGCTGCGGCGAGCAGCGTGCCGAGGTCCCCGAAGATCGCGTAGAGCGGCGTGCGGGTGACGCCGGCCTCCTTGGCGATGACCTCCATCGTCAGGCCGGAGAACCCGTCGCGGGCCACGACGCGCAGGGTCGCATCCAGGATCTGCTGGCGCCGGACGTCGGCGGCCAGCCTGGGTGTGCGCGTCCTCACGTCGACATCATGCCTGCAACGGCGGGTGGCACGCGTCGTTACCCCTTCGTTTGAACAATGCGGTAACGTCCGCGCCATGAGCCCCATGCTCGCTGCACCGTCCGCTGGCGGCGCTGAGACGACGCAGGTCCTCCTCGTGACGGCCGCCGCCTCGCTGGTCGTCGGCGCCCTCGTCCTCGTCGGGCTGCGCCAGCGCACGAAGCCGCTGGCCGTCATCGCGATGTGGGAGCGCTGGAGCCGCAGCCTCGGCGGGCTGCCGGGCTGGGCCGCGATCCCCGCGTCAATCGCCGCGATCGCCCTGATCCCCTGCCTGCTCGGGCTCATCTGGGACGAGTCGCTGCACATCGACAACGGGCGCGACGCCGGCCCGCTGGCCAACCCGTCGCACTACCTGCTGCTGCTCGGGCTCCTCGGCGGGTTGGCCGCAGGCTGGCTGGCGGTCGTCCTGCCCAAGCCCGGCGAGCGCCCCGGCCCCGCCGCGGTGCGGATCACGTCGCAGTGGTACGCGCCGGTCGGCGGCCTCCTCATCACGGCCGCGTCGTCGTTCTCGCTGCTCGGTTTCCCGTTGGACGATCTGTCTCACCGGCTCTTCGGCCAGGACGTGACGCTCTGGGGCACGACCCACCTGTGGATGATGGTCGGCCCGGTCGTCAGCGTCCTCGGGCTCATGATCCTGCTCCGTGAGGGGCGGCTGGCGATGCGGGCCGAGCGGTCCTCGCGGGATGGCGTGGAGGCGTCGCCTCGGCCCGCCGCGCCCGCCCTGCTCGCGCCCCTCCGCGTCCTCGCGCGCCCCGAGGTCCAGGCGGGCCTTGCGGGCGGCGGCTTCCTGCTCGGCCTGACGATCTTCCAGGGCGAGTTCGACTACGGCGTCCCGCAGTTCCGCCTGCTCTACCACCCGGTGATCATCGCGGGCGCCGCGGCGCTGGCCCTGGTCGTGACGCGCATCGTCGGCGGCCGGGTGGCGCTCGTGTGGGCGCTCGGGTTCTACCTCGCGACGCGGTCTGCCTACACCGTCATCGTCGGCCCGGTCTTCGGCCAGTCGGTGGCGCACTTCCCGCTGTACCTCGTCGAGGCCGGGCTCGTCGAGCTCGCCGCGGTCACGGTCGGTGCGCGCCGCCGACCCGTCGCCTTCGGCCTGGTCGCGGGCGCGCTGGTGGGGTCGGTCGGGGTCCTCGCCGAGTTCGCGTGGTCGCAGGTGTGGATGCCGATCGCGTGGCCCGCCCACATCCTGCCGGCGGCGATCGCGGTGTCCCTGCCGGTGGCGGCGGCGAGCGGGCTGCTGGGCGTCTTCATCGCCGCGGGCCTGCGCCAGGAGACGTCGCTGATCGGGTCGCGGGGATTCCAGCTCTCCGCGGTGGCGGCGGTGGCGGTCATCGGCGTCGTGCTCGCCGGGCTGCGACCGACCGACGCGCCGCCCGCCCAGGTCAGCGTCACGCTCGAGGACGTCCGCCCCGCGCCGAACCGCGAGGTCGTCGCGACCGTCCGCTTCGATCCCCCCGAGGCCGCGCGCGACGCCGACTGGCTGCGGTCGATCTCCTACCAGGGCGGCGAGCCGCTGCGCACCGACGAGCTGCGCGAGATCGCAGCCGACGTCTGGCAGACCGCCGCGATGCCGGTCCACGGCACCTGGAAGTCGTCCATCCGCCTGCACCGCGGGACGACCATGGCCGGCATGCCCGTCTTCCTTCCCCGCGACGAGGCCATCCCCGCCGACGAGGTGCCCGCCCCCGCGGCGTTCACCCGGCCGCTCGTCGTGGAGAAGCAACTGCTTCAGCGCGAGGCCAAGGAGGACGTGCCCGCGGGCGCGACCCTCGCCGCGCAGCTCATCGTGCTCGGCGCCGTGCTGAGCCTGCTCGGACTCGCAGGATGGAGTCTGGTCCGGCTCGGTTGCGCGCCCACTCCCCCTCGGGCTGCGCCGTCCCCCTCGACGGCGCCGAGCACCCCCACCCCGCGGTCACCGGTGCCGGTGTAGCTCCGCGATGAGTTTCGCGCGGCGCGGCGGTCTGCCCTGGCATGCCCCGCGTTACGTGTGCGATCACCATGTCCGCCGATGGCTTCGTCGCCGGGCCGAACCAGAGCCTCGACGAGCCACTCGGCGTCGGCGGCGAGGCGCTGCACCACTGGATGTTCCAGTCGACCGAGGACGTCGACCGGGAGCTGGCCGGCTCGATGCTCGACGGGGTCGGCGCCTTCATCATGGGCCGCAACATGTTCGGCGGTGGCCGCGGGCCGTGGTCGGGCGACTGGCGTGGCTGGTGGGGTGACGACCCGCCGTACCACTGCCCCGTGTTCGTGCTGACACACCACCCGCGCGAGCCCGTGGAGATGGACGGGGGCACGACGTTCTTCTTCGTCACCGACGGCATCGAGGCCGCGCTGGCGTCGGCGCGCGAGGCGGCGGGTGACGACGACGTGATGATCGCCGGCGGCGCGTCGTGCGTGAACCAGTACCTCGCGGCGGGCGTGATCGACGAGCTCGTGCTGCACATCGCCCCGGTCGTGCTGGGCGACGGCGCACGGCTGTTCGCGGGCGTGGGCCCCGACGTGACGCTCGAGGTGCTGGCGACGAGCGGCTCGGCGGCGGCGACACACGTCACGTACCGCGTGGGTGGGTGAGCGAACGCCCCGTGCGCACCGAGCGTCCGATAGTGGTCGCCCCGGCGACCACTATGTGACGCTCAGCGCCGTGGGGGGTCAGCCGGGGGTGTCGATCCAGCGGACCATCAACCCGTCGCGCAGCTCGTGGTACGCCGGGGGCGCGGGTGGCGGGTCGTGCTCCAGCAGCGCGACGACGGCGTCCGGGCCGTGCAGGTGCTCCTCGATGGCCGTCGTCCAGTGCACGTCGGGATGCAGGAGGGCGCGCAGGCGATCCCAGTCGCGCCGCTCGATCGTCGCGAGCACATTGCCGACGGCGGGGACCTGGTCGGCCACCGTCGGTCAGGCGCCGTCGGCGCGCAGCACGGCCGCGGCTCGCCCGTCCACCACGGTGACGCCGACGAGCGCCGCCCCGACCGCCCGCGCCTGCGGAGCGGACTCCTGCGCCAGCCGCGCGGCCATGGCGAGATTCAGCGCGGCGCGCGCGGCCATCCACGGCCAGCGCCGGCGGCCGGCCAGCAGGCCGGGCACGAGCGTCAGGTCGGCGACCCCCATCGCGCGCAGCAGCATGTCGTCCTCGATGCCCGCCAGCTCCCCGACGCGGCGGGGCGCCACGAGCAGCACCACGCCGATCACGCCGGTCGCGACGCCGACCGACACCGCCATGCGCGTGGCCGATGCACTGGTCATCGCGCGGAGCCTAACGCTCCTCGGCCAGCCGCCGATCCAGCTCCTCCGCGTCGGCGACGAAGATGACATGGCCGCCGCGGTCGCTCTCGCGCACGAAGTCCCGCAGCGCCGCGCTGGCGTCGACGTGGGCGGAGATGTCCCCCACCACCGCCAGCCGCAGCCGGTAGTTGGCGAACTTCTGCACGAACTCGCCGGCCAGCCCGGAGTCCAGCGCGAAGAACGCCGGGTCGAACCGCGAGGCCGGGACGGCGATCCAGTCCGCCTCCTGCGCCAGGTCCTCGTAGATGAGCCCGAGCGCGTCGGCGCCGCTGCTGAGCGGCGGCCCCTCGGACGAGACGTGGTGCACGCGCGGCATGACCGGTCGCAGTCTACGTCCGTGGGTGCTACTGTTTACCACATGGTTAACGATCCGTTCCGGGCGCTCGCACACCCGATCCGCCGCGGCATCGTCGAGCGCCTGGCCGAAGGCCCGGCCACGGTCGGCGACGCCACCGGCGGGTTCGGCGTCTCCAAGCCCGCCATCACCAAGCACCTGAAGGTGCTCGAGGAGACGGGCGTGATCACGCGCGAGGTGCACGGCCGCACGCACCGCCTCGCGCTGGAGCCCGCCGTCCTCAGCGAGGCCGCGGACTGGATGGACGAGCAGCGTGTCCTGTGGACCCGCCTGTTCGATGTCGTCGACGACTACCTCAAGGAGCAGTCCTCACCATGAAGACCCCGCCCATCGTCACGCCCCAGGAGTGGGAGGCCGCCCGGCTCGAGCTCCTCGTCAAGGAGAAGGAGCTCACCCGCGCGCGCGACGCGATGGCCGCCGACCGGCGCCGCATGCCGCGCATGCTCGTCGAGCGCGAGTACACGTTCGAGGGCCCGGACGGACCGCTCAGCCTGCTCGACCTTTTCGAGGGCCGTCACCAGCTCATCATCTACCGGTTCTTCTTCCAGCCGGGCGTCGCGAACTTCCCGGAGACCGGGTGCGCCGGGTGCTCGATGATGGCCGACCAGACGGCGGACCCGGTGCACCTCAATGCGCGCAGCACGACGCTCGCGTTCGCCTCGCGCGCGCCGCAGGACGACATCGCGCGGCTGAAGGCGAAGATGGGCTGGCAGGTCCCGTGGTACACGATCACCGACGACTGGGACAAGGACTTCGGCGTCGACGAGTGGCACGGCACGAACGTGTTCCTGCGCGACGGCGACCGGGTCCTGCGGACCTACTACGTCCACGACCGCGGCGACGAGGCGCTCGGTAGCACCTGGAGCTACCTCGACCTCACCGCGCTCGGACGCCAGGAGGAGTGGGAGGACTCGCCGGAGGGCTACCCGCAGAGCCGGCCGTATCAGTGGTGGAACCGCCACGACGAATACCACCTGCAGACGGACCCGTGGGAGGGCCAGCTCGACGAGAAGCTCGCCCAGTCCATGGAGCACTCCCGGGTGGCGTCGGGCGGCGCGGCGTGATCGCGCACGTCGGCGGCGTGCCGGTCGAGGAGCTGCTGCCCGCGGCGGCGGGCGCGGGGACGGCCCTCGCGCTCGCGCGCGCATGGATGTCGGTTCACCTGCGGCGCCACCGGGAGCCCGGCGCATGAGCGAGGACCTCACGCTGCACCTGGAGCGCACGTACCAGGCGCCGGCCCAGGCGGTCTTCGACGCGTGGACGAGCGAGGAGGTGCTGCGCCGGTGGTTCCGCGGCCGGAAGGCGTTTGACACCCCGGAGGCCAGCGTGGACCTGCGGGTCGGCGGCGCCGTCCGCGTGGTCATGCGCGATCCGGAGACCGGCGAGGAGTACGGCGGTGGCGGTCTGTATACGGAGATCGACCCGCCACGCCGGCTGTCGTTCACCTGGCTGTGGGACGACCGCCCGACCCGGACGCTCATCGAGATCGACTTCGAGGAGACCGACGGCGCGACGACGGTGCGCTTCCGCCACAGCGGGCTCTGGGATGAGGAGGCGGTGCGCTCGCACCGGGGCGGCTGGACCACGTGCCTGGACAACCTCGCGGAGGTGCTGGAGGGCTGACCCGTCCGCGGAGCGGAACGCCGCACCCCGCTGAGCCCGAATGCTGGACGGCCGGGCGGTCGAGCTGGACTCGATGTCCAGACCCACGGGCCTGACCGGTCCATAGGTTCGAAGTGCGGCCACTTCGGCCCACTTCGACCTCTGCTCAACGGAGCTTTCATCCTCGTGTCACCGTCACGCCTCCGGCGCGCTGCGCTCGCCGTCGTCCTCCCTGCGCTCGCAGCCTCCGCCTTCGCTCCGGGAGCGCAGGCCGCTGACCCGCCCGTCCTCGATCTCGAGCGGCTCACCGGCCTGCAGTCCCAGAAGCTGATGAACGAGGGGAAGCTCACCTCCGTCCAGCTCACCCAGGCGTACATCGACCGGATCAACGCGCTGAACAAGCGCGGCCCGGGCCTGAACGCGGTCACGCAGTTCAACAAGAACGCGCTCCTCGAAGCGGCCGCCTCCGATGAGCGCCGCAAGGCCGGCGAGCTCCTGAGCGCCGCAGACGGCCTCCCGATCGTCATGAAGGACCTCGTCGACGTGAAGGGCATGTACACGTCGAACGGCAACTGGTCGCTGCGCAACTCCTTCCCCGCCAACGACTCGGGCATCGCGCGCAACATCCGCAAATCCGGCGTCGTGATCCTGGGCAAGCTCGGCCTGACCGAGTACGCCAACTCCTTCGGCAACCAGCCCCAGGGCTTCGGCAACCTCACCGGCCAGGTCCTCAACGGGCTGGACACGGACGCCAGCCCCGTCGGCTCGTCGTCGGGCTCGGGCACGGCGAGCGCCGTCGCGCTGTCGGCCCTGACCGTCGGCACCGAGACCTCAGGCTCGAACATCGCCCCCGCCGTCGTGCAGGGCACCGTCGCCATCCGGCCCACCGTGGGCCTGGTCCCCGGCATCGGGGTCGGCCCGATCGCGGCGTCGCAGGACACCGCCGGGCCGGCAGACAAGTCGGTCGAGGACACCGCGCTGACGCTGCAGGCGATCGCGGGCTTCGACGAGGCCAACGCCGCCTCGGCCGTGGGCATGTGGGGCCCGGGCGTCGACCCGGACTTCATCGTCCCGCCCGTCCCGAAGCCGACCCCCGACTACGTCTCCGCACTCGACCTGAACTACGTCCAGGGCAAGCGCATCGGCTACAACGGCGACATCTCCCCCGGCACGCCGATGCGTGAGGCCTACGACGCGCTCATCGCCGCCGGGGCGATCATGGTCGAGCGCCCGATCATCGCGCCGATCGGCCTGCCCGCCGGCGTGAACAGCTACGAGGCCCATCGCGACATCGACCGGTACTACGCCAACCTCGGGCCGGACGCCCCGATCAAGAGCCTCGCCGAGGAGATCGCCGATAACCGGGCCAACGCGCACGAAGCCCTGAAGTTCGGCAACAACAGCCACGCCAACGCCGAGGCGATCGACATCTCGCCGGACTCGGCCGCGTCGGTCACCTACCGCGCGAACCTGGTCCAGGGCAAGCTCGCGGCACGCACCGCGATCGACACGATGCTCAAGAACGACACACCGGACGATCCGAGCGATGACTTCGTCGCGATCCTCGGTCGCGTCATCGCCGGCTCCGACCAGTACGGCCACAGCCTCGGCTCACGCGCCGGCTACCCGCAGATGACGATTCCCATGGGCTACAACGCGGAGAAGCGCGCCCCGCTCAACGTCCTGCTCCACGGCACCAAGTACACCGAGCGCGACCTCATCGGCATCGGCTACGTCATCGAGCAGGCCACCAAGAAGCACAAGACGGCCAGTGAGCTCAGCCCGCACATCTACCGGTGCACGAAGACGGTCCCGGCGCCGCCGGCGTCCGATCGCGGGAGCTGCAACCCGGACTACGACACGATCATGGCGGCCATCGGGGAGCGCCCGGCACTCGGGTTCTCGCTGGAGACCGCGTCGGTCAAGGACCTCCAGGACCGCATGACGGAGGGCACGCTCACCGCCGAGGACCTGACGAAGGCCTACCTCGCCCGCATCGCCCTGACCAACGCGGAGGGCCCGGCGACCCAGGCCGTCCGCTCGGTCGACCTCGGCGCGATCGACCGGGCCAAGCAGCTCGACGCCGACCGCGAGGAGACCGGGACGCTCGGCCCCCTGCACGGCATCCCCGTGCTGATCTCCGAGTCGATCGACGTCAAGGGGACGCCGACCAGCGCCGGTTCAATCGCCCTGCAGAACTCCACGCCGACGGCCGACGCCAAGCTCGTCGCCCGCCTGCGCGGCAGCGGCGCGATCATCCTCGGCAAGACGAACGTCGGGGAGTTCAACGGCGTGTTCGACGCGAATGCGCCTGAGGGCTTCTCCTCGCTCGGCGGCCAGGTCCTCCTGCCGTCGGACACCGACAAGACCGTCGCCGGTTCCTCCGCGGGCGCGGCGGCCGCGACGGCGTCGGGCCTGGCGGCGGCCACGATCGGTCTCGAGACGTCGACCGACACGGCCCAGCTGATCTCGGCGTCCGGCGTCGCCGGCGTCGTCGGCCTGAAGCCGACCGTCGGGCGCATCAGCCGCACCGGCGTCCTCGGTGTCGCGAAGTCGCAGGACGCACCAGGCCCGATCACCCGGACGGTCTACGACGCTGCGACCCAGCTCCAGGTGATGGCCGTCCGCGACGGGGCCGACCCGGGAACCACCGGTGCCCCCACCGCCCCGGACTACCGCATCGCACTGCGCACCAACGCGCTGCGCGGGAAGAACGTCGCGGTCGTCTCCAGCAACGTGGTGCCGTACACCGAGGCGATCACCTCGGTGCAGGACCTCGGCGCGACGACGACCACGAAGACCATCGGCACGCCGAGCCCGAACCCGCCGAGCATCGTCGGGCGCGAGTTCAAGCGTGACCTCAACGCCTACCTCTCCGGCATCCCCGGAGCCGGCGCGAAATCGCTGTCGGCGATCATCGACTACAACGAGGAGCACGCCGACGAGTCACTGCGCTACCAGCAGCGTGACCTCGAAGCGGCCGACGCGATCGACCTGACCGACGACGCCGTGAAGGCCGAGTACGAGTCCGACCGGGACACCGGCAAGGCCTCGAACCAGGCGCTCATCGATGAGCTCCTGAACAACGCCACGCCGGCGGACACCACCGACGACGCAACCGTCGTCATGGTGCCGCACGCCCACGCGCTCGTCGGGATCGCCGATCGCGCCGGGTACCCGATGCTCACCGTGCCTGCCGGGTACGGCACGGGCAACGCGGGCCGCAACCCGATCGGGATCACGTTCATCGCCAAGGCGTTCGACGAGATCGGCCTCCTGGCCGCGGGCTACGCGTTCGAGCAGAAGACGCAGGTGCGGCTGGCGCCGAGCTGGACGAACCCCAGCATGTGGCGCTGCGTGCCGGGGAGCACGTTCTTCAAGCCGCACCACTGCAACCCGGGCGACCGTCTGTACACGCAGACGTTCACCCCGGTCCCGGGCGCGCCGACCGAGCCCGCCGGTCCGGAGACCCCGGCCCCGACCCCCGACCCGCCGGTGGTCCCGGCC
>JAEMQS010000205.1 GCA_016463765.1 Solirubrobacteraceae bacterium | reverse complement strand
CTTGGGCCGCAGGTCGAAGCCCGTCCAGATGACGAAGATCGGCGCGACGGCGACGACCGGCACCATCTGGCTGATGACCAGCCACGGGTAGACCGCGCGCTCGACGGTCGGGCTGGCGTGGATCACGACCGCCAGGCCGATCCCGAGGACCACCGCGGCGGCAAAGCCGATGAGCACCTCCTGGAGCGTGACCCAGGCGTTCTCGGCCAGCAGCGAGCGCTGGTCGACGAGCGCGCTGAGGACCTGCCCGGGCGTCGGCAGCGACGAGTCGGGGATGTCGGTGAGCGCCTTGAGCAGCGCCCAGGCCCCGATCACCGCGGCGGCGAACACCAGCGGGGCGATGCCGCGGCCGAGGGCCGTCACCGCGCCGCCTCCGCGGAGCGTCCCTCCGCCATGAGCGGCGCGAGGAGCCGGGCCTTCACGGCCGCGAACTCCGGGGTCACGACGACGCCGGGGTCGCGCGGGCGTGGGAGGTCCACGCGCGCTTCCAGGACGACCGTGCCAGGCCGCTCACTCAGCACGTAGACACGGTCGGCGAGGAACACGGCCTCGTCGACGTCGTGGGTCACCAGCAGGACGGTCTTGCGCTCCGCCGCGGCGAGCTCCAGGAGCCAGGACTGCATCCGCTGGCGAGTGAGCGCATCGAGCGCGCCGAGCGGCTCGTCGAGCAGCAGGACCTCGCGGCCCGCGAGGAAGGTGCGCAGCAGGGCGGCGCGCTGGCGCATGCCGCTGGAGAGCGCGGTCGGCCACCGGTCCTCGAAGCCGGCGAGCCCGAAGCGGTCGAGCTCGCCGCGAGCGCGGTCACGCGCGGCGGCACGCGACATCCCGGCGAGCTCGAGGCCGACCGTCACGTTGTCGAGCACGGTCCGCCACGGCATGAGGCAGTCGCGCTGGGGCATCAGGCCGACGGCCCCGAGCCGCTGGCGGTCCGCAGCCCCGTCCACGAGGACCTCCCCGGCAGCTGGCTGCTGGAGACCCGCGAGGATGTGCAGCAGCGTCGTCTTGCCGCATCCGCTGGGTCCGACGACGGCGACGAACTCGCCCTCGGCGACGTGCAGGTCGACAGCACGGAGCGCCTGGATGTCGTCGAAGCGCTGGCCGAGTCCCCGGACCTGGAGCTTGGGGGCCGCGGGCGCCATGGGGCCGGGCCTACTCGGCCGCCGGGACGAACGCGTTCGTCGCGAACCGCTGCGGCGAGATGGGCCGCTCGATCAGGCGCTCCTCACGCAGGAACGCCGAGAGCCCCTCGAGCCGCTGCTCGTCGAACCCGCCGAAGGCCTCGGCGTCGCCGAGGAACAGCGGTCCGTAGGCGTCGAGCTGGGCGGAGGTGACCTCGCGGTCCAGCGCGCGATTCTCGGCCAGGAGGTCGTCGAGCGACCGCGCCGGGTCCTCGATGGTGTCGTCGTACCCGCGCACGGTCGCGTCGGTGAACGCCGCCAGGAGCTCGGGGTCGTCAGCCACGCGCTCGGTGGTCGAGAAGACGACGAGTCCCGGGTAGGTCGGGCCGCCGTATTCGTCGAACGCGAAGATCGTCGTGGGGTCCCCGCCGACCTCGACCTGCACGCCGTCGGCCGGCCAGTAGCCGGTGAACGCGTCGATCGAGCCGCCCGCGAGGTTCTGCACCCCGTTGAAGCCGATCGTGACCTTCTCGGCCTTCGCCGGGTCGCCGCCGGCGTCGCGCATCACGGTGTCGAGGATGACGTCGTCGGACGGCACGCCGGTGACGCCGACCTTGCGGCCCTCGAGCTGGCGGGGGTCCGTGATCCCGGAGGACTTGCGCGCGACGAGGCCGCCGAGCGGCCGCTGGACGAGCGCGAGGATCCCCTGCGCGTCGGCCCCTGCGTCGATCTGGCCCGCGACGTCGATGGCGTCGGCGATGCCGAAGTCCGCCTTGCCGGCGTCGATGAGCTTCAGCGTGTCCGCGGTGGAGGTCGGCTCGATGATCTCGAGGTCGAGGTTGTTCTGCTCGTAGTAGCCGGCCGCGACCGCGCGGTAGATGCCGGCGTGCACGGCATTCGGCACGAAGTCGAGAACGAGCGTGGCCTTCGTCGGCTCGTCGAGCGCCGCGGCGCGCGGGGCGCCGGTCGCCTGGGTGGCGCCGGACGTCGTGCCGGCGTCCTCGTCGCCGCCGCACGCGGCGAGACCGACCGCCGCGAGCAGGACCAGGACGAGCGCAAGGGCCCGGGATGTCACGTCGTCACTCCTTGGCGCATGGCACGCGGACTGTAGCCCGCGCGCCCCGGCTCAGCCGCGACGGCCGAACAGGCCGCCGATGGCCACGAGGCCGCCGGCGAGCACGAACCCGGCGGCGGCCGCGCCCACGAGCACGGGGCGCTGGTGCTTGACGAGCTGCTTGCGCCAGTCGGTGATCTCACGCACCTCGTGCGTGAGGGTCTCGACGGCCTGGCCGAGCTCGACGCGGTTGGCCTCGATCGAGGCCCGGATCTCGTCGGGGGTGCGGGAACGGGTGGCCATGGCTACGACCTCGCCTGATCGACGGTCTGCTTGATGCGCTCGGCCTCTTCGATCGCCATCGTCGGCGCGGGGGGCGCGCCGCTGCGGACGAGCCGCGAGGCGCCGTACCCGGCGGCGCCGCCGGCGAGGAACAGCAGGAACGCCACGAAGAAGAACCCCCAGAAGAAGTCCCCCGTCGGGGTCGGCAGGAGCTCGTACGCCAGCCACGCGAAGCCCTGCAGCAGGATCGAGAGGCCGAAGATCGCGAAGATCCCGGCCGCCGCGAAGATCGCGATGCCCTTCGCGATCTTCGTGATCTTCTCGGTCATCTCGACCTTCGCCAGCTCGATCTCCTCGCGGACGAGCAGCGTCGCCTTATCGGTGATCTGCTGCACCGTCGCCGCGATGTCGGGCTGGTCGCCGCGCATCGGCGGCTTGTATGGGGTGCGCGGATCAGCGGCCAAGGCGGCGGAGGATCAGGGCGATGAGGACGCCGCCGGCGAATGCTGCGCCGACGAGGACCTCCGGACGGGACGTCAGGCCACCGGACTCGGCACCGGCCCCCGCGGGGGCAGGCTCGAACGGCGGCGCCGTGACGGGCTCGGGCGCCGCCGCGGCGGGCTCGGGCTCGGGCAGCGGCGGGATGACCGGCGGAGGCGTGTCCTCGACCACCGGCTCCGGGGCCGCAGCGACGGGCTCCGGCTCCGGCTCGGGCACAACGGGCTCCGGCACGACCGGCTCGGGCTCGGGCTCGGCCGCTGCCGGCTCGACCACCGGCGTCTCCCCTTCCGGCGCCCACGAGGGCGGCGGGGGCGCGGGGCCCTCGGGGA
>JAEMQS010000204.1 GCA_016463765.1 Solirubrobacteraceae bacterium | reverse complement strand
GTGCGCTACAAGATCACCAAGAAGGGCGACGCGAACGCGGACAAGCGCGTGTCGGTCTCCTTCACCGTCACGGGGAGCTGACCCCGGGCTCCGCGTCCGGGCGCGGGACCACGAGCACGCTGCACGGCGCGAGGACCATGAGGTCCTCCGCCGTGCTCCCGAGCACGACGCGCGACAGGCGCCCCCACCGGCGCGAACCTACGACCAGGAGGTCGGTGTCGATGGCGGCGGTGACGAGCCCGTCCGTCGGATCCCCGACCCGCAGGTCCGTGGTGATCCCCGGTTCGGGTGCGACCAGCCGGTCGAGCATCGCCGCCATGTGCGCGCGGTCGTCGGCGACGAGGCGCTCCCAGTCGGCGAGGTCGATCACCACGCCGCCCGGCACGTGCGAGACGGGCAGCCGGTCGTCGACGACCGCGACGACGACCAGCTCGGCGCCGGTGGCGCGCGCGAGGTCCTTGGCGGTGTCCAGCGCAAGGCGCGCCTCGCTGCCGCCGTCGAAGCCGACGACGATCCGCCGGATGGCCTCCGTGCCCCTGTCGCGCGCCGCCAGGAGCACCGGGCAGGACGCCGAGCGGAGGGTCTGGCGCGTGACGCGGCCGGACAGCACGCCGCCGGCCTGCGCCTTGTCCGCCGAGCCGACGACCAGCAGCGACGCGCCGTCCTGCTCGGCGGCGTGCTGCAGCCCGCGCGCAGCCGCGTGATCGGCGATCACCCGCACCGATGCGTCCGGTGCGAGCTCGTCACGGACGGCGGTCACCACCTCGGTCATCGCGGCCTCGGCGGCGGCCGTGTCGTGATGGTCGCGACCGGGCAGGCGCATCCGCGGGTCGTGGGCGACACCGACGAGTTCGACGGCGGCTCCGGTCGCCGCGCCGATCGCGGCCGCAAGAGACGCGGCGTCGCGCGAGCCGGGAGAGCCGTCAACCGCGGCGAGGATCGTGGTCAGCATGAGCAGACCGTACGCCGCCGCCCGGCGTGCAACCACCGCAGACCGTGCGGCCAGCCGTGCGGGTGAGTACGGACGTCACACACCCGTCCCCGTGATGAGGGAGGATGGGCGGGTCGGGTCAAACCAGTCGGAGGAACACATGGACGCAGGACGCCTGCAGCGGATCCCGGTCTTCGCCGATCTCGGCGCCGAGGCCCTGGACCACATCGCCGCGCTCGCCGCCGAGGTGTCCGTGCCCGCCGGCAAGGAGCTCGTGCGCGAGGGCGACTACTCCTACGACCTGCTCGCCATCGAGGAGGGCACGGCGAAGGTCGAGCGGGGCGGCGAGCAGATCGCCGAGCTCGGCGCCGGCGACGTCATCGGCGAGATGGGCGTGCTCGAGCGCAGCCAGCGCAACGCCACGGTGACCGCGACCTCCCCCATGCTGCTCATCACGCTGACGGGATGGGACATCCGCAAGCTGCGCAAGTCGACGCCCGAGGCGGTCGACCGGCTGCGTGACCTCGTCGCCAAGCGCAGCGCGGAGGCCTAGCCCGCGCAGTACTCGATGGGCGGCGCCGCGGAGACGAACGGTCCCGCCGCGTAGACGTCGACGGTCGTGGGACCGGTGCGGCGCCCGACCGACGACGCGGTCTGCGCGACCACCAGGCGGTCGCCGTCCAACGCGGCCGACGTGATCACGGCAGCGGAGGTCTCACCGAACACGGCCGCGCCGAAGCTGCGGCGCCCGCGCGGACCACTGGGCCTGGCGACCGACACGCGCTCGGCGGCCCACTGCCGGCCGTCGGTCTCGGCGAAGGTCACCGTGCCGCCGGAGACCGTCGGCGCGAGCACGCTGTCGTACGCGCACACGTCGTTGTTGACGCCGTAGCTGACCTGGTGGGCGGCACGTCGGCCGCTGACGGGCGCCACGCGCAGCACGGCGTCGAAGCTGTTGAACTCGGTGTCCTGCGCGCGCCAGACGATCGCGACGTGGCGCCCGTCGGTGTCGATCGACGCGGGTCCGCCGGCGAGGCTCACCGGGCCGCCGCGCCAGGGCCCGCGGTCGAGCACCACGGTGCGCCCGGTCCGCAGGTCGCGCACCTGGAGGAACGCGACGCGACGGTGCGTCCGTCCGGCCTTCAGCGCGGCGAATGCGACCTTCGCCCCCGCGATCGACGGCAGGAACTCCGAGGTCGTTCCCGCCGTCCGCGCGAGCCGTCGCTCGGCGCCGGTGGCAAGGTCGAGGACATGCAGCCGGCAGCCCTTCCCGGTGGCATACGCGGGGGCGGTGGCGTTCGCGCCGCCCGCGGCCTGTGGTTCGGTGACGCAGCGCGAGTACGCGGCGACGGCGCGGCCTCTGGCGTCGCGGCCGAGGTCGAGATCGAACGCGACCCCACGCGTGCGCACCGCCGGGCGACTGACCGCCCCGTCGGGCGAGCGGACGACGAGCGCGAAGCCGGCGGCGGTGCGCTCGCTCCACGCCGTCCAGCCGTCGGCTGCTCCGGCCACGGTGGCGTCGGTCGTCGTCGCGAGCGTCGCGGCCGGCACCGCCGAGGCCGCCGTCGCCACGCCGCCGATCGCCAGACCCAGGCCGACGACGACGCACAGCACGGCGACGCCGATCGCGATCCGCGCGTTGCGACGCGATCCCGCGACGAGCTCCTCCTCCGAGCGCGTGGAGACGAGGTACCGGCCCTTCTCCCGCGGCTCGCCGAAGCTGAGCTCGCCATCGCGGTCGCTGACCTCGCCGTGGACGTACAGGCGGGTGCCGGGCCGGATCGCCCACTCCTCGTGCTGGAAGCCGATGGTGCCGGAGTCCGAGCCGGCCCGCAGCAGCGCCGAGAACATCCCGTCGACCACCGAATCGCCGCCGTCCGAGGCCCGGTCGAAGCGGTCGAGGACCTGCTCGGGCCGGTCGATGTCCGCGTGCTCGGGCATGACGCGCACGACACCCGTCGCGTCCCGCACGGTGAACGCCGCGGTCGACGCGTCCTCGGACACAGTCTCGCTGCGCTCCTCGCGATGGCGCGTCTTGCGGCCGTCCTGCGTGCGCTCCTCCATGACCCAGTAGCGGTGTGTGACCTTCGTGCGATGCCAGACGGCGGGGACACCCGACTCGGGTGCCTGCTCGACACCGCCATCACGGAGCTCGGCCTCGCCGACGACCTCGCAGCGCTGGGTGAAGCCGCCCGCGCCCACCTCACCGGCCACCCCCGCGGCGAGGGCGGCGAGGTCCGCGCAGGTCACCGTCTCGGTGGCGACGGCCGCGCGCTCCGCGGCCCGCTCGTGGCGGGCGTAGAAGACGGCCGCGACGCCGAGGGCGAGCAGCACGAGTCCGGCGATGATCAGCATGTG
>JAEMQS010000203.1 GCA_016463765.1 Solirubrobacteraceae bacterium | reverse complement strand
ACCTCCACGGGCGTGGTCCCGGCACCGGAGACCTTGACGTTGTCGTACAGCTCCGCGCCGGGCTTGACCACGGCGTCGGAGGCGACGGTCTCGACCTTCGGCGCGGCCTTCGCGATCGTCGTCTCGCTGACCTCACCGCACGCGGTCCGCGTGCCGAGGAAGCCCGGCGTCTCGTCGAGGTACTCGACGTAGGTGTAGTAGCCGGCCTGCGGCAGTGTCACCGGCTCCGTCACGTACGACCCGTCCCCGTTCGCGGCAAAGGTGCCGCGCCACAGCGGCGTGCCCTGGCACGTCATGGCCTCCTTCGACGGGTACGGGCCCCACAGCTCCGCGGTGACCGTCGCGCTCAGCGCGCCGAGCCCCGTGATCACGACGGTGTCGGTGACCTGCGCGCCCGGTGCGGTCTGCTGGGCGCTGATCTGCGTGGTGATCGCGGGGGAGCCCCGGACGACCGTGGTCTCGGAGACCTCGCCGCACTTCGTCCGGACCGCCGCGACGCGGTCGGTGTCGTCGATCCACTCGACGTACGTGTAGTAGCCGGGCGTCTGGAGCGTCACCGGGTCCGTCACGTACGTGCCGTCGCCGGTGGCCACGAAGGAGCCCTGCCAGGCGGGCGTCCCGTCGCACGTCATCTTGTCGGCGGCGGGATAGGGGCCGTACAGCGCGGCGTTCACGGTCACGGTCTGGCCGGCGAGGCCCTCGACGAAGACGCTGTCGGTCACCTGGGTGCCGGGGACGACCTGCTGCTGGCTGATCTGCGTCGTGACCTTCGGCGTGACCTTCGCGGGCGCCTCGGCGGCGTCGGTGATCGTCGCCGTCGCCGGTCCGGCCAGGCGCTGACCGGAACGCGCCGCGGCGCCGCGCGTCGGGACGTAGAGCGCCGGCAGGTTGGCCGCGACCTCGGCGCGCGCGGTGATCTTGACGCCGTCCGCGCTCGAGGGCGTGAACGTCGCGGTCGCCGTGCCCTGGGGGTTTGTCCGGGCCGTGGCGGCCAGGCCGTCGGCGCCGGACGCACTGAGGCGCACGGTGACCCCCGGGACCGTGGCACCGGAGGCCGAGACGACGCGCGCCGTGACCTTCGCCTCCTTGCCGACGACGAGGCCGGAGGCGACCTTCGTCTCAATCCTGTACGGCCCGGCGTACCTCGCGGCGGCGCGGGCGATGGCGCGGACGCGGCGCTCGACGGCCGGCCCGATCGCGCTCGGGGACGCCTCGCCGGGCGCGGCGTCACCCATCAGCCCGTGGACGTAGAGCATCATCGCGCCCTGCTGGGTGCGGTTGTCCGAGTCGCCGAAGCGCCAGAGCGCGTAGGACAGACGCCGGAGGTCCGCGACGGACACCTCGTCGCCGTCCTTGTTGCGCAGACCGGCCGCCGAGCGCCGTTCGTAGGCGAACGCCTTCGACGGGTACCAGAACCGCAGATCGATGCAGAACAACGGGTCGTCGAGGTCATCGACGACCCGGCGGTAGTCGCCGAACCAGCGCACGCCGTAGCGGTAGTCGCGGTACGCGCCCACGCCGTTCGTCTTGCAGGTGTTGCGCCCGGCCTCCGAGCACGGATCGTTCTGGTTCGGAGGCTCCGCGGCCCCGGCCGGGACGGCGGCGAGCGCGAACAGGAAGGCGGTCAGAAACGGAAGCAGGCAGCGAGACACGCCGCCCTTCTATCAGCGCCGGAGGCGGACCCTGTCTACGCGCCAGGCTCCGCGACGCGCCACACGACCTCGGTGAGCGCGGCGATCGCGCGCTCGTCGGCGTCGGGGTCCTCGTCGGTCAGCATCTTGTGGCAGCAGCGCTCGACCATCCACGCCAGGACCTCGGCGACGGTGTCCGGGTCGGCGTGCTCGGACTCCCGGCCCGCCCAGCGCATCCGCAGGTGGTCTGCGACGGTCTGTGACATCCCCGCGATCGTCTGCTGCCACGCCGCGCGCGCCGCCTCGTCGTATTCGGCGAGCTCGATGATCGCCGCCCCGACCACCGCATGCTCGTGCCAGTTGACGACCAGCTGGCGCACGACGCCCTCGAAGTCCTCGCGCGTCGAGGACGGATCGGACAGCACCGGCTGCGCCAGCGCCATCCACGGCTCGGAGTCCTCCGCCGCCAGCCGGGCGATCAGCTCGCGCTTGTCGGGGAAGTGGGCGTAGAACGTCGACCGCGAGACGCCCGCGGCGCTGATGATCCGGTCGACGCTCGTCGCCGCAACCGGGGACCCGCTCTCAAGCAGCCCGCGGAACGCCGCGAGGATCTTCTCCTGCGTGGCCTCACGCCGGCGCCGACCGGCGCCGGCTTGGACGGTGAACGCACGGGGCGAGCTCACGCGGGCGTGTAGCGGACCGGGAACGCCTTCAGCTGGTTGACGAAGCACGACTTCGTGTACTTGACGTCGCCGGCGAGCTCCATGTCGGGCAGGCGCCGCAGCGTCTCCTCGAAGAGGATCTTCAGCTCCATGCGCGCGAGCGCGGCGCCGAGGCAGAAGTGCCGGCCGCCGCCGCCGAACGCCTGGTGCTTGGGGTTGCGCCGGACGTCGAACGTGGCGGCGTCCTCGAATACGGTCTCGTCGCGGTTGCTCGCGACGTACCAGAGGATGACCTTGTCGCCCTCGCGGATCGTCTGGCCGTGCAGCTCGACGTCGCGGGTCGCCGTGCGGCGGAAGTGCGCGAACGCCGGGAAGCACCGCAGGCACTCCTCGACGGCGCCGGGGATGAGCGACGGGTCGTCCTGGAGGATCTTGCGCTGGCGCTCGTCCTGCAGGAGGGCGAGCATCCCGGAGGCGAACGTCGAGCGGGTCGAGTCGTTGCCGGCCGCGCCGAGCAGGCCGATGCCCATGAAGATCTCGAAGTCGTTCAGGCGCTCGCCGTCGACGACGGCGTGGGCGAGGACGGAGATCAGGTCGTCCTGCGGGTCGGCCTTGCGCTCCTCGAGGACCTCGGTGAACTCCTCGATGGACTGCTGGATCATCGCCGCGGTGTCTTCGAAGCTGGCGGTGATCTCGTCGTCGCCGAAGGCGAGGACCATGTTCGCCCGCTCGGCGTTCTTCTTGTCGTCCTCCTCATCGCTGCCGATGAACGAGCCGATCACGCGGGAGACCACGGGCTGCGCGATGTCCTCGACGAGGTCGCACTCCCCGAGCGGCGCGACGCGGTCGAGCGTGCGGGTGACGATCTGGCGGATGCGCTCCTCGTGCTCGGCGATGCGCGCCGGGGTGAACCCGCGCTGGAAGAGCGCCTTGAGGCGGTCGTGGCGTGGCGGGTCCATCGAGATCATCTGCTGCTGCTGGGCCTCGAGGGGGAGACCGACGT
>JAEMQS010000202.1 GCA_016463765.1 Solirubrobacteraceae bacterium | reverse complement strand
CGATCGAACTCGTCTTCCCCACGATCAAGCACCTCGAGCAGCTGTCGGTCTTCCCGTCGACCGCCGCGGTGCTCGCCCACGCTGCGGCACGAGAAGTCGTGCCGGTGCTGCCGAAGGTGGTCATGGGCGGCGAGATCGCGCGCGTCCTGCTGCCCGGCGAGCCGGGCTACGACGCCGCGTAGCGGGCTAGCAGTCCAGCGCGCGCCGGGCCGCGGCACGCCCGACGTTGAACCCGGCGAGGCCGTCCGCCGCCGGGCACAGGTCCGCCGCCGGGCCCCGCTCGGACGCGGGCAGGCGGGCCTGTGCGGGCGCGGCGTCGGCGCTCAGCCCATCGAGGTAGAAGACATCGACGTTCCCCGTGCGCTCGAAGCGGTCGACGTTGCGCTCGGCGATCCGCCGGTCGGGGTCCGCGAGGGTGACGGCGAGCGCCGCGAAGGCTGCCAGCCCGACCGCGGCTCGCGGGACCCAGTCGGCGCGCCGGGCGACCACCGCGGCGGCGCCCAGGAGCACCGTCCCGCCGAGGAACGCGCAGAGCGTCGCGGCCTGGACGCGCAGGCGCGTCGCGCCGTAGGCCTCGACGTACACGTCGAGGCGGTGCAGCGCCGACGCGACGATGACCAGCGTGCACGCGCACAGCACCAGCAGCAGGCCGCGCAGCAGCAGGGCCTGGGCGCCTTCGGCGCGGACCCACCGCCATGCCGCCGCCAGCAGCCCGAGGACCAGCAGCGTGACGACCACGAGCTGGCCGAATCCCTCGTGCGCGTAGTCGGCGTAGGTCAGGCCGGCGGTCGCGAGGACGTGGTCGTGCCCGCCGAACAGCACGACGATCTGGACGGCGACGAACGCCGCGAACAGCCCCACGACCGCGACCAGCGCAGGGACCCACTCCGCGGCCGCCAGCCGGCGCGAGGGTGCCGACAGGCCCGTCGCCGGACCGGCCGCCCGCAGTCGGGCGGCCGTCAGGGCCAGGGAGCCGAGCACGCCGGCGAACGCCGTGGCGACGACCAGTCGGCCGACGAGCCCGTCGAGGTCGGGAGCATTGGGGAGCGCGGCCTGGGCAAGGTGAGCGAACGCCCGATCTGCCGAGACGAACAGCGCGCCGAAAACCGCGAGCATCACCGCCGCGAGCCCGGCACCACGCAGGGCAGGCCCCATCCCGCGGCCTGACGGGCTCGGCAGCGCACGCGCGAGATCGCCGGCGACGACCGCGACGCCCTGCGGCAGACGCTGGACGGCGTGGCCGGGGCCGCGCAGCACACCGGCCGCGGACCGGTCGCCGGACAGGGCGACCGCCGCGCACAGGAAGGCGAGCAGCAGGTCGATCGCCACGACCCACACCGCGTCGCGCAGCACCGGGGCGAGCGCCAGCAGCGCCGCGCAGCCGAGCAGCAGCCGGGCTCCGGTGTCCTGCGGCGCAAACCCGGCGGCGACGAGCACCGCGGCGATGCCCGCGCCGGCCACCGCAAGCGCCAGGCCCGCGGACGCCGTCGCCACCACCGACGCGGCCACGGCCAGCAGGACCGCCGCCCCCGCGAGCGCGCGCCCGTGAAGCAGCGCCGGGTCTTCGGGACCGGACGTCACGCCGGCAGCTCCACGACCATCCGGCACCCCCGCGCACCGGCGCTCTCGGCGCGGATCTTCCCGCCGTGCAGGTCGACGATCCACCGCGCGATCGCCAGGCCCAGCCCGGCCCCGCCGGTCGACCGCGCGGCGTCGAGCCGGTGGAAGCGCTCGAAGACCCGTTCACGGTCGGCCACGGGGATCCCCGGGCCGTCGTCGGTGACCGACAGCTCGACCGCGCTGCCCAGTGACCGCGCGGCGAGGACGACCTCGCCGTGGACCGCGGCATGGCGCAGCGCGTTCTCCGTGAGGTTCGCCAGGACCTGATGGATGCGATCGGCGTCGCCGCGGATGCGCAGCCCGCCGGCGGGGACGGAGATCTCGATCTGCGCGTGGTCGGGGGCGGCGAGCAGCGCCTCCTCGCGCACGCGGCGCAGCAGCGCCTCCGCGTCGATGTCGACGACGTGCAGCGGAACGCCGTCGGCCTCCAGCCGCGACAGGTCCAGCAGCTGCTCGACCAGGCGCCCGAGGCGCTGGACCTGCGCGTTGAGCGCCTGGGCGTCGAGCGGCTGGATCCCGTCGAGGTCGTTCTCCAGCGCGGCCTGCAGCCCGGCGAGCGGGGTGCGCAGCTCATGCGCGACGTTCGCGACCAGCTCCCTGCGCACCCGGTCGGTGGTCTCCAGCTCGGTGCTCATCGCGTTGAATGCCTCGGCGAGCCGGCCGACCTCGTCACGCCCGCGGACCTCGACCAGCTGGCCGTGCTCGCCCCGGGCCATCGCCTCGGCGGCGTGCGCCATCTCCCGCAGCGGCGCGGTCAGGCCGCGCGAGATGACCTGGACCACGAGCAGCGCGAGGATGACCGCGCCGACGACGCCCCAGCGCAGCTGCACGCCGAGCCCCGCGGCGACGACCATCGACGCGACCGTGACCAGGATCGCGGCGACGATCACCAGCCCGAGCCTGAGCTTGATCGACGCGATGCGGTCGAGCGGGCGCATCACGCCCCGCCCTCCCCGATCGCGTAGCCGACGCCGTGGACCGTGCGCACGACACCGGGCCCGAGCTTGCGCCGCAGCGCCGCGACGTGGGAGTCGACCGTCCGCGGCCCGGTCCCGTCGGCGTAGCCCCAGACCTCCTCGAGCAGGTGGTCGCGCGAGAGCACCCGCCCGCCGGCGCCCAGGAGGTGGGCCAGCAGGTCGAACTCCGTGCGCGTGAGGGCGACCTCGTCCCCGTCGCGCCGGACGAGCCGCGCACCGGCGTCGACCTCCAGCGCGCCCAAGGACGTCGGTCCGGGCTCCGCGGCGTCCGCGCGAGCGCGCTCGGCCCGGCGGAGGATCGCGTGCACGCGGGCGACGAGCTCGCGCGGGCTGAACGGCTTGGTCATGTAGTCGTCGGCTCCGAGGCCGAGCCCGACGAGCAGGTCGGTCTCCGAGTCGCGCGCGGTGAGCATCAGGACGGGCACCGGCCGGGCCGCCTGGATGCGACGGCACACCTCCCAGCCGTCGAAGCCGGGGAGCATCACGTCGAGGACGACCAGCGCCGGCTCGATCCGCACGCACGCCTGGACCCCGGAGGGCCCGTCCGGCGCCACTGCGACGTCGAAGCCCTCCGCGCGCAGGCGGACGGCCACCGCGTCGGCGATGAGCTCGTCGTCCTCCACCACCAGGATTGTGCGTCGGGGTGTCATGGCGCCTGGCAGCGTAGACCGGGGTCGTCACGAGATCGCGCGGAAGATGTGGAGGTT
>JAEMQS010000201.1 GCA_016463765.1 Solirubrobacteraceae bacterium | reverse complement strand
AAGCTCATCAAGCAGCTCGAGCGCCGCCGCGAGGCGCTCGGCGAGCAGGGCGGCATCGACTGGGCGCACGCCGAGTCGCTGGCGTTCGCCTCGCTGCTGACCGAGGGCACGCCGATCCGCCTCACCGGCCAGGACGTCGAGCGCGGCACGTTCAGCCAGCGCCATCTCGTCCTGCACGACCACAAGACGGGCCGCTCGATCTCCCCGGCGCAGAGCCTGCCCGGCGCGCTGGCCCCGTTCGAACTGCACAACTCGCCGCTCTCCGAGCAGGCGTGCCTGGGCTTCGAGTACGGCTACTCCGCCGAGGCCCCGGAGACGCTCGTCGTCTGGGAGGCCCAGTTCGGCGACTTCGTCAACGGGGCGCAGGTCATCATCGACCAGTTCATGATCAGCGGCCTGGCGAAGTGGGGCCAGACCACGCGCCTGACGCTGCTGCTGCCGCACGGGTATGAGGGCTCCGGCCCCGAGCACTCCTCGGGCCGCATGGAGCGGTTCCTGCAGCTCGCAGCCGAGGGCAACATCCGCGTCGCGAACCTCACGACGCCCGCCCAGTACTTCCACCTGCTGCGGCGCCAGGCACGCATCGCCAAGCAGCGCCCGCTCGTGATCATGACCCCGAAGTCGCTGCTGCGCCTGCCGCAGGCGACGAACCGGATCCAGCACCTGTCGGAGACGAAGTTCTTCCCGGTGCTCGGCGAGCCGCGGGTCGAGCACGACAAGGTCAAGCGCCTGATCCTCTGCACCGGCAAGATCTACTACGACCTCGTCGGCCACGCCGACCGGCAGGACCAGGAAGGTCTCGCGGTCGGCCGCGTGGAGCTGCTCTACCCGTTCCCCGAGGGCCAGATCCTCGAGCTCATCGAGAGCTACCCGAACCTCGAAGAGGTCGTGTGGGCCCAGGAGGAGCCGCGCAACATGGGCGCCCGCGCGCACATGTTCCCGCGCCTCATGCAGATCCTCCCCGAGCGCCTGCGCTTCGGCTACATCGGCCGGCCCGAGCGCGCCTCACCGGGCGAGGGCTACCCGGCCGCGCACGCCACGGAGCAGTCACGGATCATCCGCACGGCGCTGGACCTGTCGGTGCCGGTGTCGCTGTATCCGGCGAAGACTCCTGGCGAACGTTGAATCCTGCGGGCTGCGCCCTTGGATTCAATTGGAAGAACTCGGCTGCGCCTCCTTCTCCCCTCTTCGTGTGATCGCTCGGCCTAGGTGAACGTCGGGCGTTCTGGGGCCGGGCCGAAGGGGCCGGGTTCGGGGAGTGGGACGTCGGCGCCCTTGCGGGCGCGGAGGTCGAAGAAGAGCAGCGTGCCGGCCAGGGCGCCGAACGAGTAGACGGCGGTGTTGACGGCGACGATGCCGACGATCAGCAGGATGCCGCCGGGCAGGCCGCCGATCAGGATCGACGCGACGAGTCCCACGCCCACGATGGGCAGCAGGAGAGCGAACACGATGAGGCTGACGACGAGCAGCACGGCGAACGTCCACCACCACGACCCCTTGACGAGGTCGTAGCTGGCGCCGACAGCCCGCACCGCGCCCATCTCGTCGTCGTACGCGACGTGCTGCGCGGTGAAGTAGCACGCGACAGCCAGCCAGATCCCCGGGATGATGAGCGCGATGAAGCCCGCGAGCACGACCAGCGAGTACAGGAGCGTCGCCGCGACCAGCGGCAACGACCGGGCAACCGCGGCGCGCAAGGACCTTCCCACCGACGGCCGCCGGCCCGCCGCGATGTCGACCACCGCGACCACGTGGACCGCCGTGATCAGCGGCGGGATGACAAAGGTGAAGAGCATCTGGCTGACCGCCTCACCCGCCGGGTTCGTGCTCTCCGGATCGAACAGGCCACCGACCCAGATGCCGTCGACCAGCACCACCGCCGGCGCGATGAGCACGAACGCGAGCGTGAGGAACACGCCCAGGTGACGCCACCACAGGGTGAACGTGAGGGCGAGGAGGTCCCCCAGGTCTCGCGGCTTGCGCAGGTCGATGAGCGTCGGCATGCGGCGGCGCATGGTAGAGCATCATTGAGCGATCGCGTTCTCCAGCGCATCCGCGACATCCCCGAGGGGTTCGTGCGCACCTACGGCGACGTGTCCCCCGGCGCGCCCCGGTTCGCCGGAGCCGTCCTGCGGTACGCCGACATCCCCGACCTGCCGTGGTGGCGTGTCGTCCGCGCCGACGGGTCGCTGACGCAGGGGGACCGCCAGCGGGCGCTGCTCGAGGCAGAGGGCGTGCCGTTCCGTGGCGCACGGGTCGACATGGCCGAGGCGCGACTGCCAGAGTGACCCGATGACCTGGATCCGCCGGGACATCACCCTCCGCGCCCGCCCGCGCGGCTTCCACCTGATCACCGACGAGATCGCCGACGCCGCGCCCGAGCTGCGCGACATCGAGATCGGCCTGGCCCACCTCTTCATCCGGCACACGTCCGCGTCGCTGACGCTCAACGAGAACGCCAGCCCCGACGTGCGCCGCGACTTCGAGACCTGGTTCAACGCCGCGGTCCCCGCGCAGTTCGCGGGCTGGACCCACACGTTCGAAGGGCCGGACGACATGCCGGCGCACATCAAGGCGTCGCTGCTCGGCCCCTCGCTGACCCTGCCGGTCACGCGCGGGCGCTTCGATCTCGGGACGTGGCAGGGCGTCTACCTGTGCGAGCACCGGGACGCCGGAGGCCCGCGTTCGTTGACGCTGACCCTCCAAGGTGAGGCAGTGTGACCCGTATTAGGGTACCCGTACACCTCTGTACGTCCACGTTCAATATCATCGCGACGCATGGCCACGAACGGCACCCGCTCACCCCGGGCTGACGCGGAACGCAACCGGACGAAGATCCTCGAGCACGCCGCGCAGCTGATCGCGGCCGACCCCGAGGCGAGCATGGTCCAGATCGCCGAAGCATCCGGCGTCGGCCGCGCGACGCTCTACCGCCACTTCGCCTCACGCGAGGAGGTCGTCAACGCGCTGCGCGAGCAGGCGTTCGGCCGCGCGCAGGAGGTCATCGCCGTCGCGCTGACCCCAGAGGAGGACGGCGAGGGGCCGAGCGCCCGCCTCGGCCGGCTCATCACGCAGCTCCTCGGCATGAGCGAGCCCTACGGCCTCATCGCCGATCAGGACCCGCGCCACCACGCCGAGGCCCGCGAGGCGTTCGACGCCATGGTCCTCCCGCTCATCGAGGAGGCCCAGGCCGCCGGCGAGTTCACCGGCGACCTCTCGCCGCTGGCCATCGGCTTCGCCCTGGAAGGGCTCATGCTTTCCGCGAATCGCGCCATGCAGCACGGCGAGATGACCCCCGAGGAAGCGGTCATCGTCGTGCAGCGCGG
>JAEMQS010000085.1 GCA_016463765.1 Solirubrobacteraceae bacterium | reverse complement strand
GCTTGGCCTTGCGCTTGACCGCGTTGATCCTGCGCACCTGCGCGTTGGCCAGCGCGCGCGCCTGGCGCTCGCGGCCGATGAGCTTGCCGACGCGCACGAATTCCCTCGGCACGGCGGCAACGCTCGTCGGGTCGCTCTCGACGACCCGCATGCCGAGCCGCTTCATGCCGGCGGCGCCCTTGCGGAACGTCGGCGTTGTGAGGACGAGCTGCGGGTTGAGCTGCGCGAGCTGTTCGAGGTTCGCGCCGTTGGGGTGTGAGAGCTTCAGCACGCGGACGCCGCGCAGGAGCGGGTCGACCTGGTCGACGCCGCCGAGGAGCTCGCCGCGCGCGACGGGCTTGACGCCCATCTGCGCCATCGCGTTCGCGGTGAACGGCGTCAGCGCCGCGACGCGCTTGTAGGCGGCGGTCGCGGGGGTGGCGGCGGTGAGCGCGACGACGGTCGCGAGCAGCGCGGCGAGGAGGGTGCAGGTTCGGGACATGAGGAGGTTCAGGCGAGGGTGTAGGTGATGGAGACCCAGCCGAACGGCTGGCCGGCGAGGTAGAAGCCGGCGAACACGGAGTCGCCGGTGCCCGCGGGGACGGACGCGGGAATGCGCTCGTACGTCACGGTCTTCCCGTCGGGGCTGACGGTCCGCGACGCCGCCGCGGACGGCTTGAGGTCGAGCAGCACGGTGCGCCTGCCCGTGAACGCCGTGCCGTCGGCGCCGGTCAGGCGGAAGATCGCGCGGGAGTTGTCGCCGTTGAGCTCGATCTCGGGGTCGGCGGTGGTGAAGTCGATCGTGTGCTGGACATAACGGAAGCGCACCCCGCCGGAGAACGTGACCGCGGCCGCGCCGTTCGTCGGGTCGCCCCAGCCCGCGCGGAACGGGAAGCGGAACTGGTAGACGAGCGGGACGCCCGCGTCGGGGAGGTTCTCCGCGGGGTCGGCGGTCGCGCCGTCGCGGACGGTCGTCCCCTCGCCGGTGTTGACGTAGCGGATGAACGACTCGCGCACCCGCCACACGACCGTGGCGCCGACGACGTCGGCGGCGTTGGCGGTCCGTGCGAGTGCCGGCGGCTCGGTCGTCGCCGGCTGGACCGTCGGCGTGCCGGTCGTGGTACCGCCGCCGGTGCCGGTGCCCGTCGTCGTCCCGCCGCCGGTGGTGCCGCCCACCGGCTGCAGGCCCGCGGCGACCGTGACCGCGCCCAGGGTGCCCGCCGGGGTCCGTGAGAGCCGGAGCTCGGCGCGCAGGCGGCGCGCAGCCGCCGCGGAGAGCGAGGTTGTCGTGGCGCGGACGGCGACGGCGCGGCGCGCGCGGTCGAGCGTCAACGCCTTCGCGCGCGGCCGGCCCGCGAGGACCGTGGTGCGCGGGCCGCGGCCCGAGACGCGGCCGGTGATGCGCACCGCCCCGCTGCGCACGGTCGCGCGCAGTGACGCGTACCGGACCGTCCTCCCCCGACGGGTGAAGCGGAGGTCGCCGCGCAGCGGCAGGGTCGCCTCCGGACCGCGGACCGTGCGCGAGGCGACGGTGAACGTCAGCCGCGTGCTGCCGTCGACGAGCGCGGCGGTCCTCGGCGCCTGCAGCCGGACGTCCGCCCGGCGCAGCGCCTTCCCGGCGGCGCCCGACGCGGTGACGGTCACCGTGCCCTGCGAGCTGGTCGCGGCCCCCGCGGGCGCGGCGGGGACCACGACGAGGCCGCCCAGGAGGGCGGCACCGGAAAGCCAGGCAATGGGAGAGCGACGGGACATCAGCGCGTTAGGGTCCCCTTCTTAGGGGGGCCTAATCCTATCCGTCAGGACGGGATTGCGCCGTGCGGCTCGTCACCCTCCGTCGACCAGCGCCTCCGGCAGCTGCGTGCGCGTCTTGATCTGGAGCTTCGTGTAGGTGTGACCGAGGTGCAGCTCGACGGTCTTGCGGGTGACGAACAGCGCTTCGGCGATCTCGCGGTTGCTCAGCCCCTTCGCCGCGAGGTCGGCGACGCGCCGCTCGCTCGGCGTCAGCGACGCGGGCCCGGTGAGCGCCCGGCGCCGCGGCCGTGCGCCCGCCGCGGCGAGCTCCTCGCGCAGGAGCCGGGCGGCCAGGCCGGCTTCGAGACGATCAGCCAGGTCGAGCCCCTCGCGCAGCGGCTCGCGCGCGTCGGCCCGGTGGCCCGCCCGCCGCAGGGCGCCGCCGAGGTCATACAGCGCCCACGCCGTGTCGAGCGCGAGCGGCGTCGTCCGCAGCAGCGCGACCGCCTCCCGCGCCGTCTCGATGCCCTCGTCGCCCCCGACCACCACCGCACGCGCCCTGAGCGCGACCCCCTCGCCGCCGCGCATCCCCGCGGTCCGCGCGACCTCGAGATCGCGATCGATGAGCGCGAGCGCCTCGTCGGTCTCGCCGCGTGCCGCCAGGAGCCGCGCGAGCCGGAGCGCCCCACGGGTGGCCAACGGAGTCTTCCAGCCGCGCTGATCGGTCAGGTCGATGGCGAGCCGCCAGTCGGCCTCGGCGTCCGCGCGCCGGTCCTGCATGTACCGCACGAGTCCACGCGCCGAGACCGCGAAGGGCCCGGCGATCGTCGCGGAGGCGCCCGCGGCGTCCAGCTCGGCGACGGTCGCGTCCGCGTCGTCCAGGCGATCGGCTTCGAGCTGGAGCTCCGCGGCGATGGCGGTGAAGGCATCCCCGGGGACGAAGAAGCCCGCCTCGCGCGCGGCCGCCAGCCCGCCCTGAGCGACGGCGGCACCCGCCGCGACCGATCCGAAGGTCAACTCGTAGTAGGCGCGCGCGTGGTCGAGGAACAGCATGGAGCGCGCCGATCCCTCGCTCCGGGCGTGAGCCTCGCCGGCTTCCAGCAGGCGCCGCATGAGCGCCGGGTCCTCGGCGTACCGCACCGCGTGCATCAGCAGGTTGTAGGTGCTGTTGCCCGGCCCGACGTCCCGCAGCAGCCTGCCGTCGGCGACCGCGCGCTCGGCCCAGTCGACGATCTCGTCGACCGGGTGCGGGATCGCGCCGATGTCCTGGGCGATGTGCGCGACCATCACCGGCGACGGGTCCCGGTCGGCGAGCCCGGCGTCGAGCAGCTCGCGGCGGCGGGGGGCCAGCGCGGTGAGGAAGACGGAGACCTCCAGCAGGCTGGACTCCAGTCGCATCGCGAGCACCGGGTCGTCCGCCTCGGCCGCGCTGCGTTCCAGGTCGTCGAGCGCGGCCGGCGGGTCGGTGTAGATCTGATGCGAGGCGAGTGCGGCGCGGGCGCGGGCGGCCAGGTCGGGGGGCAGCCCCAGATCGAGTGCCTCGCGCAGCCGGTCGGCGGTGGACGGCTCGTTGGTGCGCAGCTCCAGCTCGCCGAGTTCGAGCAGGACCGCGGCCCGCTCAGCGCGCGCGGGCGGCTCGGCCAGTGCGCGCTGCAGCTGCGCGACCGCGGTCTCGGCCGCGCCCTCGGCCGCAGCCCGCCGCGCCGCGGTCCGCAGCAGCTCGACGACCTCGGGATCGCCCTCGGGCTCGGTGGCCAGGAGGTGCACCGCGATCTCGTCGGGACGCCCGCCACGGGACCGCACGCGGGCGGCGGCGCGCCGGTGGAGCTCCGCCCGTTCGCCCGCGGGGGTCACCCCCGCGACCGCCTCGCGCATGAGCGGGTGGACGTACACCCACCCGTCGGGGTCGAGGAGGTCCGCGGCGACAAGCTGGTCGGCCGCGGTCCGCGCCTCGGCGTCGGTGAGCTGCGCCACGTCGGCGAGATCGTCGAGCGACCGCCGGTCTCCGAGCACGGCCGCGGCTCGTGCCAGGCGCCCCGCGTCCGAGCCGAGAGCGCCGAGGCGCCGCTCGACGACCGCCCGCAGGCCGGACGCGCCCAGCTCCGCGAGGTCGCCGGTGTCTCCCGCGCGCCCGCGCAGTCCGCGGTCGGCCGCCTCACGGGCCAGCGCGCGCAGCAGCAGCGGGTTTCCGCCGGTCGCGGTCGCGCAGGCGGCGACGAACGCCGCCTCGGGTTCCTGCTCGAGCCCGGCTGCGAGCAACCGTCCGGCCGCGCCGTCGGAGAGCGGCGCGGGGTGAAGGACGTGCGCCACCGGCCCCGCCGCGATCGCCGCGAGCAGGTCAGTCTCCGCCCCCGGCTCCGCGGGCCGCAGCGTGCCGACCACCAGGACCGGGACGCCGTCGAGCCGGCGTCCGAGAAACTCGAGCAGGCGCAGTGACGCGCGGTCACCCCAGTGCAGGTCGTCGATGAGCAGCGCCACCGGCGACTCCTCGGCGAGGTTGACCAGGAGCCAGTACAGGCCGTGGAGGACCGCGTAGCCCGGGTCCTCACCAGGGAGGTCCGCGCGCGGGTCGAGCACGACGTCCGCGCGCGCGGCGCCGCCCGCGAACAGTCGCGCGCGCCGGTCCGCGTCGGCCGTGGCGAGCACCGGGCCGAGCAGCTGGTGCACGAGGCCGAAGGGGAAGTCCCGGTCGAGCTCCGATGCGATGGCGCGCAGCACGACGATCCGGGGGCGGCGCTCGGCACGCTCGCCTGCAGCGCGCATCACCGCGGTCTTCCCGATCCCGGGCGGGCCCTCGATGAGCGCGACCGAGCCGTCTCCCCCGGCGGCCACCTCATCGAGGAGGTCGTCGAGCCGGCCGAGCTCGACGTCCCGCTCCAGCAGCGTCTCCGTCATCCTCGGTGCGCGAGGGTCGAAACCACTGCTTCGTAGACGCCGGCGCCGTTGCGCTCTTCGGCGACGTGGATGGTGCCCGGCGCGCCCGCCGTCATGCCCGGGTCCTGCGCCAGGCCGTTCGCCACGAGCCAGAACGCGCCCACGACAGGCGCAACCGCAAGGTCCTCGCGCGAGTCGCCGACCGCGATGCAGTCCTCCGGCGCATAGCCGCGGGCCCGCTGGTGGCGGGCGACCGCGCGGGCCTTGCTCACCCCGCGCGGGACGAGGTGGTAGGCGCGCAGCTCGTCGTCGGCGATATCCAGGTTGACCCCGCGCGCGTGGATCGCCCCGTTGTCGACCAGCCGCAGCTGCTCGTGCCCCTCGGCCGCGAGCAGCGCGTCGGCCTCGGCGGCGTCCACCCGGCCGCGGAAGAGGTGGGAGACCTCACGCCCCTCGTGCCAGGGCGCGTGGAACTCCAGGCGGCCGGCGAAGCGCTCGAGCAGCAGTTCGGGCGCGCCTCCGGCGGCGACCTGCTCGGCGATCGTGCGCCCGTCGGGCTCCAGCCCGTCGCACAGCCAGAACGTCTCACCGTCGAGGACGAGGCCGCCCCCGGCCTCGAAGATGTACGACGGCTGGCCGAGCAGCCGTGCAGGCTCACGGACGGTGACCTGGCGCCGCCCGCTCATCAGCACGACCTCCGCCTGCACGCGCAGGCACGCCTCGACAGCGCGCAGCGACAGCAGCGACGGGTTGCCGTCGGCGTCGTGGACCAGGGACCCGCCGCGACCCAGCAGGGTCCCGTCGAGGTCGACGTACAGACAGCGCATCGCGACCACGCTATCCGTCCGCGAACGCTGAGCGCCGGTCCACCTCGGGCGCGCCCCGTCCGACACAGTGGTCATGCGATCTCGCTGCCTCGCCGTCGCCCTCGCCGTTGCCGGCCTGCTCTGTGTGAGCACGGCGGCCGAGGCGCGCGCCGTGCCGTGGGGCGGCACGGGCGCCAACGACCTCGGTCCGGCGTCGCTGCTGCTGTCGGCGAACGACGGACGGGTGTCCGTCTCGAGCCTCCAGGTCGTCATGGCCTGCACCGACACGAGCGACGGCACCGAGTCCAGCCGTGCGTTCTCCGTCTCGAGCAACATCCGCGTCGCGCTGCGCCGCAACCGCTTCTCGTTCGACTTCACCGCGACGTCGGGCGGCCGCGTCGGGCGCGTGCGCCTGTCCGGGACCCTGGGGTCCAACGGCAGAGGCACCGCCCGCGCGACCGTCGATGCGACGGGCACGGACGAAGGCACCGGGGGCATCATCGAGCGGTGCCAGTCGGCCGTGAACTTCCGGTTGCGCCGCGGCCGGGCCTGACGCGGACCGCGGGCTACTCGAACTCGCGCAGGTACCGCTCGAAGGTGCGCATGTGGTTCTCCTCGTCGCGGAGGATCGCGATGACCATGTCCTGCGTGGCCCAGTCGACGCCGTCGGTGGCCTCGATGATGCGCGTGTAGTGCTCGATCGCGCCGGCCTCGGCCTGGATGACGCCCTTGATGACGCCGATGACGTCGGTCGGGTCGTCGGACGGCTGCAGGTAGCTCATGTCGGGCGTGAAGTCGAGCGACCCGGGGGGCGTGCCGTAGAGGTCCTTGATGCGCTCGGCGAACAGCTTGGCGTGGCCGAGTTCCTCAGTGACGTCCTCGCCCAGAGCCGTGGCGATCTCCTCGGCGCGGATGCCGTCGAGGTGCTGGGAGATCGACAGGTAGTTGATGACCGTCTCGAGCTCCATCCAGTACGCGCGCGTCAGGAGTTCAACGATCTCCTCGCGCTTCTCGGTGTTGGCGTCGGACAGGATTCCTGCGGCGGCGTGATGCGTGGTCGGCACGGTGGCAGCTCCTCTGCTCGGGGGTCTCGGAGTCGGTCCTGCACTCTATCACAAGTGACTTAGAACAACTGCGAACTTAGGGTAGCCTCACAGTTGCGCTAACATCCTTCCCGTGGACGCGACGATGGAAACCCAGCTTGCCGGCGCCCTGCGTGAGCGCGGACAGCGCGTGACGCCGCAGCGCCTCGTCATCGCGCGGGTCATGCAGCAGCTCGACCGTCACGCCACGGCCGAGATGGTCTTCGGCGAGGTCAGCAGCCAGATGCCCGGGGTCTCCCTGCCCACCGTGTACGCCACGCTGGACCTGCTCGAGGAGCTGGGGCTCGTGCACCGGGTCGCGACGGAGGGCGGCACGGTCGTCTTCGATCCCCGCACCGACAACCACCACCATCTTGTGTGCCGCGCGTGCGGGGCGATCACCGACATCGACGCGCCGGTGCAGCCCGACGCGGTGCTCACCGCCGCCCGCGACGCCGGGTTCGCGCCCGACCACGCGCAGGTCACCGTGCGCGGCCTGTGCCGCAACTGCGCCCCTTCGTGACCCCGCCGCCGGACTGAGCGTCACATCATGGTCGCCCCAGCGACCAGTATGTGACGCTCGACGAATCGATGGACGCGGAGTAGGGTCTGGCCGGCGTGTCCAGTCGCCGCGTCCTGCTCGCCGTCGCGCTCCTCGCCCTCGCGGTCGGGACCGGTCCTGCGCCCGCGAGCGCGGCGACGACCCTGCCCGAGCGCGCGTCCCTGGTCCTCCCCCACGCCGGCGAACCCGCGCAGCTCCCCGCGTCCGCGACCCAGCGGCGCCCGCGTGCGCTCGCCACCCCGGGCTACAAGCCGCCCTCCCGCGTCCCCCGCACGAAGGCGCCCACGCCTCCCTCCGCCCCCGTGGCCATCGGCGCCGGCATCTGGCCGGACGTGCACGTCGACCCGGCCGGCACGTCGCACATCGTCTGGAACGAGGACCAGATCGGCGAGACACCGGACGTCACGCACTACTGCCGCCTGCCTCGCGGCGCGACGGCCTGCACCAACCCGAACCCGACGCCGATGCCGATCTCGGTGCCGTACTCGTCCGACGACGCCGGGCCGAAGATCACGCAGATCGGCAACCAGCTCGTGGTGCTCAGCCACCGCTACCCGTCGATCGTGCGCCACCCCGACGGCGAGGATCGCGACCGCACGACGTACGCCTGGACGTCGTCCGACGGCGGGACGACGTGGACCGGGCCGGGCATCGTCGGCACCGTCCTCCCATCGGGCGACGCGGCGCTCCTCGGCGGCCCCAACCCGCGCATCGCGGTCATCACCAGCGCGTTCACCGGCGGCACCCTGCTGCAGGTCATCGACGCGGGCAACTTCACCTCCCAGAGCGCCGTGCTCAGCACCGGCACCGACCTCTACGAGGGCGCGGTGGCCGCCGAGGGCGAGGGCATCGTCGCCGCGTTCTCGGGCCCCGTCGGGCCGATCACGCTGCGACGCTGGAGCGGCGCCGGCAACGTCAACGACCCCGGGACGTGGACCAGCGCGCAGGTTCCCGGGGACCTCCCCCGGCTGGCCGGTGGCCCGGCGGGGACCTACCTGCTCGCCCGCGAGGGCGCGTGGAACGTCCGCAACGTCACCGGTGGCAACCCCGGCGCGCCGACGGTCATCAGCCCACGCGACGTCGCGCAGACGCGCGCCTTCACCCAGGACCCCGGCGGCACGCTGCACGCAGCGTTCAGCCAGGGACAGGGGCCACAGCGGATCTCGGTCGCCTCCAGCCCCGGGGGCGGGGGCATCTGGCGCAGCTACGAGGCGGCGGCGGCCGACACGATCGACCAGCTCGACCTCGGCGCCGCGGCCGACGGCGGCGGCGTGCTCGTCCAGCGGCGCAACCCGACCGGGACGTTCTCCGGGGAGATCGCCGTCAGCGCGTTCGGGTCGCTGGCCCCCACCGGACAGGCCGGCGCGGGCGGGCTGGCTGGCAGCGGCATCCCCGGCGGCTTCGCCGGCTGCAAGGAGGCCGGATTCGCCGACGTCAAGCTCGCGCCGCTCGCCGGGTGCCTGCTGGAGAGCAACGACCCGGCGTTCCCGGGCGCGCTGGTCTCCACCGGGGAGGTCGAGTTCCTCGGCCTGATCCTGCGGCCGGTCGGCGACACGAAGATCGTCTTCGACCCGCGCAAGCGCACGCTGAACACCACAGGCCGGGTGAAGATCCTGCTCCGCGGCCCGGCCATCGGCGAGATCGAGCTCGCCGACCTCAAGCTCAACGTCCAGCTGGGCTCGAACGCCGGGCAGTCGCTCTTCAAGGGCGTCAAGCTGCCCAAGGGCCCGAACATCAAGGGCTTCCCCGTCGACGCGGACTTCGACATCAAGATCGCGGGCAACGGGGTGAACATCCCGGTGTCGCTGAAGCTCCCGAAGGCGCTCGGCGGCATCAGCGCCTCGGCGACGCTGCGCGCGGAGATGGGCCGGGGCGCCGTGCTGCAGTCCTTCGCGTTCTCGGTGGGGCGCATCCCGCTCGGACCGCTGGAGATCGAGGCCCTGAACGTGAGCTACGACGGGTCCGCCAACCGCTGGAGCGGGACCGCCGGGCTGAAGCTCCCGCTGGGTGCGCTGAAGCTCAGCGTGTCGTTCGTCGACGGCCGGTTCGACCGCGGCGAGGTCGACCTGCGGTTCCCCCGGCCGGGCATCACGGTGTTCCCGAAGGTCTACTTCCTCGGCGTGACCGGCGCGTTCAGTCCGGACCCGCTGAGCGTCAGCGTCGGCGCGTCGTTCGGCGCGATCTACACCCCGCCGCCCGCTGATGTCTTCGCGGTGGAGCTCGACGGCAGGCTGACCTTGACCGTCGTCAACGGCGGCGCCCAGTTCCGCTTCGACGGGGTCGAGCGGCTGTTCGGCATCCAGGTCGGCACGGGCACGGCGCTCGCGACCACCGACGGGTACGCCTCCGTCAAGGGCCAGTTCGGGATCGACCTCGAGGTCGTGAGCCTCGACGGCAGCGCGTCGTTCTGGGTCGACGGCCCGTCCGCGCAGTTCGCGGGCACCTTCGACACCTCGACGCGCGTCTTCGGCATCCCGATCACCGGCGCGAAGGGCACGCTGTCGACGAAGGGCGTCGCCGGGTGCATCCGCGTCCCGGTGCCCGCGCCGCCCGACACCTTCGCCCCCGGCTATGCGGGCGTGGGCTACCGGTGGGGCGGCCCCGGCGAGCTGATCTTCGGCGACACGTGCGACATGTCCGCCTACCAGGTGCCGCCGCCCGTCGGCAGGCCGGCGCAGGCCGGCGCTCCCCAGTCGGTGACGCTGGGCAGCGGCGTGGAGACGGCGAACGTCCTCGTGCGGGGCGAGAGCGCCGCGCCGCTGGTCGACGTCATCGCGCCGGACGGGCGACGCATCACGCCGCTGGGCTACAAGGCCCCGGGCGGCGATCCGGTGGTCTCGGCGGTGCCGACCGGCAAGGCGACCGTCGTCGTCCTCACCAAGCCGCCCGCGGGGACCTGGCAGATCGTTCCGCGGGACGGCTCGCCGCCGATCACCGGCCTGGCGATCTCCCGCGACGTCGAACCCGTCCGCGTCACGGGCAAGGTCGAGCGTGGCGCGACCGGCCGCGTCCTGCGCTACCGGGTGACCGGGCCGAGCGGCACGCGGGTGCAGCTGTCCGAGCGTTCGTCGGCAGGCGAACGGCCGCTGAAGACGGTCGGCCGCGGCGCGGGCGTCCTGCGGTTCGCGTCCCCTCCGGGACCGGCCGGGCTGCGGACGATCATCGCGACCCCGGTGGGCGAGCCGAGCCCGGCGAACGCCCCGAAGACCGTCACGCGCTACCGCACCGCGGCCACGTGGCGCCCGGCGGCCCCGCGGCGGGCGACGATCCGCGGCGTGCGGGTGTCGTGGGCGAAGGTGACCGGTGCTCGCCGCTATCTCGTCCGGGCGGTCCTGCGTGACGGCCGGACGGTGGCGCGCACGACGACGGCGTCATCGCTGAAGGTCCCCGGCGCGACCAAGCGCAACGGGGTGCGCAGCGCGACGGTGACGACCATCGACCGCTACCAGCGGACGAGCGTCACCCGGCGGGCGACGGCGCGCAAGACGCGCTGATCTCGCGCTCGGCATCCCACGAGGCGAAGCGCCCCTCGGGGGTGTCCAGCCACTCGCGCAGGTCGCGCTCGAAGCGGTACCAGCGGCGCGCGCGCACGCCGGTGCGGGGAAAATCCGCCTGCTCTTCGGTGGGGAGCGCTGAGGAGTCCATCGCGTTAGGTCACCCTAACACATACCTCCCGGGTCGGGAATGCCGCCCGGCCCAAGGGGTAGGTTGGCACAACGGTGCCAGAGCCTGACGTCATCGACTTCGGCGGAGAAGTGCTGACCGTCGTCCGCTCCTCGGCCGAGGAGCTGGTCCTCGACGCGACGTGGTCGCCGGGAACCCCGGCGCCGCCGCCGCACCTGCACCCGCGCCAGGCCGAGCACTTCCTGATGCTGGAGGGTGAGCTGACGGTCGACGTGGACGGCACCGTCCGTGTCCTGAGCGCGGGTGACACGCTCGACATCCCCGTCGCCACCCGTCACCGGATGTGGAATCCCAGCACCGTCCCGGCCCGGGCGACCTGGACGACGACGCCGGCCCTGCGCACCGAGGAGCTCTTCCGCGCCCTCGCCGAGGTCGGCGGGCGCAGGGCGAACCCCGTGGCCGCAGCGGCGGTCCTCATGCGCCACCGCGACGAGATCCGGCTTGCGCTGCCGGGGCCGGTCGAGCCCGTGGCCGTGCACACGCTCGGCACCGTCGGGCGCATACTCGGACGCTGAACCGGGAAAGAAACGTCCCCAGAACCGGGGAGGGGGAGTACCGTTAGCCGAGACGACGCGTATCGCCGTACCGACGCCGTGGAACTCGACCACCTCACCGCCACCGGTCAGTTCGAGCACGCCCTGCTCGATGCCCTCTTCGACGATGCCCCCGTGGGGCTCGGCGTCTTCGACCTCGAGCTGCGTCATGTCCGGGCCAATGCCACGCTCGCGCAGATGAACGGGCTGCCCGAGTCCGACCTCATCGGCCGCACGCCGTCGGAGTTGCACGGGGAGCTCGGCGTGCAGGCCGAGACGCTCTACCGCCAGGTGCTCGACTCCGGGGTGCCGCTCACCGGAATCGAGGTCTCGGGCGCCACGGGCGCGGCCCCCGGTGACCCGCGGCACTGGAGCCTGCACTTCTTCCCCATCAAGGTCGCGGGCGCGACCGCGGGCCTGTGCGTCCTGGTCATGGACATCACCGAGCGCCGGGTGCTCGAGGACCAGCTGTCGCACCGGGCCTCACATGACCCGCTGACCGGCCTGCCGAACCGGATGTGCGTGGGCGAGCAGCTCACGCGTCTGCTCTCGCGGCGCGCACCCGCGCCCGACGTGGGCGTGATGTTCGTCGACGTCGACAACTTCAAGGACGTCAACGACCGCCACGGGCATTCCGCCGGAGACGAGGTCCTCCGCGCGGTCGCCGAGCGCCTGCCGCAGGTCGTCCGGCCCTCGGACATCACCGGGCGCTGGGGCGGCGACGAGTTCGTCCTGCTCGTCGACGACGTCACGGGCGGCCAGGTCGACGCGCTCGTCGACCGTGTCGATGTCGTCATGCGCGCCCCGGTCACCCTCGGCACGGACGTCGTCCACCCCCGGGTGTCGGTCGGCGCCACGATCGCCCGGCCGGGCGAGGGACCGGACGTCGTCCTCGAGCGCGCCGACAGCGCGATGTACGCCCGCAAGCGTGCCCGCGTGGAGGGCGACGGCGCGGCCTGAGTAGCCTCGGTCCCTCGTGGCCGTGACCGAGCGCATCGACCCGTGGCAGAAGCTCCTCGACGCGGGCGAGGCGGACGGACGGCTCGTGCGCCGCGCCTACGAGGGCGCCCGGGCCGCGGTGACCGCCCCGATCCCCCCCGACCTGCACCCGGACGTGCGGGCGGCGCTGGGGCGGTCGGGCATCGACGCGCTGTACGTCCATCAGGCCGACGCGCTCGAGGCCGCGTTCGCCGGCCCGACGATCATCACGACCGGCACCGCGTCCGGAAAGTCGCTCTGCTTCAACCTGCCGACGCTCGATGTCCTGTGCAGCGACCCGCACGCCCGAGCGCTCTACCTCTACCCGACGAAGGCGTTGGCGCAGGACCAGGCACGTGCGCTCCATGCACTGGGTCTGAACAGACAGGTCCGTCCGTCCATCTACGACGGGGACACGCCCCGCGAGCAGCGGACGGCGATCCGTCGCAAGAGCAACCTGATCCTCACCAACCCCGACATGCTGCACGTCGGGATCCTCCCCAACCACCGGGCGTGGGGCGACGTGTTCGCCAACCTCGCGGTCGTGGTCGTCGATGAGGCCCACGTCTACCGGGGCGTCTTCGGCTCGCACGTCGCCAACGTGCTGCGCCGCCTGCGCCGCGTGGCGTCCGCCTACGGCACCGAGCCGCGGTTCCTCATGGCCAGTGCCACGATCGGCAACCCGGTCGAGCTGGCCGAGCGGCTGACGGGGATCGAGGAGTTCGCGCTCGTCGACCAGGACGGCAGCGCCCACGCGCCACGACACATCGCGATGTGGAACCCGCCGCTGGAGGACGAGGCGCTCGGCCTGCGCCGCAGCGCGCTGGCCGAGACCGCCGACCTGCTCGCCGAGCTCGTCGCCAGCGGCGCGCGGACGATCTGCTTCATCAAGTCGCGTAAGGCCGTCGAGCTGGTCGCGCGGCTGGTGTCGATGAAGCTCGCCGACACGCACCCGCACTTCGCCGATAAGGTCGCGCCGTACCGCGCCGGGTTCACCCCGCAGCAGCGCCGGGAGCTCGAGGCGCGGCTGGTCAACGGCGAGCTGCGCGCGGTCATCACCACCGACGCGCTGGAACTCGGGATCGACATCGGCGCGCTCGACGCCGCGGTCGTCACGACGTTCCCGGGGACCGTCGCGTCGCTGCGCCAGATGTGGGGCCGGGCGGGGCGCCGAACCACGGGCCTCGCGGTCTACGTGGCGGGTGACGACGCGCTGGACCAGTTCTTCTGCCGCCACCCCGACGCGTTCCTGGACCGCGCGGTGGAGTCGGCGATCCTCGACTACGAGAACGAGCAGATCCACCTCGCCCACCTGCTGTGCGCCGCGCA
>JAEMQS010000200.1 GCA_016463765.1 Solirubrobacteraceae bacterium | reverse complement strand
ATGCGGGACATGGGCTACCAGACCTCCGCCACGACTTCGCCGCCGACGCCCTGCTGGCGCGCGGCGTGGCCGGTCAGGACGCCCTTCGACGTCGACACGATCACGGTGCCCATGCCGCCCTGGACCTTCGGCAGCTCCTTCGCGCCGGCGTAGTGGCGCTTGCCCGGTCGCGAGACGCGACGCAGGCCGTTGATCGCCGAGCGGCGATCGGACGTGTACTTCAGCGAGACACGGAGGACCTCGCCGGGGTGGTCGGCGTTGGCCGCCTCGACCTCGTAGGCCTTGATGTAGCCCTCTTCCTTCAGGATGCGCGCGCACTCGGTCTTCAGCTTCGAAGCCGGGATCTCGACGGTCTCGTGGGCCGCCTGGATCGCGTTGCGGATCCGGGTCAGGAAGTCGGCGATGGGATCAGTAGTGGAACTCATGGTGATAACGGGTCCGTCCTTACCAGGACGACTTCGTCATGCCGGGGATGTAGCCGTTGTGAGCAAGCTCGCGCAGGCAGATGCGGCACACCCCGAACTTGCGGTAGACGGCGCGAGAGCGGCCGCAACGGCGGCACCGCGTGTACTCGCGGGTCTTGTACTTCGCGGGGCGCTGCTGGCGCACCCACTGCGAGGTCTTGGCCATGCTAGCTGGTCTCCTTGGCGAACGGCATGCCGAACTCCTCGAGGAGAGCCCGCGCCTCCTCGTCGGTCTTCGCCGATGTCGTGATGGTGATGTCGAGACCGCGCACCTGGTCGATGGCGTCGTAGTCGATCTCGGGGAAAATGATCTGCTCCTTCACGCCCATGGAGTAATTCCCGCGGCCGTCGAAGGACGTCGTCTTGAGGCCTCGGAAGTCGCGGATCCGCGGGATCGCGACGCTCATGAGGCGATCGAGGAACTCGTACGCGATCTCGCGACGCAGGGTCACCGACAGACCGACCGGCATGCCCTCACGCAGCTTGAACGCGGCGATGGACTTGCGGGCACGGCGGACGTTCGGCTTCTGGCCCGTGATCTGGCCCAGCTGCTCGGCGGCGGCCTCGAGCATCTTCGAGTCCTGCTTGGCCTCGCCGACGCCCATGTTGACCGTGATCTTCACGAGCTCGGGCGCCTGCATCGAGGAGCTGTAGCCGAAGCGCTCGATGAGCTTGGGCTTGATCTCCTCGTGGTACCGGATCTTCAAACGCGCCGGGGGAATCTGCTGTTCGGTCGCCATGCTCAGATCACCTCGCCGCTGCGCTTGGCCACGCGGACCCGCTTGCCGTCGCGGACTTCCACGCCGATGCGCGTGGGCTTCTTGTCCTTGGGATCGAGCAGCGACACGTTCGACACGTGGATCGACGCCTCGCGCTCGATGACGCCACCGGGCTGCGTGGAGCCGGGCAGCGGCTTCTGGTGGCGCTTGATGATGTTCAGCCCTTCGACGATCACGCGATCGTGCTCGGCGTCGACACGCAGGACCTTGCCGGTCTTGCCCTTGTCCTTGCCGGAGATCACGATGACCTCGTCGTCCGTCTTGATGCGCAGCGCCATGGCTAGAGCACCTCCGGAGCGAGCGAGATGATCTTCATGAAGTTGCGATCGCGCAGCTCACGGGCGACGGGGCCGAAGATGCGGGTCCCGCGCGGGTTGTTCTGCGCGTCGATGATGACCGCGGCGTTCTCGTCAAAGCCGATGTACGTGCCGTCGGTGCGACCGAACGGCTTCTTCGTCCGCACGACGACGGCCTTGACGACCTCGCCCTTCTTGACCGTGCCCTGCGGCGTGGCGGTCTTGACCGTGGCGGTGATGACGTCGCCCACACCCGCGTAGCGGCGCTTGCTGCCGCCCTGCACGCGGATGCAGAGGATCTCACGGGCGCCGGTGTTGTCGGCGACCTTCAGACGGGTCTCGTTCTGAATCACTTGGCACGCTCCAGAACTTCCACGAGCTTCCAGCGCTTCAGACGCGACAGGGGCCGGCACTCCACGATCTGCACGACGTCGCCCTCGTTGGCGTCGTTCGTCTCATCGTGAGCGTGCAGCGTCGTCGAGCTGCGCACGATCTTCTCGTACTTGCGGTGACGACGCGCGGTGTCGATCCGCACGGTGATGGTCTTGTCGGGCTTGGCCGAGACGACGGTCCCGCGGCGAACCTGCGGGTTGCCGGCGACCTTCTCGGCGGGCGGAGTCGGCGTGCCCGTCGTGGTCTTCTTGGCCTTCTCCTGATCACGACGGCGCTTGCGCGCGACGGCCTTGGCCTTGCGCAGCGTGACGCGCTCTTCGTGGCGCTCTTCCGCGGTCCGGGCGGTCTTCGCCGGCCCGGCGTTGCGGGAGCGGGCCCGCTTGCGGGCCTCCTTGGGGTGGAGCTTCTCCTCGGGCTCGGCGGGTTCAGCCGCCTCGGCCGTCGGAGCGTCCGCGGAGGACTCAGCAGCCTCAGGGGCTGGGGTCTCCTCCGTGGTCTCCTCAGTGGTTTCTTCGTCAGCCATCAGCTTTTCTGGTTCGTCGGAACGGTGATGCCGCGCTCACGGGCGACCGTGAGGGCACGTGCCAGCTCGCGCTTGGCACCGCGCAGGGCGGCCGTGTTCTCCAGCTCTCCCGTGGCGTGGGAGAAGCGGAGTCCGAACAGCTCACGGCGCTGCTCGGCGATCTTCTTGGTCAGCGCGGCTTCATCGAGCTCGCGCAGGTCAGCGCCGGTACTCACGGTGCATCCTCCCGCGTGACGAACTTGGTCCGCACCGGCAGCTTGTGGCCGGCCAGGCGCATCGCTTCACGCGCAAGGGGCTCGGGCACGCCGGCCAGCTCGAACATGACGCGGCCGGGCTTGACCACCGCGACCCATCCCTCCGGGTTGCCCTTACCGGAACCCATGCGGGTCTCGGCGGGCTTCTTGGTGACGGGCTTGTCCGGGAAGACGTTGATCCAGACCTTGCCGCCACGCTTGATCTTGCGAGTCATCGCAATACGCGCGGCTTCGATCTGACGATTGGTGATCCAGCCGGCGTCGAGCGACTTGATGCCGTACTCGCCGAACTGGACCGTGGTCTGCCCGCGGGAGTAGCCCGCGCGACGACCACGATGCTGCTTGCGGTGCTTGACGCGCTTCGGAGCGAGCATCAGCGCCCACCTCCGCGCGGACCGCCGCCGGAGCCGCCACGGCCACCGGGGCCGCCCGGGCCACCGGGTCCACGACCGCCACCACCGCCACCGCGACCGCCACGGCCGCCGGGACCCCCGGGGCCGCCCGGACCACGGCCACCCGGGCCGCCGCCCTGGCCGCCGCGCCCACGGCCACCGCGGCCACGGCCACGGTCACCACGGTCGCCGCGCCCACGGTTGCGATCGTTCTGATCGCGGTTCGGGGCCGGAGCGTCCATCTCGGTGAGATCGACGCCGGAGAAACCCTCGGGCATGATCTCGCCCTTGTTGATCCAGACCTTCACGCCGATGCGGCCGAAGGT
>JAEMQS010000029.1 GCA_016463765.1 Solirubrobacteraceae bacterium | reverse complement strand
ACCGGGTCGACTTCAGGTCGTTCTCGAGGTTCGCGGGCGTGAGGTTCTTGCCGCCTGCGGTGATGATGATGTCCTTCTTGCGGCCGGTGATCGACAGGAAGCCCTGGTCGTCGATCGAGGCGATGTCGCCGGTGTGCAGCCAGCCGTCCTCGATGGTCCCGAACGACGCGTCATCGTTCTTGTAGTAGCCCTGGAAGATGTTCGGCCCCTTGACGAGGAGCTCGCCGTCCTCGGCGATCTTCAGCTCCACCCCGGGCAGCGGCTTGCCGACCGTGCCGAACTTGAAGTTCTCCAGCGTGCCGGCGGTGGCGACCGTCGCGGTCTCGGTCATGCCGTAGCCCTCCATGACCGGCACGCCGCACGCGTAGAAGAACTCGAGGATCTCCTTCTGGATCGGGGCGGCGCCCGTCACCGCGTGCCGGAGGTTGCCTCCGAACGCCGCGCGGACGTTCTTGAACAGCCGCTCCTCGGCGCGGTCGTAGCCCTCCTGCAGCTCGGCCGGGATCGGCTGGCCGGCCGCCTGGAGCTGCTTGACCATCAGGCCCGCGCCGACGGCCTTCTTGATGAGCTCTGGGTCGGCGTTGGAGCTGACGAGCGTGTAGATCTTCTCGAAGATCCGCGGGACCGACGGGAGGTACGTCGGCTTGACCTCGGCCAGTTCGCCGACGATCGCCTTCGTGTCCCCGCCGAAGTACGCGAGCTCGTTGCCGGTCTCGAACGACAGCAGCTGCACGATGAGCGCGAAGCTGTGGGCGAGCGGGAGGAAGAGGTACGTGACCTCGGGCTCGTCGGTGTAGACGCCCGTGTCGATGCACATCTGCACGACCGACCGGTAGTTGCCGTGGGACAGGACGCAGCCCTTCGGCGGTCCGGTGGTCCCCGACGTGTAGATGATGGTGAAGATGTCGTCGGGGGTGACGGCGTCGGTGCGCGCCTGGAGCTCGCTGACGTCACGGCCGCGGCCGCGTGCGCGGAGGTCGTCGAGGCTGATGGCGTCGCCGATGTCCCCGTCGGGCACCATCACGATGATGTGGCGCAGGTGCGGGAGCCGCTCCTGGATCGCGCGGACCTTCGCGAGCTGCTCGGTGTCCTCGCAGATCACCGCGGCGCACTCGGCGTTGCTCAGCACCCACTCGCACTCCTCGGGCGAGTTGGTCTGGTAGATCGGCACCACCGTCGCGCCGGCCTGCGTCGCGCCGAAGTCGGCGTACGTCCACTCCACGCGCGTGTTGGAGAGGATGGCGACCCGCTCGCCGGGCTCGATGCCCAGGTCGATGAGCCCGCGGCCGATCTCGGAGGCGATCTCGCCGACCTCGGCGAAGGTCTGCTCCTGCCAGCCTTCCGCGGTCTTGAACTTCACCGCCGGGCGCGCCGCGTACTTCTCGAACGCGGCGGCCGCCAATCCGGCGATCGTCGTGCTCTCAGTGGTCGAAACCGTGCCCGTACTGGCTTCCATGTTCCGTCGCTCCTCCCCGCGACCGAGTGACGCTCGCGATCGTACCGCGGGGTGGAGGCCGGCGCGCGGGTCGCTCGGCAGGCGACCGGCTCAGGCTCTGAGCGCGGCGTGCTCCTGGCGCTGCGCGGCCTCCAGGGAGGAGAGGAAGAGGGTCTTGTCGATCCGGCCGTCGAAGATGGGGACGCCGAGCTCGAGGCACTTCATGATCACCTGTCGGCGATGCAGGCCGGACTCCTTGGCGAGTTCGGTCGGGGTCAGGTGCACGGACATCGGACTGGACCTCCTGTGTAGCTGCCTTCCTGCCTGCCCGCGACTGTAACGGGGTGTGCGGATCGACACAATCAGTCAGACGTCCGGTCCGGCGATCTACCTAGATCGGGTTCGGGACGTCCAGGAAGACGTGCCGGACACCGAAGCGCTCGGCGATGAGGTCGCCGAGGCGGCGGACCCCGCGCACTTCCGTCGCGTAGTGGCCCGCCGCGAGCACGTGGATGCGCTCCTCGCGGGCCTGCGCCATCACCCGTTCCGCCGGTTCTCCGGTGAGGAACGCGTCGAGACCGGCCGCCACCGCGTCGCCGACGTAATCGATCGCCGCGCCCGACACGATGCCGATCCGCCTCACCTGCTCAGGCCCCTCGAGGAAGGCCAGCGGCTCGCGGCCGAAGCACGCCTCGCGCACGCGGGAGACGAGCACACTTGGCGCGATGCCGTCCGGCCCGAAGTCACCCGCGACGCCGATGGGCGTGCCGTCGTGCAGCGCGAACGGCTCGTGGCTCACGCAGCCGAGCGCGTCGGCGAGCAGCGCGTTGTTGCCGATCTCCTGATGGCCGTCGAGCGGCAGGTGGTAGGCCGCCAGCGCGATGTCGCTGTCGAACAGCAGCTGCAGCCGTCGCTTGAAGGCGGGGGTGATGGCCTGGGGCTGGCCGCGCCAGAAGATCCCGTGATGGGCGAGCACCAGGTCGGCGTCCTCGGCCGCCGCGGCCTCGAACAGCTCGGCGTGCGCGCTGACCCCGGTGACGACGGTGTGCACCTGGTCGGGGCCGGGGACCTGCAGCCCATTGGGCGCGTAGTCGCGAAAGCGCGCGGGCTCGAGCAGCGCGTCGCAGAACGCGATGATCTCCGCGGTGGTCGTGGGGTCGTCGGGCACCGGAGCGAACGGTACAGTCGGCGCACCATGTCCGACCCCGCGCCCACGCTGCCCGACTACACGGACACGAGCCTGTACTCGCTCGGCGCGTACTTCGCCGACCGCCACCCCGACCTCCTCGACGACGTCATCGCGCAGAGCGAGGAGATCGAGAAGCGGGGTCTCACCGGGTACGCCGCGCGCGAGAAGGTCAGCGTCGAGCAGGCGTTCCAGACGCTCATCACCGGGCTGGCCGTCCGGTACTTCAAGGCCGTCGCGGGTTCAGGCTGAACGGGGGCGGGGCCGGAACGCCTCACCCACCCGTCAGCGGCTATCCTCGTTGGTCCTTCGGGGCGTGGCGCAGCCTGGTAGCGCGCGCCGTTCGGGTCGGCGAGGTCCCCGGTTCAAATCCGGGCGCCCCGATACATCGCAGCATCCTGGACCGGCCCGCACCCGACGGGCCGGTTCGCGTTCCGGGGCCCTCCGGTCCGCGGCGTACGGTTCGCGTCTGTGGAATACGAGCAGACGATCTCCGATGCCGTGCGCGTCGTCGAGGCGGTGGGCGCCGCGATCATGGTGGTGGGAGGCCTCGCCGCCCTGGTGGCCTTCGTGCCGCGCGCACTGCGGGCTGACGAGATGGACCGTCCCTACGAGGAGCTACGGCGCAACCTGGGCCGCGCGATCCTGCTCGGGCTCGAGGTCCTCATCGTCGCCGACATCGTGCGGACGATCATCGTCGACCCCACGCTCGAGAGCGTCGCGGTGCTCGGCGGCATCGTCGTCATCCGCATCATGCTGAGCTTCTCGCTCGAGGTGGAGATGGACGGCATGTGGCCGTGGCGGCGCTGGCAGCTGGCGGGTGGCACGCGCGCCGAGCAGCGCGACTGACCTGGCGCGCAGCCACCGAACCGGTCCTCGCGGCGGGCGCGTATCAGCCCGCAACCACGCACCGAACGAAAGGACCCCCCACCATGCGTTCATCACGCCTTGCCGTGTTTGCCGCGCTCCCCGTCCTCGCCCTCGGCGTCGCCGCCTGCGGAGACGACGACGACGAGAGCGCGGGCACGACCGCTGCACCCGCCGAGACGCAGGCCACCGAGGCAGCGGCCGGCGAGGACATCGTCGCCCTCGCGTCCGGCAACGAGGACCTCTCGACGCTCGTCGAGGCCGTCACCGCAGCCGACCTCGTCGAGACGCTTCAGGGCGACGGCCCGTTCACGGTCTTCGCGCCGACGAACGAGGCGTTCGAGGCGCTGCCCGACGGCACGCTCGACACGCTGCTCGCCCCGGAGGGCAAGGACCAGCTGACCGACATCCTCACGTACCACGTGGTCCCGAGCGAGGCGATGGCCGCAGACCTGACCGACGGCCAGAAGCTCACCACGGTGCAGGGTGAGGAGCTCACCGTCGGCGTCGCCGAGGACGGCACCGTGACGATCAACGACGCCGAGGTCACGACGGCGGACGTCGACGCCTCCAACGGCGTCGTGCACGTCATCGACGGCGTCCTGACGCCGCCCGACGCCGGCTGATCACTGCGCACCGCACGGCCCGGGGGCGCGTCGTTCGCGCCCCCGGGCCGGCGTGTCCCCAGGTCTAGCCCGCCACCGGGTGGTGGGCTGGGTCCAGTTCGAACAGCGTCATCGGGACGCCGTAGTCGCGTTCGGTGCGCTCCATGAGCTGCCAGTCGCGATGCCGCGCCCGGCCCACCGCGCACAGGATGTGGTCGGGGTGCAGCCGGCGGATCGCATCGCCGATCGCGACGGACGGCATGTCGGCGCCGACCTCACCCATCGCGGGAACGCCCGCTGACCGCAGCGCGCCGAGCACCGACGAGAGCCGCTCGTCCGCCACGTGCCGGGCGTCGTCGACGTCGGAGAACAGCCAGCGCAGTCGGCCGGGCTTCGTCGGAGACAGGACGAACACCTCGCCCGCCTCGTGGATGAGGGTGGACACCCCCGCGGGGAGTTCGTCGACGTTCGCGAGCTCCTCGCCCGCGAGGACCAACAGTCGCTGGATCGGCATGGGTCGACCTCCTCAGGTCCTTGACGCATCGCCCTGCTCCGACTCCGACTGTACGCCTGTCGCGCGCGGGCCGCGAAGGTCCCCGGATGGACGAAACGTCCCCCGACGAACGGGGGGTTCGGGGCGCCAGGGACTCGCCGTCGTCCGCGGGTGACGGCAGGGTTGAACGCATCACCCTGCTCGACGACACCGCGCGCTTCCGCGTCGACGATCCCGATGATCTCGTCGCCGCCTCCTTCGCGTGCCCCGGTTGCCTCGGCAGCCAGGTCGAAGTCGTGGTCACCGGCGAGGACGACGAGCACACCGCGGGCTGCTCCTGCCGGATGTGCGGCGCGGCGTGGAACGTCGGGCTGACGACGTGGCAGGTCGTTCGCCTGCGCGTGCACCCACCGGGCCGCGCCGCGGTGCACGGGTTCGGGCTGCGCCTGCGCGAACGCCACTGAGCGCCGTGTCGTGAGCCGCGCCCGTGCTGCGGCGGAGGTGTGCCCGGGACACACCCCGAGGCTCGGCGTTCGCACGGAGGATCGACGACATGAGCACGACCGCCGCCTCGCCGTCTCCGTCGCCTGAAGCCGCCGCCATCATCGCCGCGGCCGACACGCTCGTCGCGGCCTTCCAGGCGACGGCCGCGGAGCGCGCCGACGAGGTGGCGCTGCGCACGCTCGACGGCGGCACCGAGATCACGTTCCGGGAGTACGCCGACCGGGTGCGGGGGATCGGCGCGGGCCTCGCAGGCCTCGGGCTCCGGCGGGGCGACACCCTGGCGATGCTGCTGCTCAACCGGCCGGAGTTCCACCTCGTCGACACCGCGGCGATGCACCTCGGGGCCACGCCGTTCTCGATCTACGCGACGAGCTCGCCCGAGCAGATCGCCTACCAGCTGGGCCATGCAGGCGCGCTGATCCTCGTGACCGAGCGGGCGTTCCTCCCGCAGGTCGCGGCCGCCCGCGCGCAGCTGCCCGCGGGCTCCCTCCCTCACGTGGTCGTCATCGACGGCGAGGCGCCGGAGGCGACGACGCTCGCCGCCGCCGAGGCCGCACCTGCGCCCGGGTTCGACTTCGACGAGGCGTGGCGCGCGGTGCAACCGGACGACGTGCTGACGCTCATCTACACGTCGGGCACCACCGGCCCGCCCAAGGGCGTCGAGCTGACCCACGCAGGCACCCTGGCCCAGTGGCGCGGGCTCGCCGAGGTCCTGCCGATCCGCCTCGGCGGTCGCGTCATCTCCTATCTCCCGGCCGCGCACATCGCCGACCGGTCGGGCATCCACTACGCCCAGATGCTCTTCGGCGCGCAGATCACGAGCATCGCCGACCCGCGCCAGATCGCGGCCGCGCTGCCGCAGGTCCGGCCCACGATGTGGGGCGCGGTCCCGCGGGTGGCCGAGAAGCTCAAGGCCGCCGTCGAAGCGCAGATCGCCGCCGACCCCGATGACGCGCGGCGCACCACCGTGCAGGGCGCCATCGCCACCGGGGTCGAGGTCGTGCGCCATCAAGTTGCCGGGCGGCCCGTACCCGCCGATCTGGCCGCCCGGCATACCCTCGCCGACGAGCACGTGCTCGCGCCGCTGCGCGCGAAGCTCGGGCTCGACGCGGCGGACTGGGTCATGTTCGGCGCCGCCCCGCTGCCGCTCGACGTCCACGAGTTCATCCGCGGCATCGGGATTCCGACGGCCGAGGTCTACGGGATGTCGGAGAGCTCGATGGTCGCGACGACGTACGCGCCCAGCGAGTGGCGGCTCGGGACGGTCGGCCGGCCGATCCCGGGCGTCGAGCTGCGCCTGGCCGAGGACGGCGAGGTGCTGCTGCGCGGCGACACGCTCATGCGCGGCTACCGCGGCGATCCGGTCAAGACCGCGGAGGCGATCGACGCCGCCGGCTGGCTGCACACCGGCGACGTCGGCGAGGTCGATGACGACGGGTGCGTGCGGATCGTCGACCGCAAGAAGGAGCTGATCATCAACGCGGCGGGGAAGAACATGTCGCCCGCGCTGATCGAGGGGCACCTCAAGAGCGCGAGCCCGCTGATCGGGCAGGCGGCGGTCATCGGCGACGGGCGGCCGTACAACGTGGCGCTGCTCGTCCTCGACCCGGACGTCGCGGCGGTCTACGCCCAGCAGCACGGGCTCGAGCCGTCGGTCGACGTCGTCGCCGCCGACCCGGGCGTGCAGGCGGCGGTGGCCGCCGCGGTCGAGACGGCGAACGCGAAGCTCTCGCGCGTCGAGCAGATCAAGCGCTACACGCTGCTCGCCGAGGAGTGGCAGCCCGGCGGCGACGAGCTGACGCCGACCATGAAGCTCAAGCGCCGCCCCATCGCCGAGAAGCACGCCGACGCGATCGAGGCGCTCTACGCGTGAAGGCCGTGGCGGCCGTGCTGCGCGAACCGCGCGGCGCGCTCGCGCTCGAGGACGTCGAGCTGGAGGGCCCGCGCGAGGGCGAGGTGCTCGTGCGGATCGCCGGCGTCGGGATCTGCCACACCGACCTCGGGGCATGCGACGGCCACGTGCCGCTGCCCCTGCCGGTGGTGCTCGGCCACGAGGGCGCGGGGGTTGTGGAGGCCGTCGGCGACGGGGTCCGGGCGCTGCAGCCCGGCGACCACGTCGTCCTGAGCTTCGACTCGTGCGGCGCATGCCAGACCTGCCGCGACGGGCATCCGGCGTACTGCCGGGAGTTCACGGCGCTGAACAGCACGGGCCGGCGACGCGACGGCAGCGCGACGATGCGCCAGGGCGACGCGCCCGTGCACGGCAGCTTCCTCGGCCAGTCGTCCTTTGCGACGCACGCGCTGGCGAGCGCCCGCAACGCGGTGCGTGTCGACGACGACCTGCCCATCGAGCTGCTCGGCCCGCTCGGCTGCTCGCTGCAGACCGGGGCGGGGGCGGTGCTGCGCGTGCTCGCGCCGGCGGCCGGGTCGACCCTCGCGGTGTTCGGTTGCGGGCCGGTGGGGATGGCGGCGGTCATGGCGGCGCGGGCGGTCGGCTGCCGCACGATCGTGGCGGTCGACCCGTCACCCCTGCGGCGCGAGCTGGCGTTTGAGCTGGGGGCGACCGTGGCGCTCGATCCTGACGGTGCGGTGCGCGAGATCCGTTCGCTCGTCCCGGGTGGCGTCGACTGCTCGGTCGAGACCGTCGGGACGGGAGACGTCGTCGACGCGGCCCTGCGCGTGCTGTCGTCGCCGGGCCGCTGCGCGACGCTGGGGTTCCGCGGGGCGCGCAACCGCATCGAGATCGACCAGGGCCACCTGCTGTTCGGCCGCACGATCACCGGGGTCATCGAGGGCGATGTCGACCCGCAGACCTTCATCGGCGACCTGCTGGCGCTGCACCGCGCCGGCCTGTTCGCCTTCGAGCGCCTGATCACCACGTACCCGTTCGCCGAGATCGACCGCGCCATCGCGGACGCCCGGACCGGCGCGACCCTCAAGCCGGTGCTCGTGATGCCCTGACGCTAGGCGCGCGTGAGGGTGAACGCCAGCGGCGCGGGCTCGCCCTTGCGGTCCATCAGGCCGAGCACCGTGTCGGCGTCGACGCGGCGGAAGTGGTCGAAGATCGGGTGCTTGTCATAGACCATCGTCGCGGTGCTCACCCCGCGGTACTCCACGGTGCGCAGGGTGGCTGCCCCGAGCACGTCGTTGACGACCCGCGCGCCGTGCTCGTCGAGGCAGATCAGCGGGTTGACGTCGTCCGGCGTGGTGAAGCGCTTGCCCGCCCAGCGCAAGCCGTCGAGCTGCGCCTCGCCGGGGTGACCGGTTGCGACGAGCCCGCCGGCCCACTCGCCGAGCATGTCGTCGCACGTGACCGCCGGGAGCCCGTCGAAGAACGCATACACGTCATCGATCGCGGCTGGAGCGGCAGCGACGAGGGACGCGAGGTGGTCGGAGGCGGTCACCGTGCTCATCAGCGGGACGCTACCGCGGCGGCGCGCTGCGACCGGGTCGCGATGCGACACCGCACCCGCGGAGCGCGGTGGCGTGACCCCACCCGCTACGGGCGGGCGCGCAGCGCCTCGCGGATCATCAGCGCCGCGAGCAGCTCCGCGGGCGGCCCGCCCGCCCGGTCGCCGGCCAGCGTCTCGATGGTGCGCAGCCGCTTGGCGACGGTGTTCTCGTGGACCCCCAGGCGCTTGGCCGCACGCCGCGGGCTGCCGCGTTCCTCGAGCACCGTCTGCAGCGTCTCGGCCAGCCGCTGCGTGGCGTCGTCCTCGGCGATCAGCGGCCCGAGACGGCGCCGCGCGAACATCCGGGCCTGCTCGAGGTCCTGGGTGAGGAGGCCGAGCAGCGCGATGTCCTCGTAGCGCGTGGGGGTCGCGCCGCAGTGCAGGATCTTCGCGACGCGGCGGGCCTCCATCGCCTCGTGGTGGGTGGTGCGAAAGCCGGCGACGCCGCTGCCACGCGCTCCCAGCGCGACCGATGCGGTGCCGGCGGCGTCGGGGTCGATGACGCCGACGGGCGCCCATCCGGCGACGACGCCCACGCCCATCGGCACGACGAGCGCGCGCGGGCCGCCGACGGCGGCCGCCGCGGCCTCGGGCAGCGCGCTGTCGCCCTCGGCCCACACGACGTAGCCCTCGTGCTCCTGACGCAGCTCGTACCGCAGCCGCTTGCTCGCGGCTGCGACGTCGACCGGCCCGCCGTGCAGGAGCTCCTGGACCGTCGCGGCGCGCACGGCCTCGGCGCTGCGCAGCCAGCGGTCGCGCTCCAGCGCGTAGCGGTGCATGACGCTGGTGATGAAGACGTCGCCCGTGGCGAAGACCGCGTCGGCGAGCTCCTCGACGGCGACGGCGACGACCTTCGGGTCGTCGAGGCGCTCATGGACCTCGTCGAGCGCCCACCGCCACAGCGCGCGCTGCGCCACGCGGTAGGCATGGCCGAGATCGGCGACGGGGACGTTGCGGCGGGCGAGCTCACGCGCGAAGGCGGTGGCCTGCGGGGGCGGTTCGAGGTCGCCGAGCGACACCGTCCCCTCCGCCATCTCGACCACGACGGCGATGTTCGCGGCGGAGCTGCTGCGGGCGGCTTCGAGGAGGTCCTCGTCGTCTGCGAGCACGGGCAGTTCGTCGACGAGCGCGCGCACCGTGATGTCGACGAGTCCGTTGATGCCGATGCTCTCCCCGCCGGCGAGCACCGCCTCCTGCCAAGAGCTGACAGCGTTCATAGTCAGAATCGTACGGTGTGGTGTCAACACACCGCTTCGGTTGCCCGTCGTGGCGCCGCCACCGGGGGTGCTATCGCCCCAGTAGCCAGGATCCGGGGCATGGGGAGAAGCAGGGCTGCCGGCGCCATGCCGGCCGCCTCAGACGTCCCGCCGTGGCTGTGGATCGACCGCATGGGAGCCATGGTGGCCCTGGGCCTGCGCTGCGGCGCGGAGCTGCTGAGCCGTGGGACGTCGTGGCGCAGGGAACTCACAATCCAATCGGTGACGATTCTGCAGCGCGTGCTGCTGACGCTGATCGTCGTCGACCTCGCGTTCGGCTTCTCGGCGGCGGGCATCTCGGCGGGCGGCGTGCTGTCGTCCCTCGGCGCGATCGACCGTGCCGCGGCCACCGTGCCGGTCGCGTTCCTGCGTGAGCTCGGCGTCCTCGTCACCGCTTCTGTGGCGGCGGGGGCGATCGGCACGATGATCACCGCCGAGCTGGGCGCGCGGAAGATCCGCGACGAGCTCGACGCGCTGTCGGTGCTCGGCGTCGAGCCGGTGCGCAACCTGGTCCTGCCGCGCGTCGTCGCCCTGATCCTGATGATGCCCGTCCTGAACATGGTCGGGTTCATGGCCGGCTGCCTCGGCGCGTACCTCGGCATCGTCGGCTTCTACGACGCCAGCCACGAGAGCTTCGTCGCGCAGTTCCTGGCGAACACGAGCTGGCTCGACCTGTGGGCCAGCGAGCTGAAGGCCGTCGTCTTCGGAGCGATCATCGGCATCATCGCCTCGTACAAGGGGCTCGCGGTCAGCGGCGGCGCCGAGGGTGTGGGGCGCGCGGTCAACGAGTGCGTCGTCGCCTGCATCGTCGGCTGCGCCGCCGTCGGCCTCCTGTACTCCGCGCTCTTCCTCGCCATCTACCCGGACATCGCGGTGCAGCGGTGAGCGCACGCCGGCCCGATCCGCTCTACGAGGTCGGCGACTACGCGGCATTCGTCACCGCGGCCACGAAGGGCATCGCGCGGCTGCGCCCGTACACGGGCGAGGTGCTCCGCCAGGCGGGCATCCTCGCGCTCGGCAGCACGCTCGTCATCGTCCTGATGGCGTTCCTCATGGGCAGCGCGTGCGGCCTGGAGGCGTCGGCGGCCACCCGTGCGCTCGGCGGCGGTTCGTCGATCGGCGTCTTCACCGCGTTCTGCACGACCCGCGAGGTGGTGCCGTTCATCTTCGGCTTCATCCTCGCCGCCAAGGTCGGCTGCGGCATCGTCGCCGAACTCGGGTCGATGCGCGTGCGCGAGGAGGTCGACGCGATCGAGGTCATGGGCATCCCGGCCATCTCGTATCTCGTGAGCTCGCGGCTCGTCGCGGCGCTGCTCATGGTGCCGCTGATCTACGCCGTGGCGGTCGTCGCGGGGCAGTTCGGCGCGTGGCTCGTCGCGGTGGCGTACTTCGCCGACGTGTCCGCGGGCACGTTCGAGATCGGCTTCTACGCTGCGCTCAGTCCGCTCGACCTCCTGTACTCGGCGATCAAGGGCCTGACGATCGCGCTGCTGGTGATCAGCGTGTCCCTGTACTTCGGCTACACCGTGCGCGGTGGCCCCGTCGAGGTCGGCATGGCGACGGCGCGATCCATGGGCGTGAACCTCGTGCTCGCGACGTTTGCGAACACCGCGCTGACCCTGGTCTTCTGGGGTATCGACCCGAACCTCCCGGTGGCGTGATCGGTCGCCCGCGCGTCATCGTCCCCGGCATCCTGGCCGTTGCCGTCCTCGTGCTCGGGGCCGTCCTCCTGCTCTCCGGCGGCGGCCCGTCGGGGCAGCAGCTCACGGTGAGGTTCGAGGCCGCGACCGGTCTCATCAAGGGCGCCGAGGTGCGCGCCGGCAGCGTGAAGGTCGGCGTGGTCGAGGAGGTCACGCTCGGCGATGACGACCGGCCCGAGGTCACGGTGGTTCTGGAGGAGGACTACGTCGTGCACGAGGGCGCGACGGCGGACCTGCGGATGCTCTCGCAGGCCGGTCAGCTCAACCGCTACGTGGAGATGACCAGCGGGTCCGGGCGCCCGCTCGGCGACGGGGCGGTGCTCGGCCTCGACGTCACCGACCAGCCGGTCGAACTCGACGACGCGCTCGGCACCCTCACCCCCGAGGTGCGCGCCGACGTGCGCCGCATCACCGCGTCTCTGGACCGCGGGCTGCGCGGCCACGGCGGCGACCTCTCCGCCACGCTGCGCCACAGCGACCGCGCGCTGCGCGAGACGAACAAGCTCGTCGCCGACCTCGCCGCCGACGGTCCCGCGTTGCGTCGGCTCGTCCGCGAGAGCCACACGCTGACGGGCGAGCTCGCGCAGGACCCCGAGGGGCTCCAGGCGGTCGCCGACCGGCTCGCCGGCACCCTGGCGACGACCGCGCGGCGCCAGCAGGAGCTCGGCGCGACGGTCGACGGGCTCGGCCCCGGGCTGCGCGGTGCGCGCCGGGCGCTCGACGAGCTGAACGACACGACGCCGGAGCTGCGACGCCTCGCCCGCGCCGCCGGACCGGCCGCGCAGGAGATCCGCGAGCAGGCGCCGACGATCAGGCGGCTGCTCGACGCGGCGCCGCCCGCCCTGGAGGCGGCGGAGGAGCTGACCGAGGTCGCGCCGGCGCAGCTCGAGGCGATGCGCCCGCTGCTGCGCGAGGCCGCGCCGGTCGTGCGCCGGCTGCCCGGCGCGCTGCAGCAGTTCGCACCGATCCTCGACGAGATGCGCGCACGGGCGCCCGACGCGCTGGGCTGGCTGCCGCTGCTCGGCGACGCGCTCAGCAACTTCGACGTCAACGGTCACGCCGCCCGGCTCATGTTCATCGCCAGCCCGGCGCCCGAGACCACGGTGAAGGCCGACGAGAACAAGGCCGGCCTGCTCGAGGCGCCGTTCGACCGCGTGCCGGGCGCGGTGGGCGACCAGCCCTGGCGGGAGTTCGCCGACTCGTTCATCGGCGACAAGCCATGGGTCGCGCCCGAGAACCAGAAGCTCCAGGCACCGAAGCCCAAGGAGCGCACCCCATGAATCCGCGCATCGCCAGGTGGGCCGGGTGGACCATGGTCGCGGCGCTGATCTGCGCGCTCGGGCTGCTCTACGTCCTGTCGAGCGGCAAGGTCCTCGTCAGCCAGCGCGGCGCGCTGGGCGGGTCGCTCGTCAAGGCGGAGTTCGACAACGCGTGGCCGCTCGTGCCGGGCATGACGGTGCGCATCTCCGGCGCGGTGGCGGGCACCGTGGAGAGCGTCGACCTGACCGACGAGGGGACCGCCGACGTCGGCCTGCGCCTCACCCGCGACGTCACGACGCCGCGCGCGGACGCCAACGCGGCGATCCGCCAGCACGACATCCTCGGCGACACGTACGTCGCGCTGGAGCTGGGCGACGACCCCGAGGAACTCGAGGGGCCGATCCCTCCGAGCCGGACGCTGGCGATGCCGCGCCTGGACGAGCTGTTCAGCACATTCCGCGAACCCGAGCGGGCAGCCGCGCAGGCGCTCATGACCGAGCTGAGCCTCGCCGTGGAGGGCCGCGGCTCCGACCTCAACCGCGCGACGCTGCAGCTGCGCCCCGGCATGGAGGTGCTCGATGAGCTGCTGGCCGAGCTCGACGGGCAGGAGGTCGACCTGCGGGCCGTCGTCACCGACGCGCAGCGGCTGACCGGCCAGCTGGCGGGGTCGACCGCGGAGATCGAGGCGAGCGCCGACGCGCTCGACGCGCTGCTGACCCGCGCTGCCGCCCAGGCCCCGCAGCTCGACGCCACGCTGGCCCGCGCGCCGGAGGGGATGGCGGCCGCCCGGCGCACGCTCGCGCAGGTCGGCGAGCTGGCCGACCGCGCGGAGCCGCTCGCGCGCACGGTCGCCGACGCCGCGCCCGAACTGCGCGCCGCCGCCCCGCTGCTCGGCCCGTTCGCCAAGGACGCCCGCGCGTCGGTGGACGCGCTCGCGCCGGTGTTCACCCAGCTCCGCCGCACGCTGAAGGCGGGCGAGAAGATCACGCCGAAGCTCAAGGACCTCGACCCGGTCGACGTCCTGCTGCCCGCGGCCGGCCTGCTCGAGGTGCTCTCACCCGTGTTCGGCGACGGCGCCAAGGCGCTCTTCGGCGCGAGCACGTATGGCGGGGACCCCAAGGGCCAGACCGGCCTGGGCGCCGTGGCCGTCGAGCGCGGCGACCAGCCGACGACGCCGAACGTCGACCCGCGGCGGATGTGGCTGCGCACCGGCATCGTGCTCAGCTGCGAGACGTTCGGCGTCCCGATCCGGCCCGGCTGCCTCGCGCGCCTCCTCGGGCAGGGCGTCGACGCGCTCATCCCGGTCAACCTCCGCGCCGGGCAGCCCAAGGGCGACCGCGCCACCAAGGTGCCCGACGACGACCCCCAGCTCCAGGTCCTGGACTACCTCATGCGATGAGCCGCGCGTCTCGGACCCCCACCCACCGGCCCAGGCGGCCCCTCGTCGCGCTGGCGTCCCGTCTGGCCGGCCATCCGCGCGCGCTCGGCTTCGCGACGCTCGCCGTGCTCGCCTTCGTCACGTGGGTCATCGTGCTGTCGGTCAACGGCGTGCCGTTCCAGCAGCGCTACGCGCTCGTCGTCGAGCTGCCCGACGACGCCGTTCCGGTCGACGCGGCCGACCAGGTGCGGATCGCCGGCCAGCGCGCCGGCATGGTCAAGAGCGCCCGTCCGGTCGACGGCGGCAACCGCGTCGAGATCGAGGTGCTGCCGGACTTCTGGCCGATCGGGGACGAGACGACCGCGCGCGTGCGGGTCCGGCCCGCGTCGGGGCTGACGTTCCTCGAGCTGCGCCCCGACGGCGACGCGGCGCTCGACGAGGGGGCGACGATCGTGCGTGCCAACGTCACGAGCGGGACCACGCTGCCCGAGGCCGCCGAGACCTTCGACGCGGCCACCCGCGACGCGCTCGCGGGCACGCTGCGCACCGGCGGCGCCGCGGTCCTCAGCCAGGGCGAGAGCTTGAACGCGGCAGCGAGGCAACTGCCGCGGGTGCTGGACGAAGGCGTGCCGGTGGTCGGCGCGCTGACGCCCGAAGACGGTGAGCTGGCGGGCCTGATCACGGGCAGCCAGCGCATCGCTCGCGGACTGGCGGGCGACGGACGGGACCTTCCCGTGGCACTGGCAGACACCAGTGTCTCCCTGCAGGCCGTCGCCCGCCGCCGCGAGGACCTCGCGGCGACGATCGACCAGGCTGCGCCGCTGCTGTCGCGCCTGGACACCGTCAGTCCCGAGCTCGATGCCCTCATGACGCAGCTCACGCAGCTGACCCGCGACGTGACGCCGGCGACCGAGGCGCTCGCCGCGGAACTCCCGGTGCTGCGCCGGGCGCTGGCCAGCAGCCCCGAGCTGCGGCGCGCGGCGGCGACGCTGGGCCCGGCGGCCGCCGATGCGCTGGAGCACGGCCCCGAGGCGATGTACTCGCTGCACGGCCCGATCAGCCTGCTCGGCCCGACGGTTGAGCAGATCACCGCGATCACGGACGTCCTGAGCGCCTACCGCGCGGACCTGCTCGCCGGGGTCAAGGGGCTCGAGGCCGTCACCACGAAGACGTACGCCGAGGGCTTCACCGCGCCCGGCCACCCGGGCCTGCGCTTCGGCCCGGTGTTCACGTGCGGCACGCCGCGCAATCCGTATCCGGCGCCCGGGACCTCCCGGCAGGACGCAGGGGAGCGCGGGCAGTGCTGACCGAGAAGCTGACACGCAAGCGGCTCGTGGGTCTGGCGATCGTCGTCGTGATCCCGGTCCTCATCGCGATCGGCACGCTGCGGCCGTCGCCGTGGCAGGAGGACCAGACCGTCTGGGTCGTCTTCGACGAGGCGAAGGGGCTGGCGAAGGTCAACCGCGACGTCCGCGTCGCCGGGGTGAACGTCGGCGAAGTGGGGGAGGTCGTGCGGGTCGGCGACGACGCGAAGATCCAGCTCGTCCTCACCGAGGACGTCGGCGAGATCTACGCCGACGCGACCGCGACGCTGCGCCCTCACGCCGCGTTCGAGGGCGACGCGTTCGTCGACCTCGACCCCGGGAGCCCGTCAGCCGGCGCGCTCGGCGATCGCCCGGTGCCCAAGGACCAGACCTGGGTGTACGTCGCGCTCGACGAGTCGCTGCGTGGACTGGACGGCCCACGGCGCGAGGCCGTCGCCGGGGTCATCGGCGAGCAGGCGAAGACCGCGACGCCGGAAGCCGAGGACGCGCTCGGGGACACCCTGGAGCAGGCGCCGGGTGCGGCGAAGGCGACCGGCCCCGCGGCGCGTGCCGCCCGCGGGCCGCGCGGCGACGAGCTGCGGGAGTCGATCCGCGACCTGTCGCTCGCCGCGCCCGCGCTGGGCTCCCGCGCCCCGCAGCTGGCGCAGGCCGTGCGCGACACCGAGCGCACCCTCGCGGCCGTGGGGACTGACGACTACGAGGCGCTCGACGCGACCCTCGTCGCGCTGCCCGGTGCGGTGGCCGAGCTGCGCGACAGCGCCGGCACGCTGGTCTCCGTCACCCGGCAGATCAACCGCGCGACCAAGCAGGCCGGCCCGGTGCTCGACGAGGCGACCCCGCTGCTGATCTCCCTCGGCCCGCTCCTGCGCCGCTCGGTGCCCGTGCTTCGCGACGCGCCCCCGCTGACGCGCGACCTCCAGCTCGTCCTCGCCGATCTCGCCGGCGCGACCCCGGCACTGCGCGCGCTCATCAAGCCGATCGAAGGCGCCGTGAGCGACCTGGACAGCAAGGCACTGCCCGCGCTGCACAAGACCTCGCGGCTCGGCCAGCCCGCCTACCGGCAGTTCCTCTCGGCGGGGGCGGGCCTGACCGGCGCGCTGGCGCCCTACCAGGACCTCGGCCAGAACTCGTGGTACGGCGCGGGGCACTACGCGCGCATCAGCGGCGACGTCGTCAACGGCCTGCTCGGGATGACGAACACCATCCCCGGGATGGCCGACATCGCGCGAGCCTGCGCGACCGAGCTGCGCGACGCCACGGGACAGCTCGCGCGGGCCGGGGGGTGTGGGCAGTGAGCCACATGCCGATGGCCCGGACCGCGCTGGTCTGCATCATCATCGCCGCGGTGGTGGGGGTGGGCTACACCCTGCGCAAGGTCGACGTCTCCCTGCCGTTCACCGCCGAGCACTACATCGTGCAGGTCGAGCTGGAGAACGCCGCCGGACTTGACGGCGCCGACCACCCGCTCGCAACCGTCGCGGGCACGAAGCAGGGGCGCGTCGTCGCGGTCCGGGTCGAGGGGCGCCGGGCGGTCGCGACGCTGGAGCTGGACGCCGAGGTCGAGGGCAAGGTCTTCCGCAACGCGACCGCCGTCGTCCGTCCCATCGGGGCCGTCCCGGTCCTGTCGGTGAACGTCGATCCCGGTGACCGGGAGCAGGGCCCGCTGCCCAGCAACGCGACGATCCGGGCCGAGCGCACGTCCACGTACGTCGCGCCCGACCAGGTGCTCTCCGTCCTGGACGCCGACACGCGGGCCTACCTGCAGGTGCTCCTCGGCGAGGCCGACACCGCGCTCGACGGCCGGGGCTCGGACCTCGAGCAGATCATCCGCGACATCGCGCCGATGACGGCCAGCGCCCGCCGGGTGGCCGAGGCCGCATCGGACCGCCGTCGGCTCATCCGCCAGCTCGTCGGGGACATCGCCGAGATCTCGGCTGTGCTGGCCCGCCGCCGCGACCAGCTCGCGCGGGCAGTCGACAGCGGCGGCCGCGTCCTGCAGGTGACCTCCGCGCGATCACCGGAACTGGCGGAGGTCATGCGCGATCTTCCCGCGACCGTCGAGGCCGCCCAGAGGACCCTGCGCCGCGTGCGGGCGCTCGCCGGCCCGCTCGACGAGGCGATGGACGGCGCGCTGCCGGCGCTGGAGGAACTGCCCGAGGGGCTGCGCGAGCTGCGCGCCCTGACCCCGGATGCCCGCAAGATCCTCGACGACGTCGAGGTGCTCGAGCGCACCGGCAAGAAACAGCTGCCGGCGATCCGCGAGTTCACGTCGCGTCTCGGGTCGGCGGCGGTCGAGGGACGCCCGTCCGTCGAGGCGGCGGCGCGCACCGTCGACACGCTCGCGACCTACGGCGACGGCGTCGCGCAGCTGGGCGACCTCATCAGCGGTGCGGTGTCGACGAGCGACGTCAACGGCGTGATGGCCCGCGCGATCATCACCGCGATCGAACCCGCCAACCCCGCGAACTTCGGCTTCGACCGCCTGCCGGAGGGCGCTTCGGCGACCGAGAGACGGCGCCACGCCACCCGTCAGCGCGACGAGCTCGAAGAGGGGCTGGCGAAGCTGCTCGACGCCAGGTGCGCGACCGACCGCGTCGCCTGCATCATGCGCGCGGTCACGCCGGGCCTGCCCGGCAACGAGCACCTCAAGCGCAAGGGCGGCGGCGGATGAACCGGCACGTGCCCGTCAGCGGCGTCGTCGTCCTCGCGGTCATCAGCCTGGTGTCGGTGCTCGCGTTCGTGCTGTTCAACCAGGCGTTCGGCGGCCCGGGCAGCCAGGTCGGCCAGGACGGCTACGAGCTCACCGTCGAGATGGACGAGACCGGGCAGCTGCTCCAGAAGTCGCTCGTGATGGTCAACGGCGTGAAGGTCGGCGAGGTCACGAAGGTCGACGCGCGCGCCGACGGCGCGACCGTGACCTTCACCGTCGCCGAGGACTACCGGCCCGTGCGCCAGGGCGGCTCGGCGTCGGTCGGCGCGCGGACCGCGTTCGGCGAGGCGTACCTGCGGCTGCGGCGCGGCCCGCGCGACGCGCCCGCGCTCGCGCCCGGTGCCTCCATCCCGGCGACCGACGCCGTGTCACCTGACGAGGCGCTCGAGGCGTTCGGCCCGGACACCCGCGACCACCTGCGCTCGACGCTGCAGACGGTCGACGAGGGCATCAATCAGGGCGACGACCCGGAGCGTCTGCGTGCGACCGTCGCGCGGGTCAGCGAGTCCGTCCAGCAGCTGCGCCGGCTCACCCGCGCGCTCGATGACCAGGAGGACGATGTCGCGGGCCTCGTCACCAGCGGCAGCACGATCGCGCAGGCGCTCGGCGCCCGCGAGGCGACGCTGCGGGCCATCGTCGCCGACAGCCGCACGACGATGGGGACGCTCGCCTCGCGCACCGCCGCGCTGGAGGACGGGATCACGGAGACCCGCCGGCTGACCGAGGCGGCGAACGTCACGCTCACCGACCTGCCGGGACTGGTCGACGATGCGCGTCCGGTCGTCGACGACCTCAGTGTCGCGACGAAGGCGCTGACCCCGGTCTTCAACCGGCTCGGCCCCACGGTGCGCTCGGCCGCCGGGGTCATCGACGGGCTCCCGCCTCTCGCCGATACGGCGACGCCCGCGCTGAAGGAGCTCGCCCCGGTCGTGGACGGGCTCGAGCCGCTCGCGGGCTGGCTCGTCCCGACGCTGCGCAACATCATCCCGCTGGCCGAGTGGCTGAAGCCGCGGGCCAACGGCTACGCGGCCGTCTTCGCACACCTGGCGTCGGCGACGGCGTCGGGCGACGCCGCCGGTCCGTGGCTGCGGCTCTACCTGATGATCGATCCGCGGGTGAGCTTCGGCCGCGAGGCCTTGTGCGTCACCCCGCGGCCGGGCGGGGGCGGGTCGTGCAAGAACCCGTACCCCCAGCCCAACGATGCGCTGAACAACCAGCCCGGCAAGCCCGGCGACTTCCCGCGCCTGATGCCGGCGCCGGCGCCGTGACCTGCCGGGCGTGGGCTCATCCGTCGAGCTGGTACGTGATGTTCAGGTGCGTCAGGGTCACCGGCGACGCGTTCGCCACGCACGCCAGGAAGTTGACGGGGAGCCGCGGGGTGGCGACGCCGTAGAGCGTCTTCAGCTGCTCGGCCGTGAGGCTCGCCCGGGGCGCGACGGTGATGGTCGCGTCGGGGTTGCCGCAGTCCGACGTCTGCTTGCCGGGCTTGACGAAGCGCAGCGTGCTCGACGTGCTCGCGTTCTGGACGCTCAGCAGCTTGCCCTGCGTGCCGCCGCCGAACGAGCCGACGAACGGGATGAAGCCCTGGACCACCGGCTGCGCGCTCAGCGGCACGCTGAAGGACTGGACCGGCGGCGGCCCGCTCTGGTGCCAGCCGAGGTTGATGCCGTAGTTCTTGACCTGGTGCACGAGGTAGCGGCGCACCTTCGTGTTGAACAGGGCGAAGCGAGGGCCGTTCTGGCCGTGGAGCTCCCACTGGTACTGCGGCGAGCGGTCCCACTCCAGCTCGGCCTTCCAGATGCCGCGCTCGTGGAACCGGAGGTACTTGCGCGTCTTCGTGTTGTAGATCGCGACGCGCTGGTCCTCGGCGAGCGGGCCGGCGCGGTGGTCGCGGACATTCGGCTTGCCGCTGTCACGCATGAAGACGAAGTGGCCGCCCTTGCTGCCCTGGTTCCAGCCGAGGTCGACGCCGAAGGTGCGGTTCTCGTAGCCAATGCGCGCGCCGCCGTTGAACAGCTGGTACTCCGTGCCGTTCGAGACGCTCGAGGCGTTGGCCACGCGCCACTGGGTCGTGCCCGACGGAGCATCGGCCTGCGCTGCGCCTGGAAGGGCGGCGAGCGTGACGAGGGCGAGGATGGCGATGAGGATGCTGCGCGGGGACATGATGGACTCCTTCGGGAGGTCGGTCGGAGGGGTGCCATCGAAGCTACGGACGGTTCCGTGCGCGGTCCGTCCGACCGCGGACAGGCGTCGTGTCGGGTACGCGACAGACCTACGTCGAGAACGTCGCGCTGGGCGGGAGGTTCTCGACGCGGGTTCCCGGCTACACGGTCTCGGGGAGGTCGAACGCCGCGAACGCCGGCGGGGCGAAGCTCAGGATCTCCGCGACCAGCCCGTCCTCGATGCGCAGCACGTCGAGCGCCAGCGGGCGGAACACATCGTCGCCGGGGCGCTGGATGTAGCACGCGATCGCGGGCTGGCGGTTCGCTCGCGTGACGACGCAGCGCATCGGGCCCATCTTGTCCGTGCCGAACCCACCTTGCTCCCACGAGGCGAGCATCTCCCGGTTCCCGACCACCGACAGCGTCTCGGGCGGCATGGCCCAGCGCGCGTCGCGCCGAATCGTGGCGATCAGCGCCTGCCCGTCGCCGCGCTCGCTGGCGGCCATGTATTCCTGCAGCAGTTGGCGCTCCGCCGCGGTCGCGTCGGTCCCGGCCGGCCACGCGGCGCGCTGCTCGGGCAGCCGGTCGCGGAGCGTCTCCCGCGCGCGTTGGAGGGCGCTGTTCGCGGCGGGCACGCTGATCTCCAGCGCGGCCGCGGTGTCCTTCGCCGACCAGTCCAGGACGTCGCGCAGGATGAACGCGGCGCGCGACTGCGGCGGCAGGTGCTGGATGGCGACGATGAACGCGAGCTCGATGGTCTCGCGCGCGGCGACGGTGGCGTGCGGGTCGTCGTCGAGGACGCTGTCGGGGATCGGCTGGAGCCACGGGACCTCGAACACGCGGGCCGGGTCGGCGTCCGCGGGGATCTCGCGCGGCGCGCGCTCGAGCCGGTCCAGGCAGGCGTTCGTCGCGATCCGGTAGAGCCACGCACGGAACGACGCGCGCCCCGCGTAGGTCTCGCGCTTGCGCCACGCGCGCAGGAAGGTCTCCTGCACCATGTCCTCGGCCTCCTCGAACGAGCCGAGCATCCGGTAGCAGTGGACCTGGAGCTCGCGCCGGTGGCGGGCCGAGAGCTGGGCGAAGGCGGACTCGTCACCGGCGGTGGCGGCGGTGACGAGCGAGGCGGTGTCGGTGGGCATGGTGGTGTGACGGTCGGGCGCCCGCATTGTCATCGCCCTCCTCGGCATCGGGTCGAGAAGTGGGTACTCACGTACCCGGTTCTCGACCCGATGTCCCTCCCGGGCTACGCCCGCGTCAGCTCCCGCTTCAGGATCTTCCCCGTGCTGGTCCGTGGCAGCTCGTCGAGGAACACGACCTCACGCGGGACCTTGTACCGCGCCAGCGAGCTGCGCACCGCGTCGCAGATCGCGCGCTCGGACAGCTCCTCGCCGTCGTGCAGCACGACGAACGCGCGCAGCCGCTGGCCGAACTCGTCGTCGTCGACCCCGATGACCGCGGCCTCCAGCACCTCGGGCTGCATCGAGATCAGGTCTTCGACTTCCCGCGGGTAGACGTTCTCGCCGCCGCTGATGATCATGTCGTCGTCGCGGCCCTCGATGCGCAGGCGGCCCTGCGCGTCGAACGAGCCCATGTCGCCGCTGCTCATGTAGCCGTCGACGATCGCCTTCGTGCGCCCGTCGGTGTAGCCGTCGAACGACGCGGTCGCGCCCACGAAGATCCGGCCCGGAGCGCCCTGGGGGACCACGCGGTCCTCGGCGTCGAGGAGCTTCACGTCCGCGCCGCGCACGAGGTGGCCCGCGGTCGCCGGGTCCTCGCGCAGGTCCGATGGGCCGGCGATCGACACGATCGCGACCTCGGTCGAGCCGTACGTGTTGTAGGTGTTGTCGCCGAACTCGTCCATCCAGCGGATCGCGAGGTCGCCGGGAATCGCCGAGCCGCCGAGTGCCACGATCTCCAGGGACGAGCAGTCGTACCGCGCCCGCACCTCCTCGGGCAGCGCGAGGATCCGCTGCGCCATGACCGGCACCATCGCCGCCGACCGCGGGCGGAAGCGGTGGATGGTCGCGAGCGTCTGCTCGGGGTCGAAGCGCCGCCGCATGACGACCTCCATGCCGAGCAGGATGCACAGCCCGAAGTGCGCGTAGCCCCACGCGTGGAACATGGGCGCGACGACGAAGTGGCGGGTGCCGCCGCGCAGCGGGACGCGCTCGAGGAAGCCGACGATCGCGTCGACCGGCGTCTCGGCCGGGCGCTTGGCGCCCTTGGGCGTGCCGGTCGTCCCGGAGGTCAGCAGGATCGTGCGCCCCGGCTCCGCCGGAGGGGTCGGTGGCACCGGGGAGCCGGCGCGCACGAGGGTGTCGACCGTGTCGCCCGCGACCCCCGGCTCGGTCCACGCCAGCACGCGGCGCGGCCCGTCGTCGGAGGTCATCGGGGCGAACTCCGCGTCGTGGACGAGGACCTTCACCTCTTCGCGCGCGATGACGTCACGCAGCTGCGGGGCGCTGAAGGCCGTGTTCAGCAGCACGAGGTCGCAGCCGAGCTTGTTCGTCGCGGTCGCCGCTTCGACGAAGAAGCGGTGGTCACGGCAGAGGAGACCGACCCGCTCGCCGGCGCGGAGGCCGCCCGCCGCCAGCGCGTTGGCCAGGCGGGACGACCGCTCGTCGAGTTCGCCGTAGGTCTGCGGGCCGAGCTCGTCGATAAGCGCGACCTGCAGCGGGTTGCGGGCCGCGTGCGCGGCGACGGCCCCGGCCAGACCGGGTCCCCAGCGGCGCATCTCCCGCGCCACCCGCAGGAACGTCGGCGGCGGGTCCAGGCGCAGCGCGCCCGCCCGGTGCAGCACCGAAACCGTTGTCGCGATTCGACCCGCCGTCTCCCGCATGTGTGCTCCTTCTAGAGGCCGTACGTGCGCCCGATGATGTCCCGCTGGATCTCGCTGGTGCCACCGTAGATCGTGGAGACGAGTGCCTGTCGCACATGCCCCTCCATGTCGTACTCGGTGGCGTAGCCGTAGCCGCCCATCATCTGCATGCCCTCCAGCGCGACGAGCTTCGACACCTCGGTCGCCTTGAGCTTCGCCATCGACGCCTCGCGGGGGAACAGCGCGCCCGGGTTGGCGTCGACCTTGCGGGCGACGTCGTAGGTCAGCAGGCGGGTGCACTCCAGCTCCGTCGCGAGGTCGGCGACGCGGTGCTTGAGCGCCTGGAACGAGCCGATCGGGCGGCCGAACTGCTCGCGCTCCTTGATGTAGGTCAGCGTGTCGTCGAACGAGCGCTGCGCGGCGCCGAGCGACAGTCCGGCGATGATGAGGCGCTCGAGGTTCAGGCCCGCCATGAGCTGCATCCAGGCCTGGTCCTCCTGGCCGACGAGCGCGGACTCGGGGACGAAGACGTCGGTGAAGAAGACGTCGTTGACGACCTCGCCGCCCATGGTCTCGATGGGGCGGATCTCGACGCCCTCGGTCGGGACGGGGACCGACAGCATCGTCAGGCCCTCATGCTTCTTGCCGCCCGGGGTGGTGCGGCAGACGAGCAGGATGTGGGACGCGAACTGCGCCTCGCTGATCCACGTCTTCTGGCCGTTGACCTTGTAGCCGCCGGGGACCTTCTCGGCGCGGCACTGCAGGCTGCCGACGTCCGATCCCGAGCCGGGCTCGCTCATCGCGATCGACTCGACGTTGCCGTTGGCGATGCCGCCGAGGATCTCGGTCTTCTGCTCGTCGGTGCCGAAGCGCTCGATGGCGCCCGCGGAGATCATGCTCACCGCGAAGCCGCCGATGGGCAGCATGCCGCGCGCGGTCTCCTCGAGGAAGAGCATGAGGTCGACCATGCTGCCGCCGATGCCGCCGTACTCCTCGCCGATGGCGATGCCGAGCCAGCCGAGCTCCGCGACCTTCGCGTACAGCTCGGGGACGTGGGGGTGCTTGCCGTGGTGCGTCAGCGTGTCGCGCTGCTCACGGGTCCCGACCTCGCGGTCGCAGAAGTCGCGGATGGCCGCGACGAAGTCGGTCTGCTCATCGGTCAGTGCGCTGGTGTTCGGCGCCAGTGTCGTGCTCATGGGGTGATCGTCGTGCGCGCGCGGCGAGGACGGGGTGTGGTCGCCCCACACCGCGGGGCCTCGCGGGTATCGGACGTCGTGGTGGGGACATGTCCGATTTCCGCGAGTAGAAGGCCGCGGCGTGTGCAACGGTGACGACATGCTCATCGACGCCGATCGCATCTGGCAGGCCGTGGAGCGGGGCGACGCGCGCTTCGACGGCTGGGTCTACGTCGGCGTGCGCACCACCGGGATCTACTGCCGGCCGAGCTGTCCTGCGCGGACGCCGAAGCGGCAGAACGTGCGGTTCTTCTCCACCGCCGCGGCGGCGCAGGAGTCGGGACTGCGGGCGTGCAAGCGCTGCCGCCCCGACGCGACGCCGGGCTCGCCGGACTGGGATCTGCGCTCGGACCTCGTCGGCCGCGCGATGCGGCTGATCGCCGACGGCGTGGTCGACCGCGAGGGCGTCGGCGGGCTCGCCGAGCGGCTCGGCTACACCGAGCGCCACGTGCACCGCCAGCTCGTCGCGGTCGTCGGCGCGGGCCCGCTGGCGCTCGCCCGGGCGCAGCGCGCGCAGACCTCACGCGTGCTGCTGGAGACGACGTCGATGCCCGCCGGCGAGGTCGCGTTCGCCGCGGGCTTTCGCAGCGTGCGGCAGTTCAACGACACGATCCGGGAGGTCTTCGCCGAGGCGCCGCGCGACCTGCGGGCCCGCGCGCGAAGGCAGGGCCGCGCCGCGGACAGCGGGATGATCACACTGCGCCTGCCGCACCGCGAGCCGTTCGACGGTGCGGACCTCATCGCGTTCCTCGGCCGGCGCGCGGTGCCGGGCGTCGAGGAGGTCGACGGCGGGGTGTACCGCCGCAGCCTGCGCCTGCCGCACGGCGCCGGGGTCGTCGAACTGGAACCCGCCGACGGCCACGTGGTCGCCCGGCTGCGCCTCGACGACGTCCGCGACCTCAGCGCCGCGGTGCAGCGGTCGCGCACCCTGCTCGACCTCGACGCCGACCCGCGGGGCGTCGCCGACGCGCTGGGCGCCGACCCGCTGCTCGGCCCGCTGGTGGCGGCCGCCCCGGGCCGGCGGGTGCCCGGTCACGTCGACGCGCACGAGCTCGCGGTGCGCGCGGTGCTCGGCCAGCAGGTCTCGCTCGCGGGTGCGGCGACGCTCGCCGGCCGGCTCGTCGCCGAGCACGGCGAGCCGCTGGGCCGGCCGCTCGGCGGGGTGACCCACCTGTTCCCGTCCGCCGCCGCGCTGGCGACGGCCGAGCCCGCGATGCCCCGGGCCCGGGCGGCGGCGCTCCGTGGGCTCGCGTCCGCGCTGGCCGGCGGCGACATCGCGTTGGACGTGGGCGTCGACCGCGAGGCGGCGCACGCGGCGCTCGTCGCGCTGCCGGGCATCGGTCCGTGGACCGCGTCGTACATCGCGATGCGCGCGCTGCGCGATCCGGACGCGTTCCTGCCGACCGACCTCGGGGTCCGCCATGCCCTCGAGCGCCTCGGCCAGGACGGCCGGCCGAACGCCGTGCTGCGGCTGGCCGAGCGCTGGCGCCCGTACCGGGCGAGCGCCGTCCAACACCTCTGGGCCAGTCTTTCCCAGCCCGTCGATCGAACCGAGGCCGCATGACCACCCTGCACACCACCATCGACACCCCGATCGGCCCGCTGCTGCTGACCGGTGACGGCGACGTCCTGCACGGCGTCCGGTTCGGGGACGGCCCGATCGACCCGGCGTGGCACCACGACGCCGCCGCGTTCGCGTGCGTCACCACGCAGTTGCACGAGTACTTCCACGACGGCCGCACGACGTTCGACCTCGCGATCGAGCTGCGCGGCACGCCGTTCCAGGTCGCGGTCTGGGAGCAGCTGCGCGCGATCCCGTACGGGGAGACGATCAGCTACGGCGAACTCGCGCAGCGGGTCGGCAGGCCGAGCGCGGTGCGGGCGGTCGGCGCGACGAACGGCCGCAACCCGATCCCGGTGATCGTGCCGTGCCACCGCGTCATCGGTGCGGACGGGTCGCTCACCGGGTTCGGCGGCGGGCTGCCGGTCAAGCGAGCGCTGCTCGACCTGGAACTGACCCCGTCGCTGTTCTGAATCCTCGTCGGGAAAAGGGCGCCAGGCGCCCGCTTCTCGACGTCGATCGATGAGTTCGCCGTCCGGAGCGCGTCACATCCCCATGACCTACCTCCTGATCCCCGGCGGGGGCGGCGACCCGTGGGACTGGCACCTCGTCGCTGACCGGCTCCGCGCACACGGCCACGAGGTCCTCTCGCCGCGGCTGCCCTACGACGACGCCCGTGCCGACCTGGCTGCGTTCGAGCGGGTGCTGCGCGAGGCGATCGGCGACCGCGAGCGCGTCACCGTCGCCGCCCACTCCATGGGTGCGTTCCACGCGCCGCTCGTCGCCGACCGCGCCGACGCGCTGCTGCTCGTCGCGCCGATGGTTCCGTTGCCCGGCGTGTCGGCCGCGGACTGGCCGGGCCCTACCGACGACGAGGCTCCCGACGCGCCGTTCGATCTGCGCGAGACGTTTCTCCACGACGTCTCGGACGAGCTCGCCGCGGAGGCCATGACGCAATGGGCCGACGGCGGCGAGTCCGAGGCGTCCTTCGCCGAGCCGTGGCCGCTGCCGGCGTGGCCGGAGGTGCCGACCCGCGCGCTGATCGGCGCCCGGGACCGCCTGTTCCCCGAGTCGTTCCAGCGGCGGCGCATCGCGCAGGACCTCGGCGTCGAGCCCGAGGTCGTCGACAGCGGGCACATGCCCATGCTGAGCCGGCCCGATGACGTGACGGCCTGGCTCCTCAGGCCGGCGTGACCTTCGGGACAGAAGGCGCCCCCGCCGGCACCGGTCGCAGCACCCGGAAGTCCGCCGGGTCGGGTGTCGCGACCGCCCGGACGTACTCGTGCACGAAGCCGGGCCAGTTGCGCGTCACGCGGCCCGTGCCCTCGTGGCGGTACCAGCTGGCGCACCCGGTCCACACCGTCCGCTGCATCCGCGCATCGAGCGCGGCGTTCGACGCGGCCTGCACGTCGGCCCGCACTTCCAGCGCCGCCCCCTGCCCGGGGACCAGTCCGATGGCCATCGCGATGTACGACGCCTGCGCCTCGAGCATCTCGACGATCGACCCGGAGCCCAAGTTGGTGTTCGGCCCGTAGAGGACGAACGCGTTCGGGAACCCGTGGACCGTCATGCCGTGGTGGGCCAGCTCGCCCTCGGCCCAGACGTCGGCGAGCGATCGGCCGGAGCGACCGACGACCTCCAGCGGCGTGACGAGCGCGTCCGCGAATCCGGTCGCCCAGACGATGACGTCCGTCTCGCGCTCGGTCCCGTCGGCGTAGCGCACGCCACGCGGCGTGACGGCGTCAACCCCCTCGGTCACCACCTCGACGTTCGGCCGCTGCACCGCGCCCAGGTACGACGAGCTGAACAGGATGCGCTTGCAGCCGAAAGGCTCGGTGGGGGTGAGCTTCGCGCGCAGCGCCCGGTCGCGGACCTGGGTGCGCAGGTACGCCGAGGACCACAGCCGCCACGGCAGGTTCCAGCGCGGGTCCACCGTCAGCCCCGCGGTGACCATCACGCCGAACCCGCGGAGCAGCTGTCGGCGCAGCGCCTGCAGTCCGGGCACCCCGGCGATCATGCGCCGCACGCGGGGCGAGTAGTCCTCGTTCTGCCGCGGCAGGATCCATGGCGCCGTGCGCTGCACCACGTCGAGCTGTGCCACGCGGGACACCAGTTGCGGCACGACCTGGATCGCCGTCGCGCCGGTCCCGACCACCGTGACGCGGCGACCGTCCAGCGCCACGTCGTGATCCCACTCGGCCGTGTGGAACTGCGCGCCCGCGAACGTGTCCCGGCCCGGGATCGGCGGGATCGCCGGCCGGCTGAGCTGGCCCGTCCCGAGGACGACCACGTCGGCCTCGATGGTTGATCCGCCGTCGGTGCGCAGGGTCCAACCGCACCGGGCTGGGTCGAAGCGCGCCTCGACGATCTCGGTGTTCAGCACGATGCGGTCCGTCAGGTCGTGCTCGGCAGCCACGTCGCGCAGATACGCGAGGACCTCGTCGCGCGACGGGCACGGGCGCGACCAGTCGCGCCGCTGCGCGTAGGAGTACGAGTACAGCGCCGACGGGATGTCGCACGCCGAGCCCGGGTAGTCGTTGTGCCACCACACGCCGCCGAGCGACGGCGCCCGCTCGTACAGCGTGAAGGACGTGATGCCGGCCCGCTGCAGCGCGATCGCCGTGGCGATGCCCCCGAAGCCGGCGCCGACGATCGCGACCTGGACCGCGCGTGTGTTCCCCATACCCGCAAAGGCTGCGGATTGCAGGCGGTTCACGGGGGTGCCCAGAGGCTCACCGCGGGGCGCGCGAAGTGTGGCGCGGACACACCGCACCGCCGTCGTTCGTGCGCTTCGATGCGAGGCGTGACCGAGACGCTCGCTGTCCACGACCCCACCGACGGCCGGGTCGTCGGGGACGCCCCGACGCAGAGCCGCGAGGAGGTGCAGGCGCTGGCCACGAGGCTGCGCGCCGCACAGCCCGCCTGGGAGGCCCTCGGGCCGAAGGCGCGCGCCGAGCACGTCGGCCGCCTGCGCGACTGGGTGCTCGACCATCAGGACGAGCTCGTGACGCTGCTGCGCAGCGAGTCGGGCAAGTCGATGCCCGACGCCGCGCTCGAGGCGATGGGGATCGTCGACGTCATGACGTTCTTCGCGGGCAAGGCGGAGTCCGCGCTGGCCGACGAGTCGCAGCGCCCGCACGGCCCGCTGACGATGGGCAAGCAGCTGGGCGTGCGCCGCCGGCCCTATCCGCTGGTCGGCATCATCACCCCCTGGAACTTCCCGCTGACCCTGCCCGTCATGGACGCGATCCCCGCCCTGCTCGCGGGCGCGGCGGTCATGGTCAAGCCCAGCGAATACACGCCGCTGGCGCTCCAGCGGATGGTGCGCGCGTGGAACGAGGACCTCGGCGCGCCCGACGTCTTCGCCCTCGCGCTCGGCACCGGCGACGTGGGGGAGTCCGTCGTCGAGGTCTCCGACTACGTCCAGTTCACGGGCTCGACCGTCACCGGCCGCAAGATCGGCGTGCGCTGCGCCGAGCGGCTCATCCCGTGTGGCCTGGAGCTCGGCGGCAAGGACCCGATGCTCGTCCTCGCCGACGCGAACATCGAGCGCGCCGCGAACGCCGCGGCATGGGGCGGGCTGGTCAACAGCGGCCAGGTCTGCACGAGCGTCGAGCGCGTCTACGTCGAGTCCGCGGTCTACGACGAGTTCGTCGACCAGCTCGTCGAGCGCGTCCGCGGCCTGCGCCACGGGCCGTCGGCCACCGACGACCTGCGTGACGTCGGCGCGATGGCGAACGCCAACCAGGTCGACGTCGTCGAGCGTCACGTCAACGACGCGATCGCCAGCGGCGCGCGCGTGCTGACCGGCGGGCGCCGCGGCGCCGGGCCTGGCTTCTCGTACGAGCCGACCGTCCTCGTCGACGTCGACCAGGACATGCTCGTCATGCGCGAGGAGACGTTCGGGCCGGTCATCCCGGTCATGCGCGTCACCGACGCCGAGCAGGCCATCGAGCTGGCGAACGACTCGCCGTACGGCCTGTCGGCCAGCGTCTGGACGTCGAGCAAGGACCGCGGCCTGGCCATCGCCCGGCGGCTCGAGGTCGGCGCGGTCAACGTCAACGACGTCCTGAGCAACCTCTTCGCATTCGGCCTGCCCATGGGCGGATGGAAGCGCTCGGGCCTCGGCGCCCGCCTCGGGGGGGAGGACGCGATCCGCAAGTACTGCCGCAGCCAGGCGGTGACCGTCGCGCGCATGACGCCGGCCACCGAGCTGGCCTGGTACCCGTACGCATCCTGGAAGACGAAGCTCGCCGGGAGGATCGTGCGGCTCTCCGCCGCACGGGACCTGCGCCGGCGGCTGGGGGTCTGACCATGAGTCCGAGTGTCCTGCCCAGCGAGGAGGAGTTCGCCGAGCTCGTCCCCGCGCGGGGATCGATCACCTGGCAGCTCGCCGGGGACCTGCGCCTCATGGGCGGCGCCGGGTACGCGCTCATCCTGCAGGTCGCCCATCCGACCGTCGGCGCGGGCGTCGGCCAGTACTCGGGGTTCGCGCAGGACCCGTGGGGCCGGCTGTTCCGCACGCTCGACTACGTCAACGGGTCGATCTACGGCGGACCGGAGATGGCCGGCGAGATCGGCCGTCGCGTGCGCAACGTCCACAAGACGATCAAGGGCACCACGGCCGACGGCAAGCGCTACCACGCGCTCGAGCCCGAGGCCTTCGCCTGGGTCCACGGCACGCTCGCCGAGTCGATCATCCGCAACCACCAGCTCATGGGACGGACGATCACGCGCGACGAGCGCGAGGAGTTCTGGCAGGAGTGGCGCGCCCTCGGCCGCCTGATCGGCGTGCGCGACCGCGACCTGCCGACGGACTGGGCCGGGTTCCGCCTGTACTTCGACCGGATGTGCGCCGACGTCCTGGAGGACCACCCGACGGTCCACGAGGTGCTCGACACGCTCGACAAGCCCGGCCCGCCGCCGGTCCCGGGCCTGCCCGACCCGCTGTGGAACGCGATGCGCAAGCCGCTCGCGCGGCAGCTGCACCTCATGACGGTCGGCCTGCTGCCGCCGGTGCTGCGCGAGCGCTTCGGCCTGACGTGGTCGCCCGCCCACCAGGCGGTGTTCGGCGCGCTCTGCGCGACGGTGAAGACCTCCGGCCTGCTGCTGCCACCGCAGCTGAAGGAGTTCGGGCCCGTGTACGTGCAGTGGCGGCGCAAGCAGCTGGAACGCGGTGACGTGGCGGCGCGCACGCCGCCCAAGCGCGACGTCGCGCTGGTCTGAGCCGCGGCGGCGCCCTGGGGAGGGCGCCGCGGCGGGGGTCGTTGTCCGAGGGAGAGGGACTGTGGTGCAAGGCAAGGGACGTGGACGCCGGATCGCCGGCCTGGCAGGGGTGCTGCTGTGCGCGCTCGTGCCCGCCGGCGCGGCGCACGCCGCGGGACCGTACGACGACCTCGCCGGCGCGAAGCCGGGCGAGCGCGTGCGCCTCGCTCCCGGACTGACCCTGACCCCCGCGGAGCTCTCCCGTTCGGGATCGACCGTGCGCGTGGGGAAGGGACGCCTGACCATCGGGGGCGTGGCGACAGGACGGGGGGTCCGCGCCGTCGCCACGCCCTCGGGCGTCCGCGTCGTCGGCGGGCGCTTTGCCGTCCGCCGGTCGCTCACCGACCGCGACTACACGATCCCGGGTTCGTCCCCGGTCTCGATCACGTGGACGGCCGCCGGGCCGCAGGTCGTCTCCGGGCGACTGGCCGCGCTCCCGCCCGGGCGGACCGGGAGCGAGCGGCGACTGCAGGCCCGTGCGGCGGCCGACGTGACCGAGCCCGAGGTCGAACAGGCGCTGCCCGCGGCGCCCGGCGGGCAGCGCTGGCGCTTCGGCTTCGGCCTGAGCGCGTCAGGGGTCATCGTGCGCGCGTTCCTCGGCGACACGCAGGTCGGCAGCGGCCTGGTGCGCTACGACGGCTCCTACCGCATGTCGCTGGCGCTCACCGACTACCCGGTGCTCGGCGCGAAGGTCAGCGCCGCCGGTGACGTCGCCGGCCGCAGCCTGTCCGACCCCGCGCCCGTCGCCAGGCTCGCGGGCCGGGTCGACGGCCAGATGCAGGTCGCCAAGGGCGTGTCGGTGGGTGACGGGACCGTCGCGTGGGACACCGACGGCGTGCACGTCGACGCGTCGGCGCGCCTGGCGTGCCCCGACGGCGGGCTGGCCGCCGGCGCGCAGGGCACGGTCAAGAGCGAGAAGGACTGGACCTTCCGGATCGCGGGGCAGACGGGCGCCGAGGACTGCACGGTGGCCGACGATGCGCGCATCGCCTCGGAGGCGATCGGCGGCGAGCTGACCTCGGCCGACGGCGCGGTGACCGGCGCCATCACCGCCGAGACCGCGCCGAGCGGCTCGATCAAGCTCGACCGCAACGGCACCGCCCTGCTGCGCCCGGTGCTGCGGTGGACCGGCCAGGGGATCAAGATCGGCGGCGGGCTGTTCGTGCCGTGCCCGTCGGGCGGCAGCATGACGGCGACGGTCGACCTGACGATCCCGTGGGACCTGCGGTTCCGGGACTGGTCGGCGGGCGTCGCGGCGACAACCGGCGCGAACGGCTGCGGGATCACCAAGGAGCTGACGTTCGCAGCGGGGACCGGCGTCAGGGCCACCGTCGGCGCGAAGGCCGGCAAGCTGGGCGTCGACCTCGACGTGACCGCCGACGTGCGCACCACGCTCGTGCCCACGAAGACGTTCTTCAAGGTCGTCTTCAGGCTCAGCGCGCGGGCGGGCGAGTTCTCCTCGTTCGTGTCGGCGGCGACCGACGGCGCGGCGTTCAGCGGCGCGGTGAACTCCGACGGGACGTTCGACTTCCGCTTCGACATCACCGATCTGAAGATCGCCGACGCGAAGATCGTCGTGCAGGGCCACATCACCCGCAGCGATCCACGGGGCAAGGTCGACATCGACTTTGCCACGGACGTCAGCGGCAACATCCAGCTCGACCGGAACTTCGCGATCCGCGGGCTGTCCCTCGGGATCGTGGGCAACGACATCCGCTTCGGCGCCGTGGTCCGCATGCGCTGCAGCACCGGCTGGTACGACCTTGCCGCCGACGGTGAGCTGCTGTCGAAGGGCAACTTCCGCCTGGACATCGAGGGCCTGGCCGGCGACTGCCGCGTCGGCAAGCTCCTGCGCTTCGACGGACAGGCCTGGCTCGGGACGCTGGCGTGGACCGACGGGAAGCTCGACGTCGACATCCGCATCGCGATCGCGTCGATGGACCTGCCGGCCATTCGCGACAGGCAGTTCGGGACCATGGACATGGACCTCTACGGGACCACGGCGGTCATCACGAACCGGTGCGCCGGGTGCACGCAGGAGCAGCTGCGCGTGGAGCTCGACGGGCGCACGCGGATCGCCATCCAGCTCCTGTTCGGCGCGGCTCCGGTGGTGCTCGACGCGCGGCTGCAGCTCAAGCTCGACCTCGACGGCACCGTCGGCCAGCGCTTCTACCTCGGGCTCACGGACATCTCCATGAACGGCGCGCCGTCGACGCTGACCGTCGAGCTCTACGGCGAGCTGGTCCGCGCGATCGGCCGCGGCTGGGTCATCAAACCGGCGCCCACCGCCCCGCCGCTGCCCGAGAGCGACGGTGACCTGGCGGGGGCGAGCGTCGGGGGCCGGACCACGCCAGGCTCGGTGCGCAGCATGCGCGTCGCGGTGCGCGGCCGACGGGCTCGGGTGGACGTCACGCTGACCAGGCGCAGCCCGGTGACGGTGGAGATCGAGCGCCGCGCCTGCGGGTCGTGCCGCTGGAAGATCGTGACCTTCAAGGTCGTGCGGCCGGACGCCAAGCGGGTGGCGCGGTATCGCCCGAGCGGCCGGCTCGCGGCCGGCTCGTACCGCGCGGTCGCCCGCGTCGGCGCTGCGGGCTCTGGGCGGCCGGTTGTCCGGGCCTTCCGGGTGAGCTCACCCGGATAACGTCGAGAGTATGACGCAATACCCCGACGGTCCCGCCTAGTTCTGCTTAGAGCTTGACATTTCTTCCGAGCGGCAGCAGGATCCCGCTCATGGGAGGAGGACCGGGAGGCGCGCTGCGCAGCCTGCGGGAACTGAACCGCGGGCTCGTCGTCGACGCCCTGCGACGCCGTGGCGCCGCCAGCCGCGCCGAGCTGGCGCGTGCGACCGGCCTCTCCCGCGCCACCGTCTCGACGCTGACGAGCGAGCTCATCAAGGAGGGCCTCGTCCTCGAGCGCGAAGCCGAGAGCGAGCCGTCCGACCGTGCGCCCGCCAAGGCCGGCCGGCCCCCGGTGCTCCTGGCGCTCGACCCGCGGGCGGGCACCGTGCTCGGCATCGACTTCGGTCACAGCCACGTGCGCGTCGCGGTCTCCGACCTGTCCTCCCGGGTGCTCGCCGAGCACCACGCGGTGGTCGACGTGGACCGCTCCGCCGCCAAGGCGCTCGACGCGGCCGCCGAGATGGCGAGCGCCGTGCTCGCCGAGGCGGGCGTCCCGGCTGACGGCGTCTTCGGCTGCGGGGTCGGCATCCCCGGCCCGATCGACCAGCGGACCGGCACGGTCGGGTCAAGCCCGATCCTCCCGGGGTGGACGGGGCTGCCCGCCGCCGCCGAGCTCGCCGACCGTCTCGGCCTGGAGGTCGACGTCGACAACGATGCGACGCTCGGTGCCCTCGGCGAGGCGACGCACGGCGCCGCACGCGGCGTGCAGGACGTCATCTACGTCAAGCTCGCCACCGGCATCGGCGCCGGCCTGCTGCTCGGCGGCCGCCTGCATCGCGGGGCGTCCGGCATCGCGGGCGAGATCGGCCACGTCCTCTACGACCCCAACGGCAAGCTCTGCCGATGCGGCAGCCGTGGGTGCCTCGAGACCGCCGCCGGCGCACCCGCCATCGCAGCACTGCTGCAGGAGGCCTACGGCGGCGAGCTCTCGACCACCGACGTCGTGCGGCTCGCCGACGAGGGCGACGTGGGCGCCGCCCGGCTCGTGCGCGATGCCGGTCGCGCCGTCGGCCGCGTGCTCGCCGACATGGTCAACGTCCTGAACCCCGAGCTCATCGTCCTCGGCGGCGAACTCGCCGCGGTCGGCGCACCGCTGCGCGAGGGCGTCACCGAGTCGCTCGAGCGCTACGCGCTGCCCGCCGCCGCCACCGCCGTGCGCGTCGAGCTCGGGGTGCTCGGCGACCGCGCCGAGGTCCTCGGCGCCCTGTCCCTCGTCACCCACGGTCACAGCGGCCGCGCGCCGGCCCCGAGTCCCCTACATGCAGCACCGGCGCAGGTTTTCAGTACGTCCCCCATCATCAGGTAAGTCCCATCAGGAGGAGAGGTCCATGTCTACCAGCACCCTGAGGCGCGCCGCCATCGCGGCCGCCCTGGCGCTCGCCGCCGGCGGTCTCGCCGCATGCGGCGACGATGACGACGACGGAGGCTCCGGTACGTCCGCGAGCAGCGGCGAGGCGAAGCAGATCGCCCTGCTGCTCCCGGAGTCGAAGACCACCCGCTACGAGGCGAAGGACCGCCCGGCGTTCGAGGCGAAGGTCAAGGAACTCTGCGCGAACTGCGAGATCATCTACAGCAACGCCGACCAGGACGCCGCCAAGCAGCAGCAGCAGGCTGAGGCCGCGGTGACCAAGGGCGCCGACGTCATGGTGCTCGACCCCGTCGACTCCGCGTCGGCCAGCGGCATCGTCAACCGCGCCAAGCAGTCCGACATCCCGGTCATCTCGTACGACCGGCTCGTGACGGACGCCGAGATCGACTACTACATCTCGTTCGACAACGAGGAGGTCGGCAAGCTGCAGGGCACGAGCCTGCTGGAGGCCCTCGACGGCGGCGACGGCAAGTCGATCGTGATGATCAACGGCTCGCCGACGGACAACAACGCGAAGCTGTTCAAGGCCGGCGCGCACTCGGTCCTCGACCCGTCCGGCGTCAAGATCGAGAAGGAGTACGACACGCCCGACTGGTCGCCCGACAAGGCCCAGCAGCAGATGGAGCAGGCCATCACGTCGGTCGGCAAGGACAACATCGACGGCGTCCTCGCCGCGAACGACGGCACCGGCGGCGGCGCGATCGCCGCGATGAAGGGTGCCGGCATGGACCCGGCGGACGTCCCGACGACCGGTCAGGACGCCGAGCTCGCCGCGATCCAGCGCATCCTCACGGGTGAGCAGTTCATGACGGTGTACAAGGCGATCACCCCTGAGGCCGAAGCGGCCGCGGAGCTGGCAGTCGCCATCGCGCAGGGCGAGGAGCCGCCGTCCGGGCTCGTCAACGGCGAGGTCGACAACGGCAGCGGGATGATCCCGTCCGTCCTGCTGACCCCGGTTGCGGTGACGAAGGACAACGTCAACGACACCGTCGTCAAGGACGAGTTCGTCGAGGTCTCCGAGCTGTGCGCCGGCGAGTACGCCTCGGCGTGCCAGGACGCGGGGATCGAGTAGCGGCCATGTCCGCCCAGACGCAGGCCGGCGCCACCACGGCGCCGGCCCCCGTCGGTCCGCTGCTCCGGCTGCGGGGACTGACGAAGTCGTTCGGCGCCGTGCAGGCGATGCGCGGAGCCGATCTCGACGTGGCTGCCGGGGAGGTCGTCGCGCTCGTGGGCGACAACGGAGCCGGCAAGTCGACGCTCATCAAGGCCGTCACGGGCGTGCAGCCCGCCGACGGCGGCACCATCGAGATGGACGGGGTCCCCGTCTCGATCAAGGCGCCACAGGATTCCGCCGCGCTGGGGATCTCGGCCGTCTACCAGGACCTCGCGCTGTGCGACAACCTCGACGTCGTCGCGAACCTGTTCCTCGGGCAGGAGACCCGCCGCGGCGGCAAGGTGCTCGACGAGATCGCCATGGAGCAGGAGTCCCGCCGCCTGCTGGACCGCCTCGCGGTCAAGACGCTGCGCTCGGTGCGCAGCGAGGTCGGGGCGCTCTCTGGCGGGCAGCGGCAGACCGTCGCCATCGCCCGGTCGATGCTCGGTGATCCGAAGCTCGTGATCCTCGACGAGCCGACCGCCGCGCTGGGCGTCTCCCAGACGGCGCAGGTGCTCGAACTCGTCAAGCGCCTGAGGAGCGAGGGCATCGGCGTGATCATCATCAGTCACAACCTCGCCGACGTCTTCCAGGTCGCCGACCGGATCGTCGTCCTGCGCCTCGGCGCGGTGACCGGCGAATGGACCTCCGACCCCGAGAACCGCCAGGCCGTGGTCGGCGCGATCACGGGCGCGGACATCGAGAACGGGGAGGAGGAGACGCCATGAGCACCGCTCCTGCAAGCCCGGCGCCCGCGGTCGGGCCCGGTGACGACGTCAAGGACGACCACCACCGGCCGAGCCTCGCCGACGCGGGCCGCAAGCTCCTCGAGGGCGAGATGGGCTCCCTGCGGGTCATCATCGTCCTGGCGATCATCTGGACGATCTTCGCCCTGGCGAACGACCGGTTCCTCACGGCGGTCAACCTGTCGAACCTCGCGCTGCAGATCGCGGCCGTCGGCACGATCTCGGTCGGCGTCGTGCTCGTGCTGCTGCTCGGCGAGATCGATCTGTCCGTCGGCGCGGTCAGCGGTCTGGCCGCGTCGGTCATGGCCGTCCTCAGCGTCAAGCACGGCTGGAACCCGTACCTCGCGATCATCGCGGCGCTCGGCATCGGCGCGGCGATCGGCGTCTTCCAGGGGACGGTGAGCACCCGGCTGGTGATCCCGTCGTTCGTGGTCACCCTCGCGGGCCTGCTGATGTGGCAGGGCGCGCAGCTGCGGGTCCTCGGTGACACCGGCACGGTGAACCTGTCCGATCCGGCGATCACGAACATCGCGGGCACGTTCCTCGCGCCCTGGGTCGGCTGGCTGGTGGGTCTCGCGGCGATCGCCGGCATCGTGGGGTCCGCGCTGCTGAACCTCCAGCGCCGGCGCGCGGCGGGCCTGGAGGCCGAGTCGATGCTCGGTCTGGTGATCCGCACGGGCGCGGCGACGATCGCGATCATCGTGGCGGTCGTCGTCCTCAACAGCGACCGTGGCGTGCCGCTGGCGCTCACGATCCTCGTCGGGATCGTCGTCGTCATGAACTTCGTGCTCACGAAGACGCGGTTCGGGCGCCACATCTACGCGGTCGGCGGCGACGCCGAGGCCGCGCGCCGCGCGGGCATCCGGGTGGCCGCGCTGCGCACGACGGTGTTCGCGCTGGCGTCGACGTTCGCGGCGTTTGGCGGCATCATCGCCGCGTCGCGCCTGCTGGCGGTCAACCAGTCGTCGGGCGGCAGCGATCTGCTGCTCCTGTCGATCGCCGGACCGGTCGTCGCGGGCGTGAGCCTGTTCGGCGGCCGCGGCACCGTGTGGGCCGCGCTGCTCGGCGCGCTGGTCATCGGGTCGATCTCCAACGGGATGGACCTGCTGGCGTTCCAGTCGTCGGTGAAGTTCATGGTCACCGGCGGCGTGCTGCTCCTGGCCGTGTCACTCGACGCGGTCGCCCGGCAGCGCCGTCAGGCGCGAGGACGCGTCTGACGGACGCGCCACCACCGAGCGCGGCGGCCCTGCCTGGTCGCCGCGCTCGGTACTGTCTGACCATGCGTCGCTTCGAGGAGTCCACCTGGCAGGGCCTGCCGTGCGACGGGCCGCTGCGCGACCTGCGCGAGGCGCTGATCTTCGGGCACTGGCTGCCCGGCGAGCCGCTGGACCCCGACGAGGTCGCGATGGAGCTGTCCTGCTCCGCCGACGCGCTGCCCGCCGCGTTCGCGGTGCTGGAGACGGAGGGTCTCGCCGAGCGCCTGCCCGATGGCACCTACCGCGCCGCCCCGATCGAGCGGCGCGCGACCATCCAGTTCCTCGAGGTCGTGCGTGCGCTGTCCGTGCGCTCGTACGCGCTCGGCGTGCGGGCGGTCACCGACGGGGACCTGCGGATCATGCGCCAGGCCCTGCGCGCCTACGAACTGACCGACGCGGACCGTGAACCCGCCACGGCGGTGGTCGAGACCTTCGTCTTCAACCGGCCGGTCCACGAGGCGCACGGCAACCAGGAGCTCATCCGCCAGCTCGACCTGCTGCGACCGCGCATGGAGCGCATCGCGATGCTCGTCTACCCGGCGAATGCGACGGCGCTGGGCTACGAGACGCTCAAGGGCGTCCTCGAGGCGCTCGAGCGCGACGACCCCGACGCCGCACTGAAGCTCTTCGAGGACGGCGTCGATCAGGCGATCCGCACGATCGAGCTCCTGCCCGACGGCGCGTTCGAGGAACTCGCCGCGAACTAGTGGACGTCGTGGCCCCCGCGCCGCACTGGTCGGACCGGTGGCGATCCCCGGCGGCGATGCAGGCCACCGGCTGGCTGTTCGCCGTCGGCTCACTCTGCTTTCTCATCGCGGCGCTCGCGGCGCTGGAGAGCCAGGCCACGTGGATCGACGGGACGTTCTTCGCCGGGTCGATCTTCTTCACGACGGCGGCCGCGCTCCAGCTCCTGGCCGCCGCGAGCGTCCCGCATGCGCGGCGTGGTGGCTGGGGAGAGCTCGCCCATCCGGCCCGCTGGTGGGAGCCGCACGCCGACTGGCTCGCCGCGGCGGTGCAGTTCGCCGGAACCGTCTTCTTCAACGTCAACACGTTCAATGCGCTGGACGACAGCCTGAGCGCGCAGCAGGAGAACCTCCGCGTGTGGGTGCCCGACGCGGTGGGCTCGGTCTGTTTCCTGGTCGCGAGCGTGGCGGCCGTCGCCGTCGTCCAGCGCCGCTGGGTCGCGTGGGAGCCGCGCGACCCCGACTGGCGGATCGGGTGGGCGAACCTCGCCGGGTCGATCGCGTTCGGGGTCGCGGCGATCGCGGCGTTCGACCGTCCGGCGACCGGGGACCTCGTCAACGACCGCCTGGCGAACAGCGCGACGGCCTGGGGCGCGCTGCTGTTCCTGGTCGGAGCGCTGCTGCTCGTCGCTACGGCGCGGCGTTCGTCTTCGTCGTCATGACCTGCGCGGCGCCGCCGCCGAGCACCCGGCGCACGAGGCCGGGCGTGACGACCCGCAGCGCGGCCGGCAGCCAGTACGCGCGCGGCACGTAGCGCTCGGCCTTGCCGTCCAGGGCGCACTGCGCGATCGCGTCGGCCGCCTTCTCCGGAGTCGAGACCATCCAGCGGGTCTTCAGGCTGCCGGTGAGTTCGGCCTGGGGGAAACCCTCCGTGCTGATGAAGCCCGGCAGCACGAGCCCGACGTGGACGCCGTGCGGGCGCTCCTCGGCCCACAACCCGTCGCTCCAGCCCGCGAGGGCGAACTTGGACGCCGAGTACGCGGCGCTGCCTCCACGCGCCACACGGCCCGCGGTGCTCGACACGTTGACGATCGACGACGGCGTGCTCGCGCGCAGCAGCGGCAGGAGCGCCTCGGTCAGGCGGACCTGCGCGTCGAAGTTCAGCTCCATGGTCTTGCGGACGTTCTCCCAGCCGCCCTCGGCGAACGTCGCCCGCCACGCGGCGCCGGCGTTGTTGACGAGCACGTGCAGCGCGCCTCCGTGCTCGGCCTCTACGTGTGCGCGCACGCGCGCGGGGGCGTCGTCGGCGGTGAGGTCGGCCGCGACGTAGGTGTGCGGCCCGCCGGGCAGGCGTGCCGTGAGCTCGGCGAGCCGGTCCTCGCGTCGTGCGACCAGAACGAGCTGCGCGCTGGGCTCCCGGGCGAGCCTCGCGGCTGCCGCCTCGCCGATCCCGCTGGAAGCCCCGGTGATGCAGATGACCATGCCGACGATCCTGCCAGGTACGGTGCTCTCAGGAAGTTCCAAGCCTCGCGGCCGACACTGCTTCCATGGCCATGGAGAACGCCGCCCCGGAATCCGAAGCCCTGCGCGTCCTCGTCGTCGACGACGAGCAGAACATCGCCGACGTCATCGCGATGGCGCTGAAGTACCAGGGCTTCGCCGTGCAGACCGCGGCCACCGGCAAGGAGGCGCTCGACGGCGTTGCGGCCTTCCGTCCCCACCTCATGGTCCTCGACGTCATGCTCCCCGACATGGAGGGCTTCGACGTCGCCGAGCGTCTCGGCGCGCAGCGGGCCCGGGTCCCGATCCTCTTTCTCACGGCCCGCGACGCCACGGAGGACAAGGTGCGCGGTCTGACGATGGGCGGCGACGACTACGTCACGAAGCCGTTCAGCCTCGAGGAACTCGTCGCGCGGATCCGGACGATCCTGCGCCGCACCGGCGCCGCAGAGGCCGAGTCCGGGCGCCTCGTGTTCGAGGACCTCGAGCTGGACGAGGACACGCGCGAGGTCACGCGCGCCGGCGTGCCCGTCGACCTCACGGCGACCGAGTACCGGCTCCTGCGCTACTTCCTGCTGAACCCGCGGCGGGTGCTCACGCGGGCCCAGCTGCTCGACCACGTCTGGGAGTACGACTTCGGCGGCGACGCGCGGGTGCTCGAGACCTACGTCAGCTACCTGCGCAAGAAGCTCGATGTCGGGGACTCGCCTGCGCTGATCCAGACCGTGCGCGGCGTCGGCTACGCGCTGCGGCGACCGAGGGCCTGACGTGTCGCTGCGGGCACGGCTCGTCGCCGGGCTGCTCGTCCTGTCCGCGGTCGGGCTCGTGCTCCTCGCTGCGATCACGTACGCCGAGCAGCGCTCGTTCCTGCTGGACCGCACCGATCAGCAGGCCAAGTCGGCGGTCCAGCAGATCCCGCGTGAGGTCTACAAGGACGTTGCGGGCGGCGGGGCCGGTGACGGCTTCGGCGGTCGTCCGCCGCGCGGGGGGCCGCCGGGCGAGGAGCGGGGCCTGCCCGCCGGGACCTACGGGCAGATCCGGACGGCGGACGGAGACGTCCAGGGTGAGGCGACGCTCGGGTTCGAAGCCGAGGAGCGCGCCGCTCCAGACCTGCCCGAGGACCTGCCGCTCGGCACGCCCGTCACGGTGAGCACCGACGACGGCCGCTACCGCGTGCTGGCCGAGCAGAACTTCTCCGGGCTCATCACGGTCGCGGCGATCCCGCTCGACGACGTCGACGAGACGCTCGACCGGCTCCTGCTGGTGGAGGGCCTGGTCATCGCCGGGATCCTCATCGTGCTCGGCGGCGCGGCCTGGTGGGTGGTCGGCCTGGGGCTACGCCCGCTCGATCGCATCGGCGACACGGCCGGAGCGATCGCCGCCGGCGAGCTGGACCGGCGGGTCGAGCCCGCCGACGAGCGGACGGAGGTCGGGCGCCTCGGTCTCGCCCTGAACGCGATGCTCGGACGGCTCGAGCAGGCGTTCGCGCAGCGGCAGGCCAGCGAGCAGCGGCTCCGCCGGTTCGTCGCTGACGCCTCGCATGAGCTGCGCACGCCGCTGGCGTCGATCCGCGGGTACAGCGAGCTGTTCCGGATGGGCGCGAGCGCGGACCCGGAGGAGACCGCCACGGCCATGCGCCGGATCGAGCAGGAGGCCGCTCGCATGGGCGTCCTCGTCGAGGACCTCCTCACGCTGGCGCGCCTGGACGAGGTCCGTGACCCGGTCCGCGAGCCCGTCGACCTGGCCCAGCTGGCCCGCGACGCCGCCGACGACGCCCGGGCGATGGCGCCCGAGCGCGAGATCACGGTGACCGGCCAGCGTGAGGTGCGCGCCACCGGCGACCCGCATCAGCTGCGCCAGGTGCTCGCGAACCTGGTCCGCAACGCGCTGGTGCACACGCCGTCCGATGCGGCCATCGAGATCGGGGCGCGGATGGACTCCTCCGACCACGCCGTCCTGCGCGTCCGCGACCACGGGCAGGGCCTCCCGCCGGGCACGGATCCCGCGGAGCTCTTCGAGCGCTTCTGGCGCGCCGAGGCGGGGCGGGCCCGCGGTCGCGGCGGCGCTGGCCTGGGGCTCGCGATCGTCGCGGGGATCGTCGACCAGCACGGGGGGCGCGTCCGTGCCGGCAACGCGGAAGGCGGAGGGGCGGAGTTCGTGGTCGAGCTTCCCGTCTCACCACCGTTCAAGGACCCCAGATCGGGGGTAGACAGCGGTACGGTGCGTGCTGCCGTCCTGCCGACCAACGGGTGACTCCCGGTTCTGGTGACCCCGGTTTCGGGTGTGATCAGGCGACGAAAGGGCTCACCCGTCAGGTCCGGCTGCGCGAAGCGGTATGTTCTGAATACGGTTCATGTCAACGGAAGCAGAACGTTTTATGTCCTCGTCCGAATCACCAGCCCTCGATCATCGAATCGTCAAGGCACTGGCCCATCCGCTGCGCCAGAACATCCTCACCATCCTGAACGAGCGCGTCGCCAGCCCGAGCGAGATCAGCGAGGAACTGGACGAGCGCCTCGGCAACGTCAGCTACCACGTCCGCACCCTCCTTGACCTGGGTTGCATCGAGCTGGTCAGCACGACGCCGCGCCGCGGTGCCGTCGAGCATCACTACCGCGCCGTGATGAAGCCGTTCTTCAGCAAGGACGACTGGGCGCAGATGCCGGCCTCGACCCGCCGCTCGGCGCACGACACGACGCTCAAGGCGATCGTCAAGGACGTCGTCGCGACGGCCGAGGCCAACGGCTTCGACACCCCCGAGGACGTCGTCACCCGCATCGCCGGTGACCTCGACGCCAAGGGCCGGGCGGACCTCGCCAAGCTCCTCGCCACGACCCGTGAGAAGGCGGACAAGATCTTCGCCGACAGCACGAAGCGGCTCGCCGGCAAGGAGGGCACCGCCAGCGAGGTCGCCCTCATCGGCTTCGCGACCACGACGGCCGCCGCGGCGAAGAAGCCCGCCAAGAAGCCGGCCGCGAAGAAGAAGCCCGCGCGCAAGGCCGCCTAGCGTCCCGCCTGTCTGTCGCGCCGCCTGTCCGGCGGCGCGGCGAACAGAGAATTTCCGACGCTCGGGCTCGCCAGAGCAATCGCGCATCGGTAGGGTGCGTGACATGCTGTCAACGGGCCCCGGACCGCGCGCGTGAGCCACGACGTCATCGACGCCGCGGTGTTCACGGAGCGGAAATCCGACGTTGTCTCCAGCGCGTTCTTCGCGCGCCAGCCCGAGAAGCTGAAGGTGCTCGCGCACCCGATCCGGATGAAGATCCTCAAGCAGGCGCAGCTCGGGGAGATCAGCGCCAAGGAGGCGTCCCGGGACCTCGGTGAGCCGATCGGCAAGGTCAGCTACCACGTGCGCGTGCTCGCCGACGCGGGCATGCTCGAGCTCACCCGCCAGACGCCGCGCCGCGGCGCGATCGAGAGTCACTACCGCGCGACGATCGTGATGGACCTCGACGAGGAGACGTGGACCGCGGTCGGCGATGAGGGCCGGCGGCTCATGCTCGCCGCGGCGGCACGTGAGTGGTCGGCCGACCTGCTCGGCGCCGTGGAGGCGGGGGGCTTCGAGCTCGACGAGGCGCTGTTGGCGAACGCGCACTTCTGTGCTGACGAGGAGGGCCTGGCCGAGCTGCGCGAGGCGATGGACGCGCACTATGTCCGGCTCCTGGAGATCGAGGCGGGCATCGCGGCCCGGCGCGCGGCGGAGCCCGACGCCGAGGTCACCGAGATCAACGTCGGCGTGGCGTTCTACGAGGGCCGGCATTCGCCGGCGGCCAACGCTCCGTTCTTCGCCCGGCGCGGCGGGTACCAGTTCCCGCTGATTCCCGAGGACGCCCCGCGTCAGTAGCGCGACAGGCGCGTGCCCTCGCGGCGCTGGCGGGCCAGCCGGCGCCACGGCGTCGTGCTGGAGGCGGGCGGGCCGAGCTCGCGCCGCATGGGCGACCGCGGGGCCGTGGGCGCGCCGTCGCCGGCCAGCTCGCGCAGGCACGCAGCCACGTCGCGTGCGATGTCCTGGGCGTCCGGCACGATCGCGCGGTCGGCGTACACGCAGACGTGCACGCGGCCGCAGTAGGACAGGGCGCCGACCGTCAACCCGTGGCCGGCCCAGGTGGGCACGGCGGGGAACACGGCGCGGACACGCCGGCCGAGCAGGTACAGCGGGATCTCCGGCCCGGGAACGTTCGAGACCGTGAGGTCGAAGCGCGTGGCCGTGGCGACGACCTTGCTGACCATGCGCCGGCCGGCGGTCGGCACGAGGTCGGCGAGCCGCACGATGTTCGTGAGCGTGGCGGCGTAGTCGCCGTCCTTGACGCGCCGGGTCCGGTCCACCACTTCGCGGAGGGCCGTGCGGGCGTCGCGGCGGTCGGACGGCAGGTCGACGAAGACGAAGGACAGCGCGTTGCCCAGGTCCTGCGCCGAGCCGGTGCGCACGTTGACCGGCATCATCGCCTTCAGCGGGACCGGGTTCTCGTCCCGCCGCTGCAGTGCGTGGCCCAGGGCATGGCCCACGAGCGCCAGCAGGACGTCGTTGACCGTGGCGTCGTGCTCGCGCGCGACGCGGCGGACGGTCTCGAGATCGAGGATGGAGAGGCCAAGCTCGCGACCCGGGCCGGCCGTCGCGGCCAGCGGCGTCATCGCCGCGGGACGAAGGATGTCGGTCAGCGCCGACACCGTCTTCGCGGCTTCGGCCGGCGGGTCGAGCTTCGGCGGCGCCGGCCGGCGGACGAGGTCCTTCGTGCGGGTGGCGGTCTCCCGCCCGATCCGCGCGACGGCGGCGCTCTGGCCCGTGGCCGATCGCAGGCGCTCGCGGGTCAGGGACAGCGCCGCCGAGGCGTTGCCTGTCCGCTGCGGGCGCCATGTCGACCGCGGTTCGGGCTGCGGGTTCGGCTCGCCGTCGAAGAGGAGCGCCGCGACCTCGATCGCCGCGATGCCGTCGATCAGCGCATGGTGGGCCTGGCCCACGACCGCGAAGCCGTCCTGGAGACCGTCGACGAGATAGACGCGCCACAGCGGGCGGTCGAGCGGGAGCGCGGTGGAGAGCAGACGGCCGGCGAGCTGGCGCAGGGACTCGTCGTCACCCGGGGCCGGGACGCTGACGTGCATGACGTGGCGGGCGATGTCGAACCCGCGGTCGTCCTCCCAGCGCAGTTCTCCTCCGGCCATCGCCGTGCTGACGAGGCGGCGACGGAACCGCGGGACCCGGTCCATCCGCGACAGCAGGTGGCGCCGGAGCCCGCCGAGCGACGGCGCGCGGCCGTCGATGCGGATCGTCCAGCCGACATGCAACGGGGCCTCGGGCGAATCAAGCGCGAGAAACGCGTCGTCGAGAACCGTCAGCCGGTCGGCGGGCACGCGTGCGAGTCTCGCAGGTGCGCGGGCGGCGCGCGACGGACGAGACGCCCTGCGCCGTTTTCCGGCGACTCACCCGTTTCAGGTGGCGGGCTGCGGCGGGGGCGCGTCGTCTGACCTGCGCCAGACGAGCCATGCGGCGGCGATGACGAGCAGCCCCCCGAAGCCGGCGACGGCGAAGGCGGTGCGGGCGTCCCACACGGTGGCCAGGACGCCGCCGACGACGAAACCCAACCCGGGCGCCGCGGTGATGACCGCTTCGAGCATGCCTGCGGCGCGCGCCTGCATATCGTCGTCGATCGCCTCCTGGATGGCCGTGATGACGGCGACCCACTGCACGCCGTTGCCGAGACCGCCCACGGACGCGGCGAGGCAGGCGAGGAGCAGGTTCGGTGCGGCGGCCATTCCGAGGTACCCGGCGCAGACGGCGACCGTCGAGACGATCACCAGGCCCGCGAGCGACCGCTGCGACAGACGCGCGAACAAGAGGCTGCCGGCCACCATGCCGCCGCCCCATGCGGCGAGCAGCGCGCCGAAGCCGATGTCGCCGGCGTCCAGCACCTCCTTGGCGTAGATCACCTCGATCGGCACGGCGATGTTGAAGAGGACCAGCAGGACGGCCTGGAGGGCCAGCAGGCCGCGGGCGATCCGATGCCCGCGCACGTAGGCGAACCCCTCACGCAGCCGGGTCGTCCATCGGGTGGTCGAACGGATCCCGCGCGGCGTTCCGCGGGCGGTGCCCATGAGGACGGCGAGGCCGAGGAAGATCCCGGCCACGATCCAGAGCACGCCGGGGGCACCGAGCTGCGCGACCGCGAGGCCCGCCGTCGCGGGTGCGGCGACGTTGACGACCGAGAAGCCGATGTTCAGCAGGGAGTTGCCCTCGCGCAGCTGGCCGGCAGGCTCGAGGATCGCGACCGTCGCCCCGCGGGTCACCGCACGGGCGGTCGCGGCGAGCGTGCCGTCGAGCATCGCGACGAGGCAGAGGACGCCGAGCGCCATGTCGGCGCCTGCCGCCGCGAGCAGGACGAAGACCAGCGCCTCGGCCACGTATCCGATGCTCAGCACGACCCGGACCGACCCCCGCTCGGCGTAGGACGCGAGGAACGGCACCGCGAGGCTGGGGAGGAATCGGGTGGAGAGAAAGAGCGCGGCGGTGGCGAGCGCCTCCCCGGTCCGATCGAAGACGAGGACCGTCAGCGCGATCGTCGCGAACCAGTCACCGACTTCGTTGAGCGTGTAGGCGAGGGCAAGTCGCCGGAACGCAGCAAGGCTCAGAGCACGACGCATCGGGCGAAAGCCTCGCATTTCCGGGCAGGAAGCGTCGATCAGGCGAACTCCGCGCGCGCGGGAATCTCAGAAAACGCTTAATCGGCAGACCGGCATCCAAGCTTTAGCACTTGCCATTTCTTTAGACGGATGTTCTAATGCCGTCCGGCGCATCGATTGTTGTTGCGCAGGCGTCTTGCCCGCCGTCGGTCGGCGGCAGTCCTCCATCGAGTCAAGGAATTGTCATGGTCTACCGCGGCCGCTAGGTCAAACGCGCGTACGCGCGAGTTGACATAACAACACCACGGAACGTGCCGAGAATCCGGCCGCGCGTGCCCGTTGAGGTGCAGGCCTAAACGTTCTCGCGTTCTTCGCCGATAGAGGGTCCGTGACGCCGAGCAAAGCGGTAACTGTCACCGCCATCGTGGGTCTCGTGGGTACGATCGCCGCCGCTGTCGCGGTGCGCGATGTTGGTACCTGGGATCCCGCGCTGTTCGCGATGCTCCTCGTGCTGGTCGTCGGGGCAGACTTTCTGCCTGCCCGCGAAAGCGAGCACATGCACATCTCGGGCGGGTTCCTGGGCTACTTGCTCGCAATGTCTCTGCTCGGGCCGACTGCGGCTGGGGTCATCGCGTTGATCGCAAGCGTCGTGGACATGGCACGGCTCCCGCGGGACGCAAGGTTCCGGCCAGCCGTGATCCTCAACCTGCCCACGACGATGGGATCTCCCATCGCCGGTGGCCTTGTGATCGCCTGGTGCGCCGGGAAGACGGGCCTGACCATCGAGGACGCCGGGTTCCTCGTGCCTATGACCGCTGGGCTGGTGGTAGCCACGAGTGTGAACTTCTTCCTCTTCGCTGCGGGGAACCGCGTGCTTTACGGCGACCCGATCGGGCACCAGTTCCGGACGATCTACGTTCCGCTGATTCCGTCGGAGGCGACGATGCTGCTGCTGGCGAGCATCATCGTGTACGCGAAGGCTCATATCGGGCCGATGGCGCTTCTGACGTTGGCCGGCTTGCTCTTCCTCTATCTCTGGCTCTACCGCGAACTTCTCACCTCCCAGGAGCGCGCTGAGGAGCTGGATACCCGCACCCACCAACTTGCAACCCTCCAGGTCGGCGTCCTCACCGCGATGCTCCGCACGCTTGCCCTGCGCGACCACATGACGGCCCGCCATTCCGCCGCCGTCGCGCGCTATGCACGAGAGCTTGCACGCGCCGCGGGCTGCACCGATGACGAGATCGAACTCGTCCACACCGCCGGCCTGCTGCACGACATCGGCAAGTTCATCTTCCCGGACCACATCCTGCTCGCGGACTCCCGGCTCTCCGATGAGGACTGGGAGATCGTCAAGTGCCATCCGTTCCAGGGCGCGAAGATCGTGCGCGAGGTCGAGGGCTACGGCCCGGTCGCGGACATCATCCTCGGCCACCACGAGCGGATCGACGGCCGGGGCTACCCGCGCGGCATGCGGGGCGACGCCATCCCGCTGCTCGCCCGGATCATCTCGGTCTGTGACACCTATGACGTGATGACCGCGCGGGACTCCTATCGCGAGCCGGTCTCCGCTGAGGCCGCGATCGAGGAGCTTCGCCGCGTGGCGGGCAAGCAGCTCGATGCCCGGCTGGTCGAGATCTTCGCCGACCTCGTGAGCCGCGGCGAGCTCGGATTCCGCCACGGTGACGACGCCGACTTCGAGGCCGAGCTGCAGTTCGAGCGTCGCGTCCGCGATTACGCCGCGCCGCAGCGCGCGCCCCTCGTTGCCGCCGCGTAGCGCGGGGCGACTAGCCTCGCCCGCAGATGGCTGACGTCCTCGACGCGTACGACATCGCCCTGGTGCGCGCGGACAACCCGTCCCCGCTGACGCTCACGGGCACGAACACGTGGATCGTGGGGCGCAATCCGTGCTGGATCGTCGATCCCGGGCCGGCGCTCGACGCCCACCTCTCGGCCGTCGCGAGCGAGGCCGAGCGCCGCGGCGGCGCCGGCGGCATCGCGGTCACCCACGACCACTTCGATCACGCCGAAGGCGTGGAGGGTCTGCGGGTGCTGCTCGGGGGCAGCGTCCCCGTCGGCGCCGCGCGGCTGGCGGCGGGTGTCCGGCTGGCCGACGGTGACGCGTTCGGCCCGTTCCGCGCGATCGCGACGCGCGGCCACGCGCCCGACCACCTCACCTTCGCGGCGGGCGACGCCCTGTTCACGGGCGATGCCGTCGTCGGCACGGGCACCGCGTTCCTGTTCCCCGACCCGGGCGCGCTGCGCGACTACCTCCAGGCGCTCGAGCACCTCAAGGCGCTCGAAGCGCGGGTCATCTGCCCGGGCCACGGACCGGTCATCACCGATCCTCGCGCGAAGCTCGACGAGTACCTCGCCCACCGGCGCGACCGCGAGGAGAAGCTGCTCGCGGGGATCGCGGCGGGACGCCGGACGATCGACGAACTGCTCGACGCGGCCTGGCACGACGTGCCGGAGGCGCTGCGGCCCGTCGCGGCGGTGACGCTTGCCACGCACCTGGACAAGCTCGCCGACGACCAGCAGTTGCCCGACGACGTCGAGCGGCCGCAGTTCGGCTAGGGCGCGACCGCGCCGCCGGCCGAGCCCTCGACCGTGGGGCCGTCGATCTCGGGTGAGGCGGCAGTGGTCTCGGACAGCGGTGCCGGCTCGGCGGCCGTCACCGGGTCAGAGGACGGCGCCTTGACCGTCTCGACCGCGGGTTCAGTGCTGGTCACGGCCGGTGCCGTCTCGGCGGCCGGTTCCTCGTGCGGGGCGATCGCTCCGCCGCCGACCTCCGCGAGGCCGGCGGGCGCTCCGGCGTCGGCATGGGGCGAGATCGCCGTGGGCTCGGCGGCGACGGGGACGACCTTCGCCAGGCCGGTCTCGCCGCGTTCGCGCTCACGCTTGGGGTCGTCGGACCTGAGCGCGGCGAGCTTGGTGACGACGGGCAGCGCCAGGGGTTCGACCATCCGCACCCCGGACGACGAGACCGCCAGGGCAGGAGACGCGCCGGCGGTGTTCGGCGAAGGGGTCGCCGCGGAGGCCTCGGCGGGGGCGCGCGGCTTGATGCGCTCGCGCACCGTGGTGGCGCCACCGGCGGTGACGGCCACGCAGCAGACGACGACCGCGGCCTTCGTCACGACCGCGCCTCCGCCGCCCACGACCGCCACGCCGCCGCCCGCGGCCGCAGACGTGCCGGCCCCGCCAAGACCCAGGAGCTGCCCGAGCCCCGCGAGCGACCCGAAGACGGGTGCCGGGTTCAGCGCGGCCATGCGCGCGTTGACGGCCTTGAGCTGCGTCCGGTAGTCGCGGCAGTCGTCGCACTCGCGAAGGTGCCGCCGCGCGAGGCCGCTGGCGCGCACGCCGCGCCCGTGCGACAGCGCAAGGGACTCGCGGATCTCGACGCAGGCGGTGTCCCGGGCCTCGCCGGCCTCGACCAGGCCGATCCGGGCGCGGACGAGGAGCGACTTGACCGCCGGCACGGTGACCTCGAGCGCGTCGGCGAGTTCGGCGTAGCTCATGCCGTCCATCTCGCGCATGAGCAGGGCCGAACGCTGCTGGCTGGGAAGGTTGCGGACGTCGTGCACGAGCCGCCGGAGGTCCTCGCGGCGCTCGGACTCCTCGATCGGGTCGTGCAGCGGCCGGCGCGACATCTCGAAGACCTCAGCCGGTGCGGGGACCGGCCGGCGCAGGTGGTCGATGCAGCGGTTGTGCGCGACCCGGTACAGCCAGGCGCGCAGGGACACCGGCCGACTGTCCGCGCGCAGGGCGCCATAGGCGCGGAGGAAGACGTCCTGCATGGCGTCTTCGGCGTCCTGCCGCGAGCCGCCGAGCATCTGGCGCGCGTAGGCGAACAGCCGCTGGCGGTACCGGTCGTGGATCGCCTGGAACGCGCTCTCGTCGCCGGCCCGGAACATCGCGACGAGTTGCTCGTCGCTGCGCAGGCGCAGGAAGCGTCCATTTGCCCGGGTGCGGGCGAGCCCTACTGGGGGTGCTGGGATCGCTGAGGCTTCCACGGTGACGCTCCGGAGAGGTTAACCGGTTGCGGGGAGGGAAGTTGCGCTTTCCCTCCACAGAACCTCCACATCTTCCGCGCGATCTCGTGACGACCCCGGTCTACGCTGCCAGGCG
>JAEMQS010000199.1 GCA_016463765.1 Solirubrobacteraceae bacterium | reverse complement strand
GCGAAGTAGGGCAGGTTGAAGTCTTCGGTCAGGCGCTCTGCCTGGGTGCCCTTGCCGGCACCCGGCGGGCCGAGGAGGATGAGATTGAGTTCAGACACAGTGGTGAGGGTGCGACCGGGGGTCGCGGCCTCTTGGCGGTGGAATCGGCCGGACATTAGACGACCAAGCGTTGCAGGTGCGTGGCGCGCGCGCCACCCGGGCTACTTCAGGAAGCCCTCGTAGTTGCGCATCATCAGCTGGGCCTCGAGCTGCTTCATGGTGTCGAGTGCCACGCCGATGACGATCAGCAGCGAGGTACCACCGAAGTAGAAGTTGGCCGCCGTCTGGTTGATGAGCAGCGTCGGCATCGCCGCGACCGCGGCGAGATACAGCGCGCCAGGGAACGTCAGTCGCGCGAGGATGCGGTCGAGGAACTCGGCCGTCGGCCGTCCGGGTCTGACGCCCGGGATGAAGCCGCCGTACTTCTTCAGGTTGTCCGCCTGGTCCACGGGATTGAACGTCACCGCCGTATAGAAGTACGTGAACATGATGATGAAGACGGTTTCGCCGATGAGGTAGGCGGCACCGCTCGGCGAGAAGAACGCCGCGAGGTCCTGACCCCACTGGGCCTGCGTGAGCTGCCCGATCGTGGGCGGGAACGCCATGATCGACGCGGCGAAGATGACCGGGATGACGCCGGCCATGTTCACGCGCAGCGGCAGGTAGGTCTGACCGCCGCCCGTCATGCGCTTGCCGATGACGCGCTTGGCGTACTGGATCGGGATCCGTCGCTGGCCCTCCTGCACGAACACGATGGCCGCGATGACACCGAGCGCGAGGAACGGCATCATCACCTTGAACACCGGGTCCGGGCTCGTCCACCACGCCTGGATGCCGTTGGGCAGGCCGGACACGATCGACGCGAAGATCATCAGCGAGATGCCGTTGCCGATGCCGCGCTGGGTGATGAGCTCACCGAGCCACATCACGAGCACACAGCCCGCGGTGAGGCAGGTGACGATGACGAACACCGTGAAGGCGTTGAAGTTCTCGATGAGCGGCTGCCCGGCCGACGCGGTGAAGGACCGGAACAGGAACACGTAGCCGATCGCCTGGCCGAAGGCGAGGCCGACGGTGAGGTAGCGCGTGTACTGCGTGATCTTCTGCTGGCCGACCTCGCCCTCCTTCTGGAGCTTCTCCAGCGAGGGCACCACCACGGTCAGCAGCTGCAGGATGATCGACGCGGTGATGTAGGGCATGATCCCCAGCGCGAACAGGGCGATCCGGCTGAGGCCGCCGCCGCTGAACGTGTTGAGGAAGTTCAGGACCCCGCCGCCGCCGAACTGCTCCTGGACCGACTCCACGGCCTCCGTGTTCACACCCGGGACCGGGATGTGGGCGCCGAGGCGGTAGAGCGCAAGCATCGCCGCCGTGAAGAGCAGCTTCTTGCGGATGTCCTTCACGGTGAAGGCGCTGAGGATCGTTGCGATCATGGGGAGGTTCGAAGGGTAACCGAGTGGCGCCGCGGGGCGCCGTGGGACAGGGACAGGTGAGACAAACACGAGGACCCCGTCCATCGACGGGGCCCCCGGAACTGCGCAGATCGTGCGTGCGGCCGCTCCTACTCGACGACGACGACGGTGCCGCCGGCACCCTCGATCGCCGCACGCGCGCCAGCGCTGAACTTGTGCGCGTGCACGGTGAGCGGCTTCGTGATCTCGCCCTTGGCGAGGATCTTGATCGGGATGCCCTTGCGGGTCCCCAGGCCGGCGGCGACGAGCGCCTCGACCGTGACCTCGGCGCCGGACTCGAAGCGCGCCTCGAGGTCCTGCACGTTCACCGGCTGGGTGTGCGTGCGGAACGGCTCGAACGGCATCGACATCTTCTTCGTCGGGCCACGCAGCTTGCGCATCCGCATGTGGATGGGCATCTGACCACCCTCGAAGCGGGCACGGTCCTTGGCGCCGGAACGCGAGCCGTAGCCCTTCTGACCGCGACCGGCCGTCTTGCCCAGACCGGAGCCCTCTCCGCGGCCGACGCGCTTGCGCGGCTTGCGGCTGCCCGGGGCGGGCGAGAGCGTGTTCAGCCCGATGCGGGGCTCTTCGTCGTTCTTGGGCTCAGGACTCATCGTTGACCTTCACGAGATGGCGCACGCGGTGCAGGATGCCCCGCGCGGCGGGCGTGTCGTTGACCTCGACCGTCTGGCCGATCTTGCGCAGCCCCAGCGTGCGCAGCGACTCGCGCTGCGCGTGGTTCGCGCCATTCTTGGACTTGACCTGGGTGACCTTCAGCGCGCTCATGCCGTGGCCTCCTCGACCGAATCGGCGCCAGCCGACTCGGCGGCCTCCGCCTCAGCCGGGGCGTCGCCCTCGGCGGAGATGGTGCCGTTCACGGTCTCCTCGGTCGCCGCGAGACCCAGCACGCGGTTGACCGAGAGGCCACGCAGCTCCGCGACCTCCTCGGGCTTGCGCAGGCTCTGCAGGCCGGCAACCGTCGCCTTGACGAGGTTGATCGGGTTCTGCGAGCCGAGCGACTTGCTCAGGATGTCGTGAATGCCGGCGAGCTCGAGCACCGCGCGCACGCCGCCACCGGCGATGACACCGGTACCCGGCGAGGCGGGCTTCAGCAGGACGCGACCCGCGCCGTAGACGCCGAGCGTCTGGTGCGTGATCGTCGAGCCGTGCTTCGGCACGCGGAAGAGGTTCTTCTTGGCCTGATCGACACCCTTCTGGATGGCGAGCGGGACCTCGTTGGCCTTGCCGTAGCCGACGCCCACGACGCTCTCCTCATCGCCCACCACGACCAGCGCGGTGAACGAGAAGCGACGGCCGCCCTTGACGACCTTCGCGACGCGGTTGATCTCCACGACCCGCTCCTGCAGGTCGAAGCCCGCGGGGCTGACGGCCCGGTCGACGTGTTCCTCGATGCTCATACGGCGAGCCCTCCCTCGCGGACGCCTTCGGCGAAGGCCTTCACGCGCCCGTGGTACTGGTAGCCGCCACGGTCGAAGACCGCGCGCTCGATGCCGGCGGCCTTCGCGCGCTCGGCCAGGATCCCGCCGGCCTTCCCGGCGGCCTCCGCGGGCTTGAGGTCGCGCAGTTCGGCCTCGGTCCACTGGACCGACGCCAGCGTGCGGCCGGCCTCGTCGTCGATGAGCTGGGCGGAGATGCCCCGGTTCGACTTGAACACAGAGATGCGGGGGCGCGCGGCGGTCCCGATGACCTTTGCACGCACGCGGCGGCGGCGCTTGAGGCGACGCGCCTGGGGGGTCTTGACGCTCATGCGCGCTTGCCCACCTTCCTGGCGACGTACTCGCCCTCGTAGCGAATGCCCTTGCCCTTGTAGGGCTCCGGCGGACGCTGCTTGCGGATGATGGCGGCGATCTCGCCGACCTGCTGCTTGGAGATGCCCTTGACGATGACCTTCGTCGGCTGGGGCACTTCGAACTCGATGCCGTCCGGCGCCTCG
>JAEMQS010000198.1 GCA_016463765.1 Solirubrobacteraceae bacterium | reverse complement strand
GGTGGCCCTTGCCCTCGCGGTCCAGCCAGGCCGTGATCTTCTCCAGCGCGTCGCGGTTGTGCAGCCCGTCGAAGTCCGGGTGCGAATGCACGAGCGGGCCGTCGCCGGCCCACGGCAGGTCCTCGCCCCCGCCGATGACGCGCTTGACGGGCAGGTTGTACGCCTGCGCGAAGGCGAAGTCCCGCTCGTCGTGGCCGGGCACCGCCATGATCGCGCCGGTGCCGTACTCCATGAGCACGTAGTCGGCGACGTACATCGGCAGCTTCTCGCCGTTGACCGGGTTGACGACGTGGCGGCCGAGGAACACGCCGGTCTTCGGCTTCTCGACGTCCCCGCGGTCCTCCTTGTCGGCGGTCAGCGCGTGGTTGATGTAGTCGCGCACGGCCTGCTCGTGCTCGGTGCCGGCCGCGAGCTTGAGCACGTCGGGATGCTCCGGCGCCATGACGAAGAACGTCGCCCCGAAGAGCGTGTCCGGGCGGGTGGTGAAGACCTCGTAGTCCGTGTCGAGCTCCTCGCAGCGGAACGTGACCTGCGCGCCCTCCGAGCGGCCGATCCAGTTGCGCTGCATGGTCTTGACGTGCTCGGGCCACTCGATGCCGTTGAGGTCCTCGAGCAGCCGGTCGGCGTAGTCGGTGATGCGGAAGAACCACTGCTCGAGCTGACGGACCTCGACCTCGGTGCCGCACCGCTCGCAGCGCCCGTCGACGACCTGCTCGTTCGCCAGCACCGTCGCGTCCTTCGGACACCAGTTGACCGCCGCGTCCTTGCGGTAGGCCAGGCCCTTCTCGAAGAAGCGCAGGAAGATCCACTGCGTCCAGCGGTAGTACTCGGGCTCGCAGGTCGCGAACTCGCGGGTCCAGTCGATCGAGACGCCCCACGAGCGGAACTGCTCCTGGAAGCTCGCGATGGCGGCGTTCGTCGAGTCGCGCGGGTGCTGGCCGGTCTTGATCGCGTGGTTCTCGGCGGGCAGGCCGAACGCGTCGTAGCCCATCGGGTGCAGCACGCGGCGCCCGGAGCGCCGGTTGAAGTGCGCGACCGCATCCCCGACGGAATAGACCTTCAGATGGCCGATGTGCGGCTCACCGGACGGGTACGGCAGCATCTCCAGGACGTAGACGTCGTCCTCGGAGACCTCGTCGTTGGAGACCTCCCACGTGTGCTCGTCCTCCCACACGCGCTGCCAGCGGGGTTCGATCTGTGCGGGGTCGTAGACGTGGTCGGCCATGGCGCCGGAGAGGATACGACCGCGCCCCGTTCGAACCCTCCGCGCCGGGCCGTAAGATGCAGCGTTCGGTGCAGGACTGTCGCAAATTCTCCTGCTCCGACTAGGATTCCGCCATGGCAACCACGAATGGTGGAGATTGGCTCGCGGCCTCGGACCAGGTCGAGCGCGTCGTCAGCGCCGCCGAACAGGCTGCTGCCGAGCTGCGCACCCAGGCCGAGCGGCGGGCCGCTGACCGCATCGCAGAAGCCGATCGCGCGGCCGCGATGCGCATCGAAGCGGCCGAGCGCGAGGCGGGCGAGCTGCTGAACGCGGCGCGGGCCGAGGCCGCATCCACACAGGCTTCCGCGCGCGACGAGGCCGCGCGCATCCGCGAGAAGGTCGTCAGCGAGCAGCGGTCCGCCGACGAGCAGGCACGGGCCGTCATCGGTGACGCGCGTGAGCGTGCGCAGCAGCTGCTGGCCGACGCCGAGCGGCGCGCCGACGAGCTCACAGCCGAGGCCGAGCAGCGCTCGCGCGAGGCGTCCGGGGCCCTGACCCTCGCCCAGAGCGAGGCGAGCGATCGCACCCGCGAGATCGTCGCCGCGGCCGAGCAGCAGGCCCGCGAGATCCTCAACGACGCCCAGCAGCGCGCCGACGAGCGCATGCGCGAGTCCTACGCCGCGGCGCAGCAGCGCGGCGAGCAGCTGCTCGCCGAGGCGCGCCAGCGGTCCGCCGAACTGCGCGCCGAGGCGGACATGCTGCGCGCACAGGCGCAGAAGCGCGTCGACGACGCGCGCACGGACGCCGAGCGCGAGGCCGACCAGATCCTCAGCGCCGCGACCTCGAAGGCCGAGGAGCTCCAGCTCGAAGCGCAGCTCCAGCGCTCCGAGGCGCAGCGGATGATCGACGGCGCCACCGAGGAGGCCCGCAAGCAGGCCGACGAGCTCCTCGAGGAGGCCCGCTCGCGCGCCACCGCCCTGCAGGCCCAGGCCGAAGCCGTCCAGCGCGAGGCCGACGAGCGCGCGCGGTCCGTGCGCGGGTCGGTCGATGACGAGGCCGAGCGCGTGCGCGCGGAGGCCGACGAGTTCGCCCAGCGCCTGCGCGCCGACGCGGAGGCCGCGGCCGAGCAGGCCCGCAAGGACGCCGACGAGCATGCCCAGCGCGTGCGCCAGGCCGCCAAGCACCAGGCCGATGAGCTGCTGGACGCCGCGCGCAACCGCGCCCAGGAGATCCGCGCGCAGGCCGAGGCCGAGGCCGAAGCGGCCCGCGGGGAGGCGACCACCGAGGTCGGCCAGACGCGCGAGCAGACCGAGAAGGAGCTGCGCGAGCTGCGCGACGAGGCCCGCAAGGAGGCCCGCGCGATCCTCGAGGAGGCCAAGGCCGAGGCGCGGCAGATCACCGGCGACGCGCAGATGACCGCACGGGACGTGGTTCGTGACGGTTCCCTGCTGGCCGACCACATCCAGCAGCTCTCCCGCTCGCTGGACGTCAACGCGCAGAAGCTGCTGCGGGACATCCAGGTCGCCCACCAGGCGCTGCAGGGCCAGCTCGACAGCGGGTCCGGCGGCGAGGCCGACACCCGCGCCAGGCCGCTGCGCGCCGCCCGTCCGAGCGATGTGCGGGTGCCGAGGCGTCCCACGCGGGGCGGCGGTGGTGGTGATGCCGCGTCGGGTGAAGTACTCCCGCCTGCGGGCGGGACCTCCCGGGGCGGCGACGACCTGGATGTGCCGGAGTTCATGCCCAAGCGGTGACGTCCGGTGGTGATGCGAACATGTGTTCGTGTCGTCGGTTGCTCTCACCACCTCCGACAAGGGCGGCATCGCCGAGCTCAAGATCGCAGCGGCGGCCGCGAGCCTGGGCATCGTCGTCGCTCGCCCGATGGTCGAAGGACGTCGCTACGACCTGATCTTCGACACCGGCCCGGAGCTTCTGCGCGTGCAGTGCAAGGCGGGCAAGCGCGATGGCGACATCGTGAGAGCCCGGCTCAGTACGTCCCGTCATACGCCGCGTGGCTACGTGACGAGCACCTACACGCCGGACGAGATCGAGGGGTTCGCCATCTACTGTCCCGAACTCGACGAGTGCTACTACGTCCCGATCCGCGACGTCCTCGGTCGGGCCCACTTGCACCTTCGCCTGCACCCCGCGCGAAACAACCAGACCCAGGGTGTTAAGATGGCGGCCGAGTACCGGTTTGGGGCTATAGCTCAGCTGGGAGAGCGTCTGGCTGGCAGCCAGAAGGTCGTCGG
>JAEMQS010000197.1 GCA_016463765.1 Solirubrobacteraceae bacterium | reverse complement strand
CAGATGGCGATCAACGCGCACGCCGAGCAGAACCCGGACCACAACGTCCTCGGGCTCGGCCTCTCCGGGTACGACATCGAGCGGCTCGGCCTGGAGATCGGCGAGGAGATCCTTCCCGGCGTCCCGATCCAGGAGATCAACGTCACGGTCGGGAACTTCCGGGTGCTGTGCGACGGCGAGCACGACGAGGGCATCGCGGGCGAGGCGCGCGAGGCCGAACCGGTCGAGGCCGTGTCCAGCCAGGAGGTCCCCGTGGTCGCTCCGGCCGGCACCGAGGTCGAGGCGCCGGCCACCCGCTGAGTCGCCCCGCGCTCGCGGGGTCGTACCGTGGAGGGCATGGCGCCCACGCGGATCCTTCTCGAGCTTGATCTGACGCACGGCCTGCTGGAGGCCCCGCCGGCTGACCCGCTCGCCGCCTGGCGGGCGCGGATGACCCCTTCGCTTCCGGCCGTCGTGCGGCGGCTGCGTGAAGCCCGGGAGCGCGACGAGGTCGGCGGGCTCGTGGTCCATATCGGCGGCGAGCCGCCTGAGCCCGCGCAGGCTGAGGAGCTCGGTGCCGCGGTCGAGGCATTCGCCGCTGCCGGCAAGCCGACCGTCTGCTGGGCCGAGACGTTCGGCGAGACCGGCAACGGGACGGTCGACTATCACCTGGCGGCGCACTTCGACGAGATCTGGCTGCAGCCCTCCGGTGGGCTCGGGCTCGTCGGGTTCGCCGCCCAGGGCCTGTTCGCGCGCGGTGCGCTGGACCGGATCGGCGTCGAGCCGCAGTTCCGCATGCGCCACGAGTACAAGAACGCGCCCGACACCTTCCTGCGCGAGTCCATGAGCGCGCCGCAGCGCGAGGCGATGCAGCGCATGACCGACGTGCTGACCGACACGGTCGTGGCGACGGTGGCCCGCCGCCGGTCGATCGACGCCGAGGCGGTCCGTGCTGTGATCGCCGACGCGCCGCTGACCGCCGAGGAGGCGCGCGAGCGCGGCCTGGTCGATCGGGTCGGCTACCGCGACGAGGTCTACGACGACCTGCGCCGGCGTCTCGGCGGCGAGGTCACCCAGCGCTACGTGCACCGCTGGTCACCGCCGCGCGGCGCTGAGCTACAGCGTCGGGTCCGGCGCGAGGTCTCGCGGCGGTTCGGTGGGGGAGGTCCGACGACGATCGCCGTGGTGCCCGTGGTCGGTGGGATCACCCTCGGGCGCAGCGGCGGCTCGCCGCTCATGGGACGCACCACCGGGTCGGACACGATCTGCGCGGCGCTGCGCGCGGCGCGGGAGGCCGACGACGTGGCGGCCGTGGTGCTGCGCATCGACAGCCCGGGCGGCTCGTACACCGCGTCGGACGCCGTGCACCGCGAGGTCGCCCGGGTCCGCGCGTCGGGACGGCCGGTCGTCGCGTCGATGGGTGGGGTGGCCGCATCGGGCGGGTACTTCGTGGCGATGGGCGCCGACGAGGTGTTCGCGCTGCCGAGCACGATCACCGGCTCCATCGGGGTCTTCGCGGGCAAGATGGTGCTCCGCGCCGCGCAGGAGAAGATCGGCGTCGGGCGCGAGCTCGTCACCTCCGGCGAGCAGTCGGCGATGTGGTCGGCCAACCGGCCGTTCACCGACGACGAGCTCGTCCGCCTGGACCGGTGGCTCGACGACGTCTACGCCGACTTCACGCAGAAGGCCGCCGACGGCCGCGAGATGCCCGTCGAGCAGCTCGAGCCGCTCGCGCGCGGACGGGTGTGGACCGGGGTCGACGCGCACGAGCGCGGGCTGGTCGACACCGTGGGCGGCCTAGAGGCGGCGCTGAGCGCCGCAGCACGGCGTGCGGGACTCGACCTTGCCGACGCCGATCCGGTGATGTACCCCGCGGTCTCCGCGCTCGCGCGCATGCGCCCGCCATCGCACAGCGATGCCCCGAATGCCGCGCTCTCACCGTTGACGCTTCCTGCCGAGGAGCTTCTGGCCGGGCTCGGTTCACCGGAGGCGCTGCTCGGGCAGCTCGGGACGGCGCTCGGCCTGGGTGCAGGCGTCCTGCGCCTACCGCTCGGCGCCGCGCCGGCGTAGTCAAACGACCCAGAATGTGGTGTAGTCCGTGGCGTGCCTAGCCCTGCCTGGCGTCGGCCGTCCCTGCTGGCTGCTCTTGCTGCCGGGGTCCTGACCGCCCTCACATCTGCGCCCGCTCACGCCGCGGCTCCGACGTTCCGGACCTTCACGCCCGTGAGCTTGCCCACCGGCCTCGCGACCGGACCGGACGGGAACATCTGGGTCACGTCGACAGCGGCGGACTCCGTCATGCGGATGACGCCGGGAGGCCTGAGCGAGCAGTTCACTGCCGGCATCGCGCTCGGCGGCGACCCGTTTGGCATCACTGCCGGGCCCGACGGGAACATGTGGTTCGTCGAGAATCAGGCCAGCCGGATTCAGAAGCAGGCGACCAACGGCAACATCGTCGGCACGTTCTCGCTCCCCGCCGGCAGAGGGCCGTCCGCGATCGTCGCCGGCCCGGACGGCAACCTCTGGTTCACGGAGTCCACCGGGAACAGGATCGGCCGCGTGACGACCGACGGTTCCATCACGGAGTTCCCTCCTGCCCCCTCGCCGCTCAACGGTCCGGGCGACATCGCCGCCGGAGCCGACGGGAACCTCTGGTTCACCGAGGTCGCGGGGAACAGCATCGGGCGGATCACGCCGACGGGCGTCATCACCCAGTTCTCGTTCTTCCGGGATAACGCGCAACCGCTCGCGATCACGGCCGGCGCTGACGAGAACCTCTGGTTCACTGAGGCCGGCTCCCCGAACATCGGGCGGATCAACCCCGCGACGGGCAGCGCCACGGACTTCCCGATCAGCAGCATCGCGAGCACCATCACCGCCGGTTCTGACGCCAACGTCTGGTTCACGATGGCCAATGGGTCGATCGGCCGGATCACCCCGGCCGGCGTGGTGACGGAGTTCCCCGTTCCCACCACCGTCCTGCCGGCGGGGACGACGTTCTCCGACCTCCGCACCGGTCCGGACGCCAACCTCTGGGCCGCCACGAGCAACGGCAAGGTGCTGCGGATCACCACCGGCGCCACCCCGCCGCGGTTCACCGACCCCGCCCAGATCAAGGTTCCGGGCACGGGCGACAGCGGGATCGCCGACCCGTACCCGGCGACGATCGAGGCCGACGGGCTGCAGGGCACGGTCACGAAGGTCACCGTGCGGCTGAACGGCGTGCATCACGGGTTCGCCAGCGACATCCACGCGCAGCTCGTCGGGCCGCAGGGTCAGAGCGCGGTGCTCATGGCAAACGCCACGGATCGCCTTCCGCCCGGCCCGCAGGAACTCGACGTGTTCGATGGCGACGTGCTCACGTTCTCGGACGGGGCGCCTGCCCCCGGGCGGCGGCCGACGAGTGGCGTGTTCGCGCCCTTCGATCCGGGCTTCCTGCTCGCGTTCGTCCCGCCCGCCCCGCCCAACGTCCCCG
>JAEMQS010000084.1 GCA_016463765.1 Solirubrobacteraceae bacterium | reverse complement strand
CGGCGCGAGGGCGCAGGAGGCAAGGACTGACCATGAGCACCCGGACCCCGCTCCCCAACCGCGTGTCCGAGATCGCGACGACCTCGGCCTGGTCGGTCGTGCACCGGCTCGAGGACAGGTTCCGCTTCGATCTCGTGCCCCGGCGGTACTGGTCGCCCATCCCCAAGCCCCTCCCGGCCGGGCTGTGGGACCGGCCCTCCGAGCTGGCCGGTCTCGCCCCGTGGGACCTCGACGCGCAGGCCGCGTTCGCCGCCGAGCTGGAGCCGCTCATGCCCGCGCGTTCGGACGAGCTGTGCCGCTCGGAGTTCTACGGCGACGACGACGCGCGGGTCCTCTACGCCATGGTCCGCCACCGGCGTCCCGCCCGGCTCGTCGAGCTCGGGTCGGGGCACAGCACGAAGATCATCCGCGCGGCCATCGCCCGCGACGAGATCCCGTGCGACCACCGCTGCTACGACCCCTACCCCGGGTTCACCGGCACGCCGACCCCGGGCTTCCACATCGAGCCGCTCGCGATGCAGGACATCCCGATGGAGGTCTTCACCGGCCTGCGCGAGGGGGACGTCCTGTTCGTCGACACGACCCACACGGTCAAGGCCGGGTCCGACGTCAACCGGCTCATCCTGGACGTCCTGCCGCGGCTCGCCGCCGGTGTGCTCGTGCACATCCACGACATCTTCCTGCCCTACGAGTACCCGCGCGAATGGCTCGAGGACATGCGCCTGTACTGGGCCGAGCAGTACCTCCTGCAGGCGTTCCTGTCGGGTAACGACGGGTGGGATGTCGTCCTGGCGACGCACGCTCTCGCGCGTGCGGGAAAGGTCCTCGACGGGCGGCCCAGCGGGTTCTGGCTCCAGCGGCGCGCGGCCGCAGACTGAACGTTTCGCCCAGCCCGTCCACCGCGAGCTCCAAAGGGTCTAGACCTGCGTTCCATGGCCGACAACCACGGACGTGTCCCCTGTTCGCCGGATCCTTCTGCTGGTGGGCGTCGCGCTGTGCGCGTCGCCGCTGACGAGCGCCGCCCACGCCGACGAGTTCTTCGGCCCCTCCGCCGTCTTCAACCAGCGCGTCGACCGGCCGTCGACCGCGCTGGACACCCGCAGCGGGCGACTCGTGAGCGAACTTCGCCAGCGCGTGCGCGACCACGGTACGACGGTGAACATGCGGGCGTACACGACACCCGTCTACCGCGTCGGGCCAGACCACCCCACGCGCCGGGTGACGCTCGACCAGGACCGCGCGCCCGCACTGCAGGCGGTGCTGGAGGAGGTCCCGATCCCCGCGCACGCCCGCGCGTCAGCCGGGACGGACGGGAACGTCGTCGTCTACCAGGCGAGCACCGACACCACCTGGGAGTTCTGGCGCTTCACGCGCGAGGAGGACGGCTTCCACGCCGACTGGGCCGGCCGGGTCGTCGGGGTCTCGGAGAGCCCGGGCTGGTATCGCGACATCTTCGACCCGGAGACCGGGGTGGCCGTCGAGCGGACCCACTGGGGCGTGACCGCGACGCACCTCGTCAAGCTCGGCGGGCTGATGACGCTGCGCGAACTGCAGCGCGGCCGCGTCGACCATGCGCTGGCGATCGCGATCCCCGAGGCGCGCCGCGGGGTCTGGGCATGGCCGGCCACGGGGACGGACGGCAAGAGCGACGACGTCCACGCCATCCCGGAGGGCACCCGCTTCCGGCTCGACCCGAAACTCGACGTCGATGCCCTCGACGTCCCGCCGATGACCCGCGTCATCGCCCGGGCGGCCCAGCGGTACGGCCTCGTGGTCAACAACCAGGGCGGCGCCGTCAGCTTCCACGCCGAGGACATGACGAGGATGGGGCATGACCCGTACCTGCCCCTGCTCGACGGGCTCACCCCGGCGCACATCGCCCACGCCTTCCCGTGGGAGCACCTGCAGGCGCTGTCGTCCGACCGCTTCGGCGCGAGCGGCAAGCGCCTGCGCCGGTAGCGCCCGCGTGGCGGTGCTCGCCTGCGCGCTCGCGCTGAGCGCGTGCGGCGCCGACGACGCACCACCTGACCGCGCCGAGCCCGGGCCGCCGGCGACCGCGGTGGCCGAGGAGCCCAGGCCGGCCCCGGCGCGCGCGGAGTTCTTCGCCGCGGACTCGATCTGGAACGAGCCGCTCCCCGACGACGCGCCGCTGGACCCGCGCTCCGACGCGCTGGTCGAGCGCCTGCGCCGGCTGGCGAGCGACCACGGCACCACGGTGAACATCCGCGAGTTCAGCACCCCGCTGTACCGCGTCGGTCGAGACCAGCCGACGGTCCGCGTGCAGCTCGACGAGGCCCGCGCCCCGGAGCTGCAGCGCGCGATCGACGCGGTCCCTCTCCCCCGCGACGCGCGCCCCGCGGCGGGCACGGACGCGAACCTCGTCGTCTATCAGGAGTCGACCGACACCTCGTGGGAGTTCTGGCGCTTCCGCCGCGAGGCCGACGGCTTCCACGCCGGCTGGGCCGGGAAGATGGTCGGCGTCCGCGAGAACCCCGGCTGGTTCCGCGACCGGACCGACCCGTTCGAGCGGCGCTTCTGGGGCATCACCGCGACGAACATCGCCAAGCTCGCCGGCCTGGTGACGCTGGAGGACCTGCGCCGCGGGCGCATCGACCACGTACTCGCGGTCGCGATCCCGGAGGCCCGGCGCGACGTGTGGAGCCGCCCGGCGCAGAACACCGACGGCGTGAGCGACGACCCCGGCGCGATCCCGGAGGGCGCGCGGTTCCGGCTGGACCCGAAGCTCGACCTCGACACGCTCGAGCTGCCGCGCTTCACCCGCATACTCGCCGAGGCCGCGCAGCGCCACGGCATCGTCATCAACAACACGGCCGGCGCCGTTGTCTTCCATGCCCAGGATCCGCGCCCGGGCGACGGCAACCCGTACCCGGACCTGCTCGACGGCCTGGTGCCCGCACAGGTCGCCCGGGCGTTTCCCTACGAGCACCTGCAGGCGTTAGAGCTGCGGCTCGAGCGTCGCCGCTGACGGCCGCGCGGGCCGGACCCGGCGCCAGAGCCGCGCGGCCCGTGCGCGGTCGCGGTCTGCGACACCGCCGACGACGACGAGCACGAGCAGGTACGCCGCGCTCCCCGCCATGAGCGCCAGCACCAGTCCGCCGGCACCCGGGAGCTGCTCGTCGATCACGCGAGCCACCGCGTACCCCGCGCCGTAGCCGCCCACGATGCCGGCCATCTGGCGCAGCGAGAACAACGTGAGCAGCCGCTGGGACAGCGCGCGCACGGTCCACACCGAGATGATCGCGAACCCGACGCCATAGCCGACGAGCTGCCCGAGTGCCGTCCCGGTGATGCCCATCTGCCAGGTCAGCACGATCATGAGCGGCAGGCCGACGGCCATCCGCACCATCGCGATCACCGAGCTCGTCATCGGGCGGTTCAGCGCCCACATCGCCTGGAACTGCACGTGCGAGACGATCGCCAGTGGCGCGACGAGCAGCAGGAGCGCGAGCGCGGTCGCACCCTGGTCGAACCCGGGGCCGAACAGGTCGGTGACACCGACAGCCGCGCCGCCGCCGGCCGCCGCGACGAGCATGAGCCCGCCCAGGACGTACCGCACGCTGTCGATGAGCGCGCGGTCCGCGCCGGCGAGGTCGCCACGCTCGCGCCGCTCGACGAGGGTCGGAAACAGCATCTCGCCGATCCGCGCCCGGAGGTCCAGCATGCGCCGTGCGAGCTGCCACATCCGCGAGTACGCACCCACCGCGCCGATGGGCGCGAGCAGGCCGACGATCCACGCACCGGCCTCGCTCAGCGCCGCTTCGGACAGCGTCCCGGGCGTGAGCTTCAGGCCGAAGCCGACAATCTCCGGCAGCGCGCGGAAGCCCTCGCGCACCTCGCGCCACGGGACGCGGAAGCGCATGTAGCGGCGCACGACCACGAGGCGCCACAGGAGGATCGGCACCCACGACAGGACCTCGGCGAGGACGAGGGCCATCGTCGTCCCCCAGATGATCCCGGCGACGATCGCGGCGACCGCGGTGAGCAGCGACTGGCCGACCCGCAGCCAGAGCAGCGCGCGCCCGGCGCGAAACCCGGTCAGCACGCGGTCGAGGTTCCACGACGTGTTGTAGACCGCGACGCCGAACCCGATCATCACCGCCGCGGGCGCGAACAGGTCGGGGCGGTCGATCGGGCCGTCGAACAGCAGCCAGACGCCGCCGAGGACCAGGGCCGCGATCGGCACGGTGAGCGCGATCGAAAAGCAGAACGTCGCAAGCCACAGGCCGGTGACCTGCGGATCGCGCGGCTGCAGGACCGCGATCCGGCGCACGAAGGCGGCCTGCTCGCGGACGCTGGAGAAGATGATCAGCGCGATGAGCGCGCCGTAGACCAGGGCGTACTCGCCGATGACCTCGATCCCGTACAGGCGCGCGACGGCGATGCTCGTCCCGACGCCGAGGACCAGCACGAAGACGAAGCTCAGCAGCTCGAACGCGACCCCTTCGCTGTACGAGCTCTTCGCCCCGGTGCGCGGGCCCCGCGGCGCGCCGGTCATGCGATCCGGCGGCGCCCGCCGCGCAGGCGCGCGTGCACGCGCGTGAAGCTCCGCGTGGCGCGGACCGTCGTCCCGACATCGCGGGCGGCGCCACGCAGGCGCTGGGTGCCCGGCGGCTCACGCAGCCCCGGGTCGGTGATGCCGAGCGCCGCAGCGCGCGCGCTGTTGAAGCGCGCCGCGGCGGGCCGGACCGAGGGCGCGACCGGGCGCTGCAGCAGCGTCGACGGCCACATGCGCGCGTGGTAGTGCAGCAGCGCGGGTTCGCCCCCGAGGTCCACCGAGCGGTGGATGCCGACGTGGGTGGGACAGTTCGCCGCGACGGGCAGCATCGCCGACGACCGCTCTGCGAGCACGGCCATGAGCGCGTACTGGTCGGCGAACAGCCGTCGCGCGCGCGGCACGACGAGCGGGTCGGCCTGGAGGACGTCGACCACGCGGTACAGCCAGTGGCGCCAGCGGTCGCGGACCGAGTCGACCGCGCCGGCCGGGACCACGACCACGCCGGAGTTCGCGTAGCGCGGCATCGGCGCGCCGGTGCACGTCGCCACGGCGTCGCGCGGCGGGACGGCGATCTCCAGCGCCGAGCACAACCGCGCCCATCCGGCGACGTCCAGCGGATCCTGGTCGGCCGGCTTTGCGGCCATCCGGGCGGCATGCGGCGCCAGGAGCGGCGCAGGATCCCCCGCGACGACGATGTCGCAGTCGAGCATCGCCAGCGCGTCGGCCCCGCCGAGGTCCAGTTCGAGCAGCCGCAGCTTGTTCGCATACGAGATCCGGGCATCGAACGGCGCGACCTCGTGGACGCGGACGTCGAGCTCACGCAGAGCCGTCAGGTCGAGCGCGGCGGTCGGCCCGGCGAAGCACGCGTGCAACGGCGCGTCCGCCGACGTTCCCCCGAGGTTGCGCAACGACCACGCCAGTAGCGCAACCCGGTCGACCCAGTCCGCCGTCGGTTCGGCAGCGCACCCGTACGCGATCGAGGGGCCGGCGGTCATCCGCCGCCCTTCCCGGTCAGGACCGCGGCGACGTCCCAGGACGGAGCCGGCACCGCCGACCAGTCCTCGAGGCTGTAGCCGAACCGGCGCACCCGCCGCTCGTACCGGCGGGCGATCGCCTGGCCGTACAGCGCCTGCGCGGGGTTGGCCCGCCACTGGCGCTCGTAGCCGTCGTTCAGCCCGGTGCGCGCTTCGACCTGCAGGTCGACGGGGTCCAGCCCGAGGAAGCGCTGGATGCGCGCGAGCTCGCGATCCGGCTCGCCGACGAGGTCCTCGTAGCGGACCAGAAGCACCCGGTCGAGCTCGACGGCGTCCGCGACGAACAGCTCGTAGGCGACGAGCCAGTGCCGGACGAGGTCATGGACGCGGACGTGCTTCAGCGGTCCCGCCCACTTCCGCGTGGCCATCGCGACCGCGCCCGGGTGGCGGCAGACCATCACGAACGCCGCGCCGGGATAGACGGCCTGCAGGAAGCGGGCCATGATCAGGTTCGGCGGCGACTTCTCCAGCAGCACCGGCCGGCCGGTGTTCCAGTGCGGCTCCCACGCGGCGTCGAGCCGCGCGCGGGTCAGGTCGTCGACGAGTGGGGACCGCTCAGTCAGGTGCGCCGCCGGGGTGAAGGCGAAGGTCCCCGGCCCGCCGTGCGACGACGCGACCGGATAGACCTGCTGCAGATGCTGTCCCTCGTCCTCGGGCACCCCGGTCCCGGCGAAGCCGCTGACCTGGGGATGTTCGGCGAGCCACCGGGCGAGGGGTGTCGTCCCGGACCGGTGCAGACCGCCCACGAACACGTGGCGGGGGACGGTGACGGTGGCGCGCGCGCTGGTCTCTGGGGTGACGGACACGGGTCCTCAGGGGGTCGGGGTGGAATCGGCCACACGGCCGAGCGCGGCCGGGCCGGCGGCCAGCCCGGCCCACGTGAGCAGGAGCAGCAGGGTGAACGTGCCCGCCATGGGCGTCACCAGGAGCAGGACGACGAAGTAGACCGACAGCGCGAACAGGCCGATCCGCCACGGGCGCAGGGCAGGCGATCTCGGGCCCACGAGGCCCGAGAGCAGCGCCAGGCCGATGCCGACGATCCACAGCGTCGTGCCGATCAGACCCAGCTCGGACAGCCGCGCGAGCACGACGTTGTGGACGCCCGTCTTCGCCTGCGCGGTGAGGGGGTAGTCCGCGCCCTGCCAGAAGAAGTCGTTGCCGACCCGCTCGAACGTGTCCCAGCCGTGGCCGATCAACGGCCGGTCGAGGAACATGTTGACCGCGGCGGCGTTGAGGTTCTGGCGGTCCCAGACCGACCCCTGGGCGTTCGCCCGGGTGTCCGCCGCGGTGGAGAGGCCGGGCACGAACGTGAACGCCGCGCAGACGCCGAGCACGCCGACGACGAGCGCCGGCAGCAGCCACGGCCGCAGCTCTCGGAACGAGATGAACGTCAGGAGCGTCGCCAGGCTCGCCCCCACCCACGCGCTGCGCTGGAGGCTCAGCAGCACGCCCAGCGCGCACCCGGCGATCACGAGCAGGCAGAGCGCTCGCAGGCGGCCGTCGTCGGTCCGCCCCCGCATGATCAAGGCGGCGGTCGCGCAGGAGAACATCGCAAACGCGTTCGTCGCCGCGTCGAGGAACGGGCCGCGCGCGCGCCCGAAGTGGATGCCGAGTGCGGGATCGGCGATGAAGGCGGGGACGACGAAGCCGCGTGCGGCCGTGCTCTCCATCACGGCGGTGACCGCCAGGTAGCCGCCGAGGGCCACGAGCATCCAGCCGAACACGCGTCGGTCCCGCTCGGTGAAGAAGATCAGCGGCGCGACGAGGAAGACGGCGAAGGCCGACAGCCCCATGCGGTCGATGACCCGCAGCGGGTCGGCGAACAGTGTTCCCCACACGAGCGCCGACAGCACGACGTAGGCCGCGTACGCACCAAGGACCACATGCGCGGGCCCGATGCGCAGCGGCGGCCGGTCGCGGACCGCCGGGACGCGCAGGACCGCGGCGAGCACCGCGACCGCGATGAGCATGCGATCGGGGGCGACGAATTGCGGCAGGCCCAGGTACGCCCAGTTGCCCGCCAGCGGCGACAGCACGATGCCCGCCGAGAGGAGGATCGCCGGATGGGTCCCCGTGGCGACCGCTGCGAGCCCGGCCAGCCCGACGAGCGTCGTCAGCAGCAGGAACTGCGGAGCCGGAACCGTGTACCAGCGGGTCACCGCGACCGCGGCGACGATCAGCAGGACGGCCGCGCCCGCGACGAGCGGCCAGCTCGGGGACCGGGCGGGTGTGACGGGCGCGGCGGTCATCGGCAGGTCAGGCCAGGCGGCGGCGCACGACGCGGTTGGCCCACAGCGTCGCCAGTCCGAGGCCCAGCGCGAGGCCGGCGAGCAGACCGGCGAAGCCCAGGATCTGCACCCAGCGCCTGCGGTCGGACGTCGCCTCCTGCGCCGGGTTCAGGACCTGGAGCAGCGACGAGGACGTCGCGCCCTGCGCCGTCGACTGATAGCGCGCCGAGAGTCCCTCCTGCTGCAGCTTCCAGAAGGCGTACGACGACCGTGCCTCGGCGAGCCGGCGGCGGTTGCCGGCCGTGGGATCCTCGCGGTAGGCCTCGCGGGCGCGCTCGACATCGCCGAGCCGGTCGCTCACCGTCTCGGACACGCGCTTGAACTCCGCGAGGACGCCGCCGGAGCCGGGGTCCTCGTCGTTGAGCTCACGGACGTAGCGGACGAGCGAGTCCGAGGTCTCGTTGACGAGCCGGATGGCGCTCTCCTCGGTGGGTCCCGTGGCCCTGATCGTGAACACCGGGCTCTCGGGGATCGGACTGGCCGAGATGCGCCGCGAGACCGCAAGCGGCTCCTGGCCGATCTCCGCGGCGACGGGCTCGACGACGTCGATGGCATTCGCCGTCCGCGAGTACTGCGCGGCGAGCGACTGCGTGGCCAGCGCGAAGCCCGACAGCGCACCCGGTGCGTTGAGGTTGATGCGCCCGACACTGAGCCGGGACTGCGCCGTGTAGGTGGGAGCCCGCTGGAGGGCGAGCGCGAGGCCAGCCGCCGTCAGCAGCACCATCGGGAGGATCACGAGCCACGGGTACCGCCGCGCGGCCTGGAGCACGCCGACCGTCGGCGGGGCGGTGCCGACGACCCCGCCGGTGCCGACCCGGCGTGCGGGCGCAGGCGACAGCTCAACGGTTCTGCGGCCGTTCGTCTCGGGGGGATCGGTGTCGATCACGGTCAGGGACTCCTCGTCACGTCGGATGCTGCTTGGGGAAGGGCAGTGGGGTGCGAGACCCCGGAACGGCGGTCACGTCTCGCTGACAGGCTCCAGCGGGGCAGTCGGCTCATGCGGAGCGTCGGGCTCCGGCGGCGCGACGGGACGGGGCCCGCGCGGCCAGGGACGGCGGGGTGCCGAGGACGAGACCCGGCGACGCGGCGCGGCTGAGGCCCGCGCCGGCGCGAGCCGCGGCCCGACCGCCGGCGCACCGTCGGTCTTCGGGCCGCTCCAGGTGTCGGGCTCCTCGGCGAGGACCTCGTCGTCCTCGGCGGCGTCCTGACCGTCGTCCTCAGACAGTGGATCGTCGAAGGCGACGTCGTCGTCAACGTCGGTCAGATCGTCGTCGTCATCGAGGTCCTCGAGCTCGCCGAGGTCCTCCTCGAAGTCGTCCGGAATCTCGTCCCACTCGAGCTCATCGAGCTTCTCCGCCGGGTCGACGGTTTCGACGACGGCGGCCTGCGGCGGCTCGGGTTCGAGGTTCTCCTCCGCCGGGGGCGTCGTGTCCTCGACCGCCGGCGCCTCGACCGAGACCGCGACCTCGGTTTCGGCCTGGACCTCAGGCTCCGGGTCCACCCGGGGTTCGGGGGCGAGTTCCACGTGGCTGCGGCCGTTGCCGTTGCCATTCGACGGCGCGGACGGCTCGGCCGCGGGCAGGAGCAGCAGGCGGCTCTCGGGCCCGGCGCCGGGGTCCGCGGGGAAGACACCGGCCAGGGGCGCCAGTGACTCGGCGACGGCGCGACGCACCCGGGCATCCTGGTCATCGGCGGCAGCGCGCAGGACGCGCGTCGCGTCCTGACCGCCGATCGCGCCCAGGGCGTGCGCGGCGGCAGCCCGTCCCGGCGCAGGCCGGCCGGAGCGCAGGAGGTCAGCCAGCGGCGCGACCGAGGCCAGGCTTCCGAGTTCGCCGAGCGCCCGTGCGGCGTGCGCGGCCCGGGCGTCGTCGTCCAGCGCCGCGACGAGGTGTTCCTCGTGCCCGGCGCCGAGTGTCGTCGCGAGCAGCGCCGCGCGGGCGGCGATCACGGGGTCGCGGTCACCCAGACGCGGCACGACCACCGCCAGCGCCGCTTCCGCCCGATCGGCGCGACGAGCGACGACCTCCGCGAGCGCGGCCGCAGCATCGTCAAGAGGTCCGACGGCGGCGCGGGAGAGCAGTGACGCAGCGAGCAGTTCGGCGATGTCGTCGGCGGGCGCGTGGGCGAGCACCTCCCACGCCGCTTCCCGCGCGAAGGCGAACCTGTCGGCCTCCCACGCCGGCGCCTCCCGGGCGCAGGCACGGGCGCCGGCGTCCGAGCCGCGGCTGCCGAGCGCGCGGATTGCCGCCGCGCGGACGTCGTCGAGCGGATCGTCGAGCAGCTCGAGCAGGGCGCGGGTGACGTCGTCGCCCTCGTCGTCGACGAGCAGTCCGATCGCTTGCAGACGCTGGTCGGCTGCCAGGTCGACCAGCCAGCCTTCGCGGGTCGGGACGACATCGCGGCGTCGGAGATCAGCGAGCGCGCGCGCACGAGGGTCACGTCGGAGAAGCCGGGCCATCAGCGCGCGCCGAAGTGGAGCGTCGGGTGAAACAGAAGCATGCGGGCAACAACGGTGATGGGCGCGCCGTACTTGTGCAATGGGGGTTCACCGGTTGTTCACGCAGGCCCGTTCCAGGCGCTGGTATCCAGTGTCGCGAGGTTCGCGCGATGTGCGCGAGCGCTTGGACTTCATGCCCGCATCCGCACCTCCTCATCGCACGAACGCCACCGCCTGGCCGCGCTCCGTCGTGGACGCACTGCCGTTCGCGGTCGCCGTCCTCGACCCTGACGGCGTCATCGTCGAGAGCAACCGGGCGCTGCTCGAATTGTGCGGCCCGATCGTTCCCGGCGCGACCTGTTGCGACGCGCTGGGGTGCGGCACCTCGACGGGCGGCTGCTGCCACCGCGGCGCCGACGCGGGCACCGAGGCGCTCGTGGCACTCCCGTCGGGTGCCAGCGCATGGCTGACCGCGCGCCGCACCGAGCGCGGAGGCACGCTCGTCTGCCTGCGCGCCGACGACTGCGCGCCCACGCGTCCTGAGCCCTCGGCGCCCAGGAGGCTCCTCCTGACCTCCCTCGGCCGCATGCGCGTGGAGGACACGGCAGCCGGACAGCTGTGCGGCCCCTGGCTCGAACAGCGCCCCGGCCAGCTGCTGCGCTTCCTGGTCGCCCGACGCGGCCGTGTGGTCAGCGCCGACGAGATCGCAGACGCGCTCTGGACCGACGGCGAGCCGCGGACGGCCACGACGGTCCGCTACCTCGTGCACACGCTGCGCGAGCGACTCGAGCCGGGCCGCGAGCGACGCGGCCGGTCGAGCTTCATCGACTCACATCGCGGCGGATACCGGCTGAACCCCGACCACGTCGTCGTCGACGCAGACCTCTTCGAACGGGAGATCCGTGACGGGCTCGCCGCCCAGGGTGGCGAACTGGGCGCGCGGCTGCTGGAGCGCGCCGTCGTCCGCCACCGGGGCGAGTTCCTCGCCGAGGAGCCGTACGCCGACTGGGCGATGGGCGAGCGCGAGCGGCTGCGCGGGCTCCTGGCGCGCGCGCTGCGCACCCTCGCCGACACCGCGCAGGCGGCCGGCGACCTCGACCTCGCGCAGGACCGCCTGGCGCAGCTCGCCGAGCTCGAGCCACTCGACACCGGCGTGCAGCGCGACCTCATCTCGCTGTGCCTGCTGCGGGGCCGGCGCGGCGAAGCCGTCCGCCGGTACGAGGCGCTGCAGCGGCGGGTCCAGGACGCGTACGGCGGCAGCCCGGGGTTCGCGCTGCTGCCGGGGCCCGGCGGCGAGCTCGCTGTCGCCTAGTCCTCGCCGCTCAGCGTCCGATCGTCAAGGACTTGTACACGCGCGCGCGGCGGTCGCCGTTCTGTTCCCAGGGCGTGAGCGTGATGCGCACGCGCGCGCCGCGCAGGCGCTCGAGGCGCCGCGGGCTGCGCACGCGGATCGTCGCCACCCCGCTGCCGGCGTTCAGGCGGACAGCGGTTGCGCGTCCCAGGTAGCGCGCCCGCTTCAGCCGCCGGGCCGTCTTCGTGTCGATGCTGGCCTCCACCGCGACCTTGCACGCCCGCGAGCACGAGAACGGCACGCGCAGCGTCTTCTGCAGGCGCTTGATCCGCAGCGAGCGCAGGCGGGCCTTCAGCTTGGGCACCGTGGGCACCGGCGTGACCGCTGCGCCGACGCTCGGAGGCGTCGCGACGGGGAACGATGCCTGTCCCGGCGGCGACTGCCAGGGATCGAAGATGGTGATCGTCGCCCGACGGGCGGGCCCGAGGCCCGCGGAGCCCGTCGGTTCCGTGACGTCGACGCTCAGCGACTCCGTCGGCTCCACGACACCGTCATCGGCGATCGGAATGACCAGCTCGGCGTCACGCTGCCCGGCGGCGAAGTCCACGTACGGCTCGGGCAGTTCGAAGTCCTCACCCGGCACAGCGCTTCCGCCGGACACCGCGAGCGTCACGCGCGTGGGTCGGTGCACGGTCCCGGCACGCTTGAGCTTCAGGGTCACGCCTCCGGTCGCCTCGCCCGCCGTGTACGTCGCCTGCCGGAAATCGACCACCCCGCCGAGCCCCGCTGCCACGGCGAGGACCGACGTCGGCTCGGAGATCGGCCCGACGTTCACAGGCCCGACCATCGTCAACGCGCTGCCGTTGAGGCGGTAGAGGCTCGACTGGCTCTCCCCCGCGAACGAGAGCACGGCGTAGCCCGCACCATCGCCCAGCGCCTGGTCCATGGCCCCGCGCTCCCCGACGTCGAAGCCGAGGGGCGCCATCGTCCGCATGGCGCCTGTGTCGGGCAGCGGCGGCCCGCCCGTCGCGCCGATCCGCGTCAGGGCGTCGCGCGCAGCGTCCACGGCCAGCAGGCGCAGCCCGGCGGAAGAGCGGTTGTAGTGCATGGCCGAGAGCGCCGGCACGGTCGGGACGCCGTCGTCCCCGGTGGCGTACGCGATCGGCGTCTGCTCGGCGACGAGGTCGCCGGTGTCGAGGTCCATGACGAGGTTGCGGTTCGCCGATGTGACGACCCGCAGGCGATCGGCGTCGGGATCGATGCTCACGACAGCCCTAGCCGCGGGGTCCCCGAGGTCGGCGGACCCGGCGCCGACCCGCGTGGCGGCACCCGACTGCGGCTCGATCGCGAACAGCGCGACCCGGTCGCCGAGCGCGTAGGCGCCGATGAGCTGCCCGGTGCTCGGCCGGAAGTCCGCGCCGAGCAGGCGCGCCCCGGCGGGCAGGCCGGTGACCGGGACACTGGCGTCGACGAGGCCCGGGGTGGCGCTGCGCACCCGCACGATGCGGTCGTCGTCGGTCAGCAGGAAGAGGACGTCGACCGCCGACGCGACCGGTGCGGCGCCGAGCACGGCGATGAGGGTGAGCGCGGCGGTGAGCAGGGCTCCGCGCACGGCACGAGTCGTGATGGTGGGACGCATGGCAGGGCGGCGGTCAGGACGAGGAGCCGTCGTCGGCCGGGACGAACACGGTGTTGATCCGGCCGGGGATCTCGCGCACGAGCGTGTCTCGCTCGGGAAGGTAGGACCGCGACTCGTAGCCGGTGGCGGCCAGCAGCTCGCGCACGTCGTCTCCGGGGGTCTCGATCAGGAGCACCGGGCGGGCACGCGCGAGGGTGTCGCGCAGACCGACGAGCGCGGCGTGCTCGTAGCCCTGGACGTCGAGCTTGACGAACGCGGGGTCGACGCCGAGCGCGTCGAGCCGCCGCACCGGCACGGTGCGGGACACGATCTCGAAGTCCGACTCGTCCATGCCGTCACCGAGGCGCTCACGCAGGCTCGGGCTCTGGGCGACCTCGTCGTAGACGAGCGACGCCTCGGTCGTCATCGGGACCCCGCGGTAGACGGGCACGTGGAGGGTGAACTCGCCGTCCTGGTCACCGGCCGCCCACAGCCGGTA
>JAEMQS010000196.1 GCA_016463765.1 Solirubrobacteraceae bacterium | reverse complement strand
CGAGCGTCCCCGCCGTCAGGTCCGGGTACGCGGCGGGCGTGAAGCGGTAGAAGCACCCGTCGGACTTGTCCTCGGTGAGGTAGAGCTGCTCGCGCACCGGGTCGACGCACACCGACTCGTGCGTGAACGTGCCGAGCGCGCCGCGGCGCTGCCCGTTGCGGCGGGTCGGGTCGACCTCCCACACATGGCCGTACTCGTACTCCTCGCCGGACAGCCAGGTGCCCCACGGGGTCGGGCCGCCCGCGCAGTTGATCTGCGTGTTGCCGAGCGTCCGGTACGCGTCGACGACCTTCCCGTCCGGCGCGAAGCGGATCGCCGAGCAGCCGGCACCCAGGAACGACAGCGACTCGCTGTTGCTGACCAGGATCCAGCCGCCGTCCTCGGCCGGGAACGTGGCCTGCCCGTCGGTGAAGACGTGCCACGTGTACCGCGTGCCGGGCACGCGCCGTCCGCCCTTGGCGATCTCGCGGACGCTGAACCCCTCGGGCACCTTGATGCCGAACGTCGTGTCCACCGCGGGGACGCCGTACGGGCCGGGACCGGGCGTCGTCGCCCCGGCCGCAAGCGCGTCGCGATAGAAGGCGGGCCCCAGGGCCAGGGCACCACCGGCCAGCAGCCCGGCCCGTAGAAAGGTCCGGCGCGACACGCTCTCCATGCCGCGAACGCTAGCGTTCGGGACCCGTGTAGTTCCAGTGATTCACCGAATTTCCACGCGTCACCGATCCCCCGGGAGACCCATGAGCACCGTCGAGAGCCCCCTCTGGGGCGGCGAGACCACTAAGGCCGTCGAGAACTTCCCCATCTCCGGCCAGCCGATCCCGCCCTCCGTCGTCCACTGGCTCGGCCGCATCAAGGCCGCCGCCGCCCGCACCAACGCCGAGCTGGGCCTGCTCGACGCGGGCAAGGCCGAGAAGATCGGCGCCGCCGGCGACAAGATCGCCGCGGGCGAGTACGACGACCACTTCCCCGTCGACGTGTTCCAGACGGGCTCGGGCACGAGCTCGAACATGAACACGAACGAGGTCATCGCCGAGCTCGCCGGCGGCGATGTCCACCGCAACGACGACGTGAACATGGGCCAGTCGTCGAACGACGTCTTCCCGTCGGCGGTGCACCTCGCCGCGCTGGACGAGGCGACGAACACGCTGCTGCCCGCGCTCGAGGCGCTGGAGGCGTCGTTCGCCGCGAAGGCGGAGGCCTACAAGGACATCGTGAAGTCCGGCCGCACGCACCTCATGGACGCCGTCCCGGTCACGCTGGGCCAGGAGTTCGCCGGCTACGCCGCGCAGATCCGCCTGGGCGCCAAGCGCATCGCCAACACGCTCCCGCAGGTCGCGCAGATCCCGCTCGGCGGCACCGCCACGGGCACCGGCCTGAACACGCACAAGGACTTCGCGGCGAAGACCCGCGCGCGTCTGGAAGAGGCGTCGGGCCTGACGATCTCGGCTCCGGAAGACCCGTTCGAGGCGCAGGGCAACCGTGACGCGCTCGTCGAGCTGTCGGGCGCGCTGAAGGTCCTCGCCGTCTCGCTCATCAAGATCGCGGGCGACCTCGCGCTCATGGGCTCGGGCCCGCGCGCGGGCATCGGCGAGCTGTACCTGCCCGAGCTGCAGAAGGGCTCGTCGATCATGCCGGGCAAGGTCAACCCGGTCATCCCCGAGGTCACGCTGCAGGTCGGCTGCCAGGTCATCGGCAACGACACGGCGATCACGATTGCCGGCTCGCAGGGACAGTTCGAGCTGAACGTCCGCGTGCCGCTGATCGCCGCGAACCTGCTGCAGTCGATCTCGCTGCTGGCGAACACGGCGACGGTGCTCAAGGAGAAGTGCATCGACGGCATCGAGCCGAACCTGCCGGGCTGCGAGAAGAGCGCCGAGTCGACGCTGGCCGTGGCCACCGCGCTGAACCCGTACATCGGGTACGACAAGGCGGCGGACATCGTCAAGGAGGCCGCGGAGTCGGGCGGCACGCTGCGCGATGTCGCGCGCAAGCACGGGGTCGAGGACTCGGTGCTGGATGAGGCGCTGGACCTGCGGAAGATTGCGGAGGGCAGTAACGCGTAGCGCCGTTTCCGTCGGTGCCGTTCGCGGGATGCGGACGGCACCGTCAACGGCGCGCTTGTGTCGCCCGATGCTGGGCGTAGGCCGCTTCGCACGCGAGGAGCAGCAGAATGAGCCATGGGCCCCAGGTCGCCGCGAAGACCGCGGGGTCGCTGTAGCTCCAGCCGCCGCAGTCCGTCTCGCAGTTGTTGGCTCCCCATCGCCACATCAGCCCGAGCGGCACGCCGATGACGAGGACGACGGCCATAGCGGCCACCCTGACGCTGAACGCGCCGGTGCTCATGGCCCGCCCCTCATGAGTCGTCGCGCCGGGAAGCGCCACGGCTCTTGGCCGTCACGATGGCTTCGACCACGATGCCGGCTGCGGCGAGCGCGGGTACCACGACGACCAACGTTGTCAGCCATTCCGCGTGCGCCCAACCGTCGCACCCGCCGCTGTCACAGAACCCAGCGCCGTACTGCCACAACCGGCCCAGAAGCAAGAAGAACAGAGCGATCACCAAGAGCACCAGCCGGGGCACCCACCACCCGGCTCCTGGTTGCTGTCTTCTCTGGGCCATATCGATTGACGCCTACCCGCCGTCTCCGCACCGATCATTTCTGCGCATGTCGCGCCTGCCGGCTTCGCGCAGCCAAGCGGCAATCACCCACACCACGATGGCGAACGGCACGCCGAGCAGCAGCGCGTCCGGTACGGAGTACATGACGTGGCCGCACTCGCCTTCGCAGGTGGTCTTCGCCGCCGCGGCGCCGAGAGCAACGAGGAGAAGCATCGAGCTGACGACCAGCCCGAGGAGTCGAGGGAACCACCATGTATGGATGTCGCGCCGTCCTTTCTGAGCGAGGTCGGGGCGCTGTGACTACCGGCCATGGTTCCGCACGACCGCGGCCATACGCGCCGCCAGGCGAGCGAGTGCGGCGACACCGTCGCACCACCGGATTGACGCGGCACGGCGCGATGACATCCTGGCAATCCTTACACGGGATGTCAGATCTGCAAGGTTGCTGACCGAGCGCCTACCGTACGCCGCCGTGTCCGTGCTCCCCACCTCACCAGGTCGTTCCGCGCGGCGGCCACGGGAGCGACTCTCCCTTGCCGAGGCACGGCGGGTCGCGCTCGCAGCCCAGGGCTTCGCCGACCGCCCCCTGGATCGCAGCGTCGACGCCCGCGCGCTGCGAGCCCGCGTGATCGACCGGGTCGGGCTGCTGCAGATCGACTCCGTCAACGTGCTGCAGCGCGCGCACTACCTGCCGGCCTTCAGCCGCCTCGGTCCGTACGACCGGGAGGCGCTCGACCGGTTCAGCGGGCGGTCTCCGCGCAAGCTCTTCGAGTACTGGGGGCATGAGGCGTCGCTCCTGCCGGTCACGCTGTGGCCACTCATGCAGTGGCGGATGGCCCGTGCCCACGAGGATGCGTGGGG
>JAEMQS010000083.1 GCA_016463765.1 Solirubrobacteraceae bacterium | reverse complement strand
CCCGCGGCATCCAGGACGTGCAGCTGAAGACCGGCGTGCCGTGCGCGTTCGGCGTCCTGACCGTCGAGAACATGGACCAGGCGCTGGCGCGTTCCGGGGGCGGCAAGCGCGACTCCGGCGCCCACGCGGCGCACGCCATCCTCGCCCTCGTGAAGGTCCGCGCCGCACTGGCGTGAGTGCCTGAGCGCCCACCCGCGGGCAGGATCGCGCGCGGGTGGGTAGATTGCGAAGCAGGGTGGATCACACCGAGGAACTCATCGCGATCGGGCTGACGTTTCTCGCGCACGTCGTGGGGGCGGTCGCCCTCGTCTGGGCGATGCTCGACGACCGCGGCTGGAGCGCCCTGCGGGACTGGTGGCCGCGCGACGACCCGCCGCCGCCCGATGACGAGCCGCGTGATGACGGCGACGGTCCCGGCGGTCTGCCCGTCGACCTGCCGCTGCCGACGGCCTCGCCGTCGCCCGTGCGCCTGCGTGAACCCGGCCGGATCGGTGACGCGAAACCGCGTCCGCCGCGCCGCCCGGAGCATGAGCCGGTGCGCGAGCCGGTTCGCCACTGAGGATGGAGTACACTCCTCCGCCTCATGGCCAAGGTCTGTCACAGCTGCGGTAAGGGTCCCGCCTTCGGGAACAGCCGCTCCCACTCAATGGTTGCGACCAAGCGTCGCTTCAATCCGAACCTCCAGAAGGTCCGGATCCTCCAGGGCAAGACGCCGACGCGGGCCTACGTCTGCACGCGCTGCCTGAAGGCCGGCAAGGTCACCAAGGCCGTCTGACCGCCGGTTCCCCGCGATGAGCGAGGACACCGGCGAACATGCGATCTCGTACAAGGTCCTGCGCCGCGGGACCGCGGTGCTGGACGTCCATGGGATCGAGGTGGGCTCGGTCCGCCGTGTCCGCGAGATCGCCCGCGAGCACCTGCTCGACGGGATCGACATCGACACGCCTGACGGCACACGGTTCGTCGACGCCCCCGAGGTGGGGCGGATCACGAACCTGGCCGTCACGCTGACGATCGACGCGACCGAGGTCGCCGCACTGCCGGCGCCCGAGTCGGCGATGGCGCAGCGCGTGAAGATGTCGACGACGGTGCGCCGAGCGCGCCGGTTCGGCGACTCGTTGCGCGAGCGCTGGGACCGGCGCTGAGCGGCCTGGCGTAAGACGCGGGCGGTCCGCGCGTCTCTCCGGAGGAACCGAGACGGAGCGAAGGCATGATCAAGGGGTCGAGAGAGACGATGGCATCGTGGGCGCAGGCCCGCGGGCTGACCTTCCAGGAGGAGGGGCTGCTGCCGCCCGTCACCGACGCGCTGCGCCTCGGGCTCGGCGTGGGCGCACACCGCGCCGGCGTGATCACGCGCGACGACGGGCGGTCGACGACGGCGGTCGGCGGATTTACGAAGCGGCCCGAGCGCTCGACCTGGAACCTCTGCGCGGGGCGCCTGCCCGGCGGTGTCGAGGGGGTCGTGGCGCATCACGTCCATCTCGAGCGCCGGAATCTCGGCAGTGACGGCGGCGACAGCTGGTACGCCGCGCCGAGCACGGTCGTCTTCGCGGTCCTTCCCGACGGCGCGCGCGCGGTGCGCTGGCTCACGGGAACCCCGGGCGCGGCCGGCGGCGTCTCGTCCATGGCCACGCTGGACCTCAGCGGCGGGGGCAGCACGCCCGTCGTCCCCGTCCCGACCTGGCGGGCCGAGATCGCCGGTGTGACCTGGAGCGCGACGCCCGCGGAGGACCCGTCGCGGATCGAGCGCATCGCCGGGCCCGCGGGGGCCGCGCTCGTCGACGCGCCGCCGCGGACGAAGGTCGAGCTGCGCGACGGCGCGCTGGCCGTGGTCGTGCGCGGCGTCATCGACGACCCCGCCCAGCTCGACGCGCTCTGCGCCGTGGCCGCCGCGGTGGCCGCGGCCGTGGCGGCGATCACCGCCGAGGAGCCCGCCCTCGATCCGGGCGTCCCGGTCGGACCGCCGGTCTCCGACGCCCGCGAGGCCTGGCTGGCCGAGGGTGCGCGGCAGATCGCGTGGCCGTCGCCGCCGGCGAGCGTCGACGCCGCGCAAGCCGCCTACCGGCAGCTGGCGGAGGGGATGGCGCGCGGGCGCGGCGTGCGCTGGAAGGTGCGCCTCATCGTGCTGATCGCCCTGTTCGCGGGCATCGCGCTGTGGACGGGTCTCGACGTGCTGGCGATCATGCTGTTCCCGGACTGGAAGGGTGAGCTGCTCATCCTCCTCGTGATCTCGCTGGTCTTCCTGGTGCCGGGCGCCATCCGGGCAGCCTGGCAGGCCGGCGGGGAGGCCCACGCCGACGACGTGAGCTCGCGGGCGCTGCCCTGGGGACTCGAGGCGTTCACCCGCGAGTACGCCGCGGCGCGCGGGCTGCGGCTCGAGGATCCGGTCGCGTTCCGCCACCGGTTCCGCAGCCCGATCCCGGGCGTCCCGATGCGCGTGCTGCACGGCGACCTCGGCGGGGTCACCGGCTGGCTCGCGCTCTGGGCGGACGACACGATGCCCCAGCGGCGGCACCTGCTGGTCGCCGTGGTCCCCGCGGCGGCGCCCACAGCCCCGCATGTCGCCGGGTACGGCGTGCATGTGCGCGACGGCCTGCTGGTGCTCGCGCGGGAGGTGCCGGTGAGTGAGCGCAGCGCCGAGCAGCTCGATGCCCTGCGCGCGGCGGCGGTCGGGGCGGCCACGACCTCGGCCCCTGTCTGACCCGACCGCACGGGACGCCATCATGGAGCGGTGCCGGTCCCGACGCACTTCGCATCCTCCGACGAGCTCGACGACGCTGACCTGCGCGCCGCGCCGGTGCACTGGCCGCGCCCGTCGCGGCTGGCGGAGCCCGTCCGGCTGGACGCCGGTCAGAAGGCGGCCGACGCGCTGGAGACGCTGGGCCTGCACACCGTCGGTGATCTGCTCGCGCATCTGCCTCGCGGCGGTGGCGAGTCACGGACGGTCGGCGCGCTCGAGCCCGGGGAGACGGCCACCGTCGTGGTCGAGGTCACGTCCATCCGCTCGCGGGCGGTTCGGCGCCGCGGGATGCGCCCGCTCGTGGAGGCGACGGTCGCCGACAGCACCGGCGTGATGCTGGTGACGTTCTTCAACCAGCCGTGGCTGGAGCGGCGGTACGCGCCCGGCACCCGCCTGGTGCTCTCCGGGAAGTACGAGGCGCGCAACCGTTTCCGCGTGTCGGGCCACGCGGAGACCACGGCGGCGGCGGGCGGGGAGGAGGGCGTGGCGACCTACCGCGCGACCGAGGGCATCAGCTCGCTGCAGCTGCACGCGCTGGTGCGTGAGCACCGCGCGGCGATCGGCGACGTCCCCGAGCCGCTGCCCGTGCGCCTGCGCCTGGAGGAGGAGCTGCCCGGGATCCAGGCGGCGCTCGGCGCAGCCCACGGCCTGGTGCGCGCCGGCGGAGGCGCCACCGAGCAGGAGCATGGCCGCCGCCGGCTCGCGTTCGACGAGCTGCTGCTCGACCAGATCGTCCAGCTGCGCCTGAAGGCCGAGCGGCGCGCGGCGGCGTCGGCCGAGGCGCTGACCGACCCGCCGTCGCTCTCGGAGACCTGGCGGACCGAGCAGCTGCCGTTCACGCCGACGGGCGATCAGCTGCGCGCCATGGACGAGGTCGACGCCGACCTCGCGCGCGACACGCCGATGCAGCGCCTGCTCATGGGCGAGGTCGGGTCGGGCAAGACCGTCGTCGCGCTGCACGCGATGCTGCGCGCCGTCGAGCACGGGCGCCAGGCGGTGCTGATGGCCCCGACCGAGACGCTCGCCGAGCAGCACTTCGCCACGATCCAGTCGCTGATGTCGGGCGGCCTGGTGCCCGCGGCGCTGCTCACGGGTTCGACCACGGCCTCGCGGCGCAAGGACCTGCTCGGCAAGCTCGCGTCGGGCGAGCTGCCGCTGCTGGTCGGGACCCACGCGGTCATCGAGGACCCCGTGGTGTTCCACGATCTGGCGGTCGCCGTGGTCGACGAGCAGCACCGCTTCGGTGTGCGCCAGCGCGCGGCGCTGGACGCGAAGGCACGGGACGGCCTCGCTCCCCACGTGCTGCACATGACCGCCACGCCGATCCCGCGCACGATGCGCCTGGCGAGCTTCGGGGCGCTGGACGTCACGGCGCTGCGCGAGCTGCCCAAGGGCCGCCAGCCGATCGAGACGTTCGTCGCGTCAGGCGAGCGCGAGCGGGAGCGTGCGTACGAGCGCATCCGCGAGGAGCTGCGCGCCGGCCGACAGGCGTTCGTGGTCTGCCCGCTCGTCGAGGACTCCGAGGCCGTCGCGGCCCGTGCGGCGACCGCGGAGTACGAACGGCTGAAGGCCGGGGAGTTCGCCGACTTCGAGGTCGTGCTGATGCACGGCCAGATGCGGCCGAAGGAGAAGGCCGAGGCGATGGAGCGGTTCGCGGCGGGCGGCGCGGACGTGCTCGTCGCCACCACGGTCATCGAGGTCGGCATCGACGTGCCCAACGCCACGGTGATGCTGGTCGAGGACGCCGAGCGCTACGGCATCAGCCAGCTGCACCAGCTGCGCGGGCGGGTCGGCCGCGGCGAGCACCCGTCCCTGTGCCTGCTCTTCGGCCCGAAGGAGTCGGCGCGCCTGTCCGCGCTGGCCCAGCACAGCGACGGCTTCCAGTTGGCCGAGATCGACCTCGAACTGCGCGGCGAGGGCGAGCTCACCGGCACGAAGCAGTCGGGGCTGGCGCGCTTCCGCGTCGCCCGGCTGCCCGAGGACGCCGACCTGCTCGAGCGCGCCCATGACCGCGCGGAACGTCTGCTGACCCTCGACGCCCGGCTCGAGCAGCCCGAGCACGCGCTGCTGGCCGACGCCCTCGCCCTGGCCGAGGCCGAACCGGTCCCCGCGTGAGGGTCATCGCCGGCGCGTACGGCGGCCGTCGCCTGCACGCGCCACCGGGCGCGGAGACCCGCCCGACATCGGATCGGGTGCGCGAGGCGCTGTTCAGCGTGCTCGGGGACCTGGCCGATCTCCAGGTCCTGGACCTCTTCGCCGGCACGGGCGCGCTGGGCATCGAAGCCCTCTCCCGCGGGGCGGCGGGCTGCGACTTCGTCGACCGCGCACAGGCGGCGATCACGGTCATCCGGCGCAATCTGGATGAGCTCGGGATCGACGCTCCGGTCCACCGCCGGGATGCCCTTCGGGCCCTCAGCGACGCATCCGGGCGCGCCGCCGCCTACGATCTCGTCTTCCTCGACCCTCCATATCGGCATCCGCCCGAGCTCGGGCGCGCGCTCTCCGAGGCGCTCCCGGCGGTTCTGGCCCCGGGCGCGCGGGTAGTGGTGGAGAGTGATCGCCGCAGCACGCTCGCGCTGGACCTGCCGCTGACCTTCGAGCGCCGATACGGCGACACCCTCATTCGCATTCATGACGCCTGACAACCGCATCGCCGTCTGCCCCGGGTCCTACGACCCGATCACGTACGGCCACCTCGACGTGATCGAGCGCACCTCGTACCTCTTCGACGAGGTCGTCGTCGCCGTCGTCAACCTGCCGCACCGCAAGGGCAAGACGATGTTCTCCACCGAGGAGCGCATCCAGTTCATCGAGGACGCGACGGCGGAGCTGCCGAACGTCCGCGCCGAACCGTTTCGCACCCTCGTCGTCGACTTCGCCCGCGAGCTCGGCGCCCGCGCGATCGTCAAGGGCCTGCGCGCGATCTCCGACTTCGAGTACGAGATGGAGATGCACCAGCTGAACCGGCTGCAGGCGCCGGATATCGACACCCTCTACCTTGCCGCCTCGCCCCAGTACAGTTTCCTCAGCTCGAGCGGCGTGAAGGAGCTGGCGCTGTTCGGCGGTGACATCGGAGCCCTCGTGCCGTCCGATGTCGCTCGTAGGTTGAAGGAAGAAGTGGCGCGGGATCGAACCTAGGGAACTGCGTATGGACGTCCTCGTGCTCATCGACAAGCTGGATGACTTGGTGCACAACGCCAAGCCCGTTCCGCTGACGGACCAGGTCCGGGTCGACAAGGAAGAGATCTACGACATCCTCGATCAGATGCGCGCGACGATCCCTGAGGAGATCAAGCAGGCGCGCTGGATCGTCAAGGAGCGTCAGGAGATGCTCGCCGAGGCGAAGCGCGAGGCTGAGCGCATCGTCAAGGAGGCGCGCGAGAAGCAGACCCAGCTGGTGTCCGACGAAGAGGTCACCAAGCAGGCCGAGCGCGCCGCCGAGGACATCATCGAGGACGCCCGCGCGCGTGAGCGGGAGATCCGGCTCGGCGCGGAGGACTACGCCGACGAGATCCTGAACACGCTCGAGGTCAACCTCTCGAAGTTCATCGCCGCCGTGCAGCGCGGGCGTGACCGCCTGCAGGGCAAGGACGAGCCGGCCGAAGTGGCCTAGCGCGACGCGCCCGGGTCTTCGGGCGCGTATGCGTTGACCAGCGCGAGCACGGCGGGCAGCGCGACCTCGAGGATGAACGCCTCGTCGGGGTCGACCAGCTGGTGCATGGCGAAGCCGTCGAGCATCGCCACGAGGGCGCGCGAGCCCTCGTCGGGCTTCTCGGCCCCCAGGCGCTCGAGCGCCAGGCGCGCCATCTCGGCGTAGCCATTGAGGCAGTCACGGGCGACGTCGCGCAGGCCGGGGCGGCGCACCGACTCGAGGTAGAGCTCGAACTGGGCGGCCTGCTGGGCGGGCTCGGTCGCGACGGCCTGGAAGACGGCACCGAGGACGGAGCCGCGGTCGGCGTCCGGTCCCGTGTCGCGCAGCACCTCGATGGCGGTGCCCACGCGTTCCATCTCCTCGGCGACGTACATCCCGAGCGTGGCTTCCAGCAGCGTGTCGACCGTGGGGAAGTAGTAGGTGGTCAGGCCGGGCGTGATCCCCGCCTCGGCCGCGACCGCGCGGTGGGTGACGCCGCCGATGCCCTTCTCCCCGACGACGCGCAGGGCGGCGTCGAGCACGGCCCGGCGACGCGCCTCGCCGCGGGCGTTGCGACGCGGCTCGGTCTCTGCTGCTGACTCCTCTGAGATCCCCACCGATCCATCACACCACACAAACCGGCTCGACCGTGCGCACAAGATCATTGGACAATCGTCCAAGTTAGGTGTAGGAATGCGCCATGTCCGAGTCGCTTCGCCTCTCCCGTCGCACCCTGCTCGCCACCGCCGGCGCCGGCACGCTGGCTGCGACCGTCCCCGGTCGGGCCGCCGCCGCGGGCCCTGAGCAGACCCCGCCGACCGCGTCGGAGACCCGGGAGGTCGACGTGGCGATCGTCGGCGCGGGCCTCACGGGCCTGACCGCTGCGCGCCAGCTGCAGCGCGCGGGGCGCAGCGTCCACGTCATCGAGGCCGACGACCGTGTGGGTGGGCGCGTGTGGACCGTCGACGCCGCCGACGGCACGCCCGTGAACTGGGGCGCGACCTTCGTCGGGCCCAAGCAGACGCGCATCCTGGGTCTCGCGCAGGAGCTCGGCGTCACGACGTACCGGACCTGGAACACCGGCAAGAACGTCCAGTGGTTCAACGGCAACCGGAAGACCTACGCCGGGACGATTCCCGCGGTCGACATCGGGTCGCTGCTCGAGCTGAACACCGTCATGAGCCGCCTGAACGGCCTGGCGTCGTCGCTCGATCCCGCGGCGCCGTGGGCCGAGCCGCGCGCCGCGACCTGGGACAAGCAGACCTTCTGGTCGTGGATCCGGGCCAACGCCCGGTCGGGCATGGTGCACAAGCTGCTCGACCTCGCGTGCCTGTCGCTGTTCAGCGTCGAGTCCCACGAGGTGTCGTTCCTCCACGTCCTCTTCTACATCCGCTCGGCCGGATCCCTGCAGGACCTGCTGAACACCGGCCAGGGCGCCCAGGACCAGCAGTTCGAGGGCGGCAGCCAGCAGATCCCGGAGAAGATGGCGCAGGAGCTCGGAGACGCGGCGCTCAGCCTCGCGTCCCCGGTCCGGCGGGTGGTCACCGACGGGGACCGCACCACGGTCATCAGCGACGGGATCACGGTGGTCGCCAAGCGCGTCGTGATCGCCGTGGCGCCGCCGATGATCCCGAGGATCTCGTTCGAGCCGCTCCTGTCGCCGCTGAAGGACCAGCTCTGCCAGCGCGTCCCGATGGGGTCCGTCGGCAAGGCCGTCGCGATCTACGACACGCCGTTCTGGCGGGCGAAGGGCCTCACCGGCCAGGCGACGAGCGACCGCGGCCCGGTGGAGATCACGTTCGACATCTCGCCCGGCAGCGGCAGCCCCGGCGTGATGATGGGCTTCATCGACGGGCAGGACCAGCGCGAGTACCAGCTCCTCTCGCCGTCCGAGCGGCGCGCTGCGGTACTCGAGCAGTTCACGACCTGGTTCGGGCCGGAGGCCGCGTCGCCGCGCGAGTTCCTCGACGTCAACTGGGACGCGTTGGAGTTCCACCGCGGCTGTCCGGTCGCCGTGCCGCAGCCCGGCGCGATCACGGCCTACCAGGGTGCGCTGTCGGCCCCCGAGGGCGCGCTGCACTTCGCATGCACCGAGACGGCGACGCGCTGGTCGGGCTACATGGACGGTGCCGTGCAGGCCGGCGAGGTCGTGGCCGCCGAGGTCGCGGCGGCGCTGTGAATCTCCGGGCGGGGATGAGGGCCCTCGCCGCGCTCGTCGCCCTCGTGGCGGCGGGCGCGGTGGCGGCGCCCGCGGGCGCCCAGGCGCCCGGCGCGGGCGGGCTGCGCGCAGGCGTCGGCGAGGCCGACATCACGCCGCCGCGCACCGGCTACTACCTGGGCGGCTGGACGCGGGCCGACCGGCTGGTCGAGGGCCAGCAGACGCGCCTGTTCGCGAAGGCGATGGTGCTCGAGCAGGACGGGCGCAAGGTCGCCCTCGTCTCCGTCGAGCTCTTCATGGTCCCGGGCGGGCTGCAACAGCACGTCGCCGAGGCGGTCGCCGATCGCGGCTTCACCACCGGCAACGTACTCATGAGCGCGACGCACACCCACGCCGGCCCGGGCGGCTTCGCCAACTACGCGACGCTCAACACCGCGGCGCCGAACGCCCGCATGCTGCTCACCGACCCCCGTGCGCTGGGCAGCCTCCTGAACCCCGTGCGCGCCGATCCGCAGCTCTACACGTTCCTGGTGCAGCAGATCTCGGCCGCCATCAGAGAGGCCGACGACCGGCTGGCGCCCGCCGTCGCGGGCTGGGGCGACGAGCAGTTGTACGGGCTGACGCGCAACCGCAGCCTCGAGGCGCACCTGGCCAACCACGGCATCAGGAAGCGGCCGGGCGAGGGGCGCGTCGAGGACGACCCCGAGGGCTACCCGGGAACGATCGATCCCGAGGTCGACGTCCTGCGCGTCGACCGCGTCGTCGACGGCGAGCGGCGCCCGATCGGCGTGTGGTCGCAGTTCGCTGCCCACGCGACGGTCGTGAAGTCCGAGATCCGCGCCTACACCGGAGACCACAACGCCGTCGCGATGCGCGTCTTCGAGCGCGAGGTGCGCGAGGAGGCCGACGTCCCCGACGACGAGCCCGTCGTCAACGTCTTCGCCAACGGCGCGGAGGGCGACATGTCCGCCGGGCTGGACCACACCGGGCCCGCGGGCGCCGACGAGGTCGGCCGGGTCGAGGCGCAGGCGCTGCTGCGCGCCTGGCGCCGGGCGGGCGACGCGATGACGTCGTCGCTGCCTGTCGACGTGCGCTGGACGCAGACGTGCTTCTGCGGGCAGCGGGTCGAGGGCGGGCGCGTCGCCGACCGGGCGTATCCCGGCATCCCGTTCCTGACGGGCTCGGAGGAGGGGCGCGGCCCGCTGTACGACGTCACCCGCCAGTCGTGGGAGGGCGTCAAGGGCGGCGGGACGCTGCTGCCCGGCCACGGGCACAAGGTCATCGTCCCCGTGGGCAGCTTCCCCAAGTCGGTGCCGCTCATGGTCGTCCGCGTCGGCGACCGGATGATCGCGTCGATCCCCGGGGAGCCGACGAAGGAATCCGGCGCGCGGGTCAAGCACGACGTGCTCCGCGCGACGTCCCCGGCCGGGGTCCGCAAGGTCGTCATCGCCGGGCTGACGAACGAGTACATCAACTACATCACCACGCCCGAGGAGTACGACACGCAGCACTACGAGGGCGGCTCGACGATGTACGGGCGCCTGTCGCTGAACCTGCTGCGCCAGTCGCTCACCGACCTGTCGTCCCGCCTGGTCCGCGGGGAGGCCGCACCGCCGCCGCGCATCTACGACGCCAAGCGCGGCGTCGTGCCGAACGGCACGCCGTATCCCGAGGGCTCCGCCACAGGGACGCTGCTGGCCGAGCCGCCCGCGCGGGTGGCCCGGCTCGGCCACGCGACGCTCTCATGGCAGGGCGGGCCCTACGGCGCGGACCGCCCCGTGGGTGACGCGTTCCTGCGTGCCGAGCGCCGGGTCGGTGACGTGTGGGAGGAGGTCGACTCCGACCTCGGCCTGGCCATGCTCTGGCGGGTCGGCCGAGACGGGCGCTACGAGGCCCGCTGGGAGGTCCCGCGCGACGCGCCGACGGGCGAGTACCGGCTCGTCGTGACCGCCACGCGGTATCGCCTCGTGTCCGCGCCGTTCACCGTCGAGCCGGCCGCGACCCTGACGGTGGCCGAGGCGACGGCACCCCCGGGTCGGGTGGCGGTGCGCGTCGGCTATCCCGCCGCGCGCGAGAACGTCGACCTCACGGCGCGCCCGGACGGTGTGCGCGCCGGCACCGTCACGTTCACGGTCGGCGGGGACCGGCGCACGGTGCCGATCAGCGACGGGCTCGCCGAGATCGACGCCCCGGCCGGCGTGCCGGTGACGGTCGCAGCGGGTGGGGCGCAGGATGAGGACGGCAACACGAGCGGGGAGGCCGTGGCCCTGCGCTAGGCGCCGCCTGTGCGACATAGGATCAGGCCATGCTCGCCACCATCGACGTCCGCGACTGCGACATCACGACGCTGGAGGTCGACGCGATCGCCAACGCCGCCAACACCGAGCTGCTGCACGGCGGCGGGGTGGCGGGTGCGATCGCGCGCGCCGCGGGGCCCGAGCTGGAGCGCGAGAGCCGCGAGCGCGCGCCGGTCGGCCTCGGCGACGCGGTGGCGACGACCGGGGGCTCACTGCCCGCGCGCTGGGTCATCCACGCCGCGACGATGGAGCCCGGCGGCGCGACGAGCGAGGACGCGATCCGCGGCGCCACCGAGGCGACGCTGCGCGTGGCCGACGAGCTCGGCTGTCACTCGCTCGCGCTGCCCGCGTTCGGCACCGGCGTGGGCGGCTTCCCGCTCGACCGCGCGGCCGAGCTCATGATGGGGGCGGTCCGTCGCCACCTCGCGGCGGGCAGCGGCCTGGGGCACATCACGATCGCCGTCCGCGGCGAGCGCGCGAAGCTCGCCTTCACGCTCGTCGAGGACGACTGACCGCCTACGCGGCGTCGTCGACCGCGTCGCCCGCGGCGAGCAGGTCGTCGATGCGCGCGAGGTGGCTGCGGACCGTGAGCGCCATCGCGTCGACGATGCCCTGGGCGTTGTCGATGCTCGTGCGGGCGTTCGACAGCTGCGTCTTGATCCGGCGGACCTCGTCCATCCCGCCCTGGGCGCGCTCGACCTCGGCGCGCACGGCGTCGGGGTCCACCCGGTCGGTCTCCGAGCGCGCCTGCAGCACGCGGGCGCGCGCCAGGCCGTAGGCCACCTCGAGGGCCAGCGTCGACCCCTCGTCGGGGTCGAAGGTCACGAACAGCTTGTCGCCGTTGAACTCCCGCAGCGGGTTGGTGCGCGCGGGGAGCTTCTCGTCGCTGGGGACCACGAGGACGGCGTAGTCGGCGGAGCGGCTCTTCAGCGCGCCGTCGAGCTCCTCCAGGGCCTCCTTCTTCGACAGGCGCCGGTTCTTCGCCTCGAAGACGACGCGCCCGCGCGCAGGCCCGCCGCAGGCGTCGATCGCGATGACGACGTCGCCCTTGCGCCCGCCCTCGCCGCCGTAGTCGCCGACCGCGTCGCAGACGTCGCCGCGCGCGGCAGCGAGGGTGTCGAGCGCCTCGGCGAGCGCCTCCTCGTAGGTGCGGCCCTTTGCGGTGCCGCGCTCGCGCTCGGCGTCGAGCTCCTCGAACTTGTCCTGCTCGGCCTTCAGCGCGGCGAGCTCGAGCTTCATCGCCTCCATCTTCTCCGCCATCACGCGCAGGTGGGCGTTCTGCTGGTCGGCGTTCTGCTTCATCGCGCCGAGTGAGGCCTTCTGGATGGCGACGATCGGGTTGTCGGCGCTGTCCGACGTCAGCTGACGGCGCAGGTCCTCCCGCATCTGCGCGGCGACCTCGTCGAGGACCTTGCGGACCTTGTGCTGCACCGCGGCGGTCGACTCGTCGCCGAAGTGCCGGGTGAGCGCCTTGGTCACGTGGCCGTCGTCGGGGCCGAACGTCTCGTCGACCTTCTGGTCGAGCCGGTCGGCGACCGCCTTGGCCCGCAGCGTGAACTCGTCCTTGAGCTCACGCGCCGAGCGCTCGAACTCCGCGCGGACGAAGTCGGTGTTCGTGCCGGCCTGCTCGCGATCGAGGACACGCGCGCCGATGACGAGCGCATCGCGCACGAACTGGGCCGGCTCCTCGCTGTCCTCGGCGAGGCGCACGACGGTCTCGTCGTCGACGAGGAGCCCATCGATCATCAGCCGCCCGTTGCGGACGCCGACCATGGCGATGGGAAGACGGGTGGCAGCCTCCATGACGGAAAGAACCACAGCAGGTGCCCCGGACGGATTACGCTGGGTCGATGTCGCTGCGCCGGGCACTCACCGAAGCGGGGGGAACGCAGGCACCGAGCACGCGTGGCGCGTGGCTGCACGACCTGCTGCTCGAAGAGCTCCGCCAGGGCGTCCACGAACTCGAGCAGCCGCGGTCGGGGAAGGACCATCCGGTGGTGGTCGCCTTCGCCGCCGGGTCCGGTGTCCTGCTCGCGGCGCTGCCCGTCGACGCGAAGCTGCGCGCCGACCCCGACGTGGTCACCGAGCGCGAGTGGCTGCTCACCGCCGCGACCGTCGGCGCGATGCTCGAGGTCGTCGGCCCGCCACCGCCGGCGGCGATCGCCGACCTCCAGCTCTCGTGCGGCGAGCTCGACGGGTTCCTCGTGCTCGCCTACCCCGACGACGACCCCGAGCCCGACCTCGCGGTCTACGCCTTCGAGGAGCAGGCCGCGCAGCTCGATCGCCTGCGCACCTCACCCTCGGCGCTGCCCATCGGCGCGTTCCGCGGAGCGCAGGAGAGCCTGAGCCCGCCGGTCGGCGCGGTGCATCCACTGCGTGTCGCCGAGGCCATCGCCCGCTTCGGCGGACGTCCGGCCGACCGCGACGACGACGCGGCGGCCGACGACGCGGTGCTCGCCCTGTTCGAGGGCAAGGGCGGCGTCGCACGCCCGCACGAGGACCCCGATCCGGCCCGCCGTGTCGCGCGCCGGATCCTCCAGCGCCTCGCCGGGATGGGCAAGTGGGGCGGCTACCACACGGAGTTCGCGCACCTGTCCCGAGGGTTTGCCGGGAACGACCGCGAGCTGGCCGAACGCGTCGGCGAATCGCTGCTCACCGGCGGGCTGCTGCAGGAGAAGCCGTCGGTCGGACAGCGCCACGTCTATCTCAACCCCAAGCGGGCCGCGGACATCTACGCGCTCGTCGAACGAGGCGAGGTGCCACGAAATGTCACGCTCCCGTAAATTGCCCGGTATGCAACTTGGCGTCATTGGCACGAAGCTCCACACGCTCCGCCAGCTCCACCGCACGGGGATCGTGCAGCCCATGGCGCCGGCGCGACTCATCGGACTCGCGAAGGGTCTGAAGACCTATGGGCCGACGCCCGCCGGCGGCTATGCCGCGGCAGCGGGCGCCTGTCCCGACCGGCCGTCGATCATCGACGAGCTCGGGGTGCTCACGTTCGGGCAGGTGCACCGCCGGACGAACGCGCTGGCGCATGCGCTCGCGGCCCG
>JAEMQS010000195.1 GCA_016463765.1 Solirubrobacteraceae bacterium | reverse complement strand
CAACGGCCGACCACCCATCACCCGCGTTCACTAAGTCCGCGGGCAGGACAGCTAGGCGCCGGGCTCCTCCTCGCGCTCAGGCGTGAACGGCTTGCCCTGCTTCTGGGCCTCGGCGACGCTGATCGCGACCGCCTCGTCGGCGACGAGATCGAGCGCGCGGCGCTGCGCCAGGTCCTCGCGGGCCTCGTCGACCCGGCCGGAGGACTTGAGCTTGTCGAGCAGCTTCTTCGGCTTGGTCTGCTGCGCCTGGGCCGTGGGCTCCAGCGCCTCGAGGAGGTCGGCGTCGGTGATGTCGAAGCCCTCGGCGGCGACGATCGCCTTCAGGACCGCGTCGCGCTTGAGCTGCGTCTCGGCATCGGGGCGCGCCTCGGCGAGGAGCTCCTCCTCGGTCTTCTGCGAGATCTGCAGGTAGATCTCCTTGGAGATCCCCTGGTGGCTGAGCTGATGCAGCATGCGCTCCCACAGCTCCTTGGCGCGCGCCTCGATGAGCGCGTCGGGCAGCTCGATCGTCGCCTCGGCCACCGCCGCGTCCAGCGCCGCGTCGCGGAAGGCGCGCTCGATGCGCTCCTCCTCGCGTTCGCGCAGGCGCGAGGCGATGTCCTCCTGCAGCTCGTCGATGGAGTCGAAGCCCGCGGCCGTCTCGGCGAACTCGTCGTCGAGCTCAGGCAGCTTCTTCTCCTTGACCTCCTTGACCGTGACCTCGAACGTCACGGCCTCACCGGCGAGGTTCTCCGCCTGGTAGTCCTCGGGGAACGTCAGCTCCACGAGGACCTCGTCGCCCGCGGACGCGCCCTCGAGCTGCTCCTCGAAGCCCGGGATGAAGCGGCCGGAGCCGAGCTCCAGCGGGAAGTCGCGGCCCTCGCCGCCCTCGAACGGCTCGCCGTCCTTCTTGCCGAGGAAGTCGATGACCGTGAAGTCGCCGGTCTTGGCGGGACGGTCGGCGGTCTCCAGCGTGCCGGAGCGCTCGCGCAGCTGGTCGAGCTCGGCCTGGACGTCCTCGTCGGCGGCGGCCGGCTCGGCGCGCCCGACCTCGACGCCCTTGTACGTGCCGAGCTTCGCCTCGGGCAGCACGCCGATCTCGATGGTGAACGACAGCGGCTCGCCCACCTCGGGGAGATCGCCGATGTCGAGGTCCGGATCGCCGACGGGCGAGATCCCCGCCTCGTCGATCGCGTCGACGTACCACTTGGGGATCGTGTCGCGGACGGCCTCGTCGAGCACCACCTCACGGCCGACCCGCTGGATGATCACCGGCGCCGGGACCTTGCCCTGGCGGAAGCCGGGGATGCGCATGTCGCGGCCGATCGCGCGAGCCGCGCGCTCCAGGCTCTTCTGCACCTCGTCGGGGCTGACCTGCGCCTCGACGCGGACGCGAGATTCGGGAAGTTCGGTGGTGGTGGTCGTCAAGGCACTCATTCGGCGGAACACCTTACCGTTACCCCCATGCCCCGCCGCGCTCCCCACATCGTCGTCGCCGCCTGGCTGGTCACCGGACCCGTCGGGCACCTGTGGTGCGGGGTCGCCGACTGGGCCGGGCTCGGGCGCCACTACGCGTGGGCGCGCCTGCGCGGGCGCGACCCGTGGGCCGACCCGTACCCGCCGCAGTAGCGCGGCGGGAAGGGTCGGACCTCAGCCGATCAGCAGATCGACGTCACGTGGAACGCGCGGTCGGCCACCGCACCGCCGACGGCCGCGCGGGTCGTCACCGTGTACGTCGTGGCGTTGACCGGCGCGATGGCGACGTCACCGTTGTTCGCCGCGTCGACCACGGTCGCGTTCAGCGCGCACGCCGACACGTCAGCCGCGAAGGTCACGGTGTACGTGCCCTCGGCGGTCCGGGTCGCCGCCGTCACGCCGCGGGCGTTCGCCAGGGCGCCGGCCGCGGAGACCTGCGCCTTGCTGTTGAGCGCCTGGGCGCTCGTCACGATCTCGCTCGCGCTCTGCCCGTCGACCTGGTCGGCGTTCAGGCCGGTCGCGACACCGCGGGCGTTCGTGGTGAACGGCGCGGCGTTGACGTTGGCCGACGTGATCGTGCCGACCGTGTTCCCGCCGTTGTTGGCGAACTCGAACGCCGATCCGTTCACCAGGTTCGTCGCGCGCAGGCACGGCTCGTTGCCGGCCGCGCTGCCGCCCAGCGCCGAACGGCAGCCGTAGATCGCGCCACCGCCGTTGTTGGACTTGTTCGACTGGCGCGTGCCGTACGTCGACGTGTTGGCGATGATCTGCGTCTCCTGCGTGTAGTTCGCCGTCGCGCCACCCGCCGGGTTGCGCGCGCCGCCGTTCATCGGCCGGCCTTCACCGGCGCTCATGGCGAGCGGGGCGCCGATGAGCAGTCCGGTCATCGATGCTGCGAGCAGGTACTTCCATTGGAGCTTCATCTGGGGACAGCCTCCCTGGGTCGTTCGTGTCTCGTAGGTCCTGCAACCGCCGACCTCTACCCGGGTTGCGCTTTCGCGACCCGATTGCACGGTTCCTCCCAGTGAGATCAGGTGCCCGGCGGCAGGTCGATGGGATCCAGGTCGAGCGGATCGACCGCCTCCTGGTCGGCGCTCCCGGCCATCAGGCCGGCCAGCTCGCCGCTTCCGTGCAGAGCGACGAGTGCCTGCACCGGCTCGAGGAGGAACTGTCGTCCCACGAGCCCCTCGCACTCGGCAACCGCCGCGTCCGGCGGCTTGGCCGCGCTGTACGGCCGGCTCATGGTCATGACATCGAACGAGTCGGCGACGGTCAGGATCGCGGCGCCCATCGAGATCTGCGCGCCCGAGAGCCCGCGCGGATAGCCCTGCCCATCCGGGCGCTCGTGGTGGGCACGGATCCACTCGACCTGCTCCTCACTGAGCACGTCCTCGACGATCCGGGCCCCGAGATCGGCGTGCTTGCCGACCAGGCGCCGCTCGCCGGTCGTCAGCCTGCCGGGCTTGAGCAGCACCGCGTCCGGCACCCCGATCTTGCCGACGTCGTGAACGAGTGCGGCCTCCTCGAGCTGCGCCACGCGCCCGGGGTCCCATTCCAGCTCCTCGGCGAGCCGCCTCGCGATCGCCGCGACCCGCTCGGAGTGCCGGCGCGTGCTTGGGTCCTTGGCGTCGATCGCCCGGGCCAGCGCCCGGATGCCGAGCAGCGCCTGGGACCGGCGCAGCTGCTCGGCGCGCTCGGCGGCCGACAGCTCGCGGACGACCTCGGGGTCGTAGATCCACGCCGCGTCACGCCCATGGGCCTTGCTCCAGTACAGCGCGCCGTCGGCCAGGCGGAACATCGCGTCGGCGTCCTGGGCGTTGCGCAGGTCGCAGATCCCGGCGGAGATGGTGATGCTGATCCCCGGGAGCACCGGCGTCGAGCCGATGAGCGCGCGGGTGCGCTCGATCGCCGCAAACGCGCGGACGCCGTCGGTCTCGGGCAGCAGCATCGCGAACTCGTCGCCGCCGATCCGCGCGATCGTGTCTTCCCCACGCGCCGCCTCGCGCAGCCGTTCCGCCACGCTGGCCAGCACGCGGTCGCCGATGTCGTGGCCGGCCGCGTCGTTGATCGACTTGAAGTGGTCGAC